>PFRX01000006.1 GCA_002788775.1 Candidatus Peregrinibacteria bacterium CG_4_9_14_0_2_um_filter_53_11 | reverse complement strand
TTAAACCTATAAAAGAGCGGCCCTTGAATTCCATAAAGAAAAACTTATAAATCGCTCAATTATACCAGAAAACTCACTCTGATACCAGCAGGGGCTCCCCCGGCGGGAGGTGAAGTCGAGAATAAGATGGATGATTATCTCTTGCATCTTAAAATGCTTTTGAGTAAAATCGCAGAGCTATGGCACATAAAAAAGCTGGTGGCTCATCCAGAAACGGTCGTGATTCCGTCGCCAAACGACGAGGTGTGAAACTCTTCGGAGGTCAGCTCGCAAAGGCAGGCGCAATCATCATTCGCCAGAAGGGAACTAAGTTCTTCCCCGGTGAAAACTGTGCAATCGGAAACGATTTCACGCTCTACGCACTCAAGGAAGGAAAAGTAACCTTCCAGGAGAAACGTCGAAGACGTTTTGACGGTCAGGTCCACAGAGATATTTTTGTCTCGGTAGTTTAGTTTTTCATGGCAGGTTTTGAGTCCTTTGCGCCCGGCGAGGGGGGAGAATCATACGATCCCGCCGCCTTTGAACGTTTCAAGGAGCGACTCAAGAAGAATAGTGCGGTTATAGCGGCGCTCGTTAAAAGTGAGAAAAAACAGAAAAAAAAGGAGGATACGCTCCTGCAGATTCTTCTAATGCTCATTCAGTCAAATCAGAAAAGGGGAGTGATGCTCCTTGCAACCCGTCTTCTTGCCGAAAACATACCGGCGAGCTTTGTTCTGGCCCTCATTATCCTTGGGAATGAGGATATTCAGCGCGAGATCGACCATCAGGCCCAGCTTCTCCTAGAAAAGGAGAAGGACGAGGCGGCTGCCACACAACAGGCTCAGGCCCAGGAGTCGTTCGCACCTCGGATGGGCACAACCCCAGCCGACTATCAGGGAGCACTGGGCGGCCCTTCTGAGCAGAGTTACAGCAGCAGCTCCGAAGACTCCCCGACCGACAGCCTCTGCGCCGAGGACTTTAGGCGCTCTTCACCGCCTTCAGAGTTCTCCTTGGTGAGCCAGCTCGGGCATAACTCCGCACTTCCACTTAAGATGCGTGGTGATATCGACAGCTGGTGCTGGGGGGTCTTTGAGGCAGGCTCATCCGTCCCCTTTAAAGTTCTCGAGACGACTCTCGACAAAGAGGGGCATATCAAAGGGATCGTTACTGATGCAGCCGCAAATGTCCTCGATGACTACCTTGCCTCTATGGAGAGCGAGTCTAGTTTACGAATGGCGTACGATGGCTGCCGTGCCTTCGCCGAGTTCATGCTTAAAGGTGTTATGCGTCGGCTCAAAGAGCAGGTGGAAAGCCAGCGACAGCTGGGAGAGGCGCCTGACGCACTTTAACTGTTTTCTAGCATAGAACTTCCTGGTATAATCCCGCCGTACTCAAATCTGCTTATGGTGGCTATGGTGTAGCGGTAGCACAACAGGTTGTGGTCCTGTTAGCACGGGTTCGATTCCCGTTAGCCACCCCATATGGTGAAGTTATAAGTTAAGTTCACGGGCAAAATTGACCCGTGGCTATTTTGTGCTATAGTTATCCTCCTATGACTAGGGAAAGATTAAGGGATATCGTTATAACCCCCGAGGAGATCAGCGCCGGCTTTCATGAATCTCAGCAGATGCTTGCGGACTACAGGGAAGTTATGGGGCACGTCCTACACGCTACGGATGGCTCCTTTGGGGCATTTGTTAGCGAGCGCGGCGTAAGCAGGAGCTCAGATATGAGTGAGTATGATAGGCGCTCACGCCAATTTGACAGCTGGCAACGTCTAGGGCGAGTTCCCTTTGATGTTCGAGCGATCTGTGAGCTCCATGGTTTCGGCGTCTTTCCTTCGGCTCAATCGGCCGCCGGCAAAACGGCAATCGAACGCCTCATCGATCAAGGGGTAGAGCCCTATACCTTTCGCGCGCCGGCTTTTTCACTAGTGAGCATGTTCAACTCGCTCCACTACTGGCGGGGCCATAACCAGGAGCAGACTACAAATACCGGTCACTCGCACTTGATCAAACAGAAGTATATCGATGAGCTTACTCGGCGGATAATGGATGGTCTAAGAACCACTCCGGTTGATCCTCAGTCACCCTCGACATCGGCCGTTGTCGCAGGCTCAGTTTCCCGACTGTTGAGGAAGGTTGGTGGTCCGGTGGGGCACAAAGGGGAGGCGCTCCAGCCCCTTACGCGTGAGGTAGACCTCTCACTTGAGAGTGTTGCCGACAAAGAAACCCCGGAGGATGAGCTTACCGTAGCTCGTCGGACTATACGTGACTTTATTTTGGCACTTTTTCACTCCGGCCGCTGCTCGGAGGCTCGCTCTCGCGGCCACTACATAATTTTGCCCTACTCGTATGATGAAGCCGTAGCTCAAAGCCGCCTCGAGAATTTCCTTGCGGCCTTGAAGGCAGCCCGCATGCACCTTGATACAGCTATTCATCCGACAGGGACTCGCAGTGGTCATGCACATGGCGAAATCCTAACCCACTCTCACATTATCAGGTTAAAAGATTTTGATCAGTTTGACCATGAAGTACTCCAAACGGAGTTCCACGGGCGAGTGGAGGAGATACTTGGTGGGATGAGTCCTCATCCCCCGAGAAGGTTAGAGAGGCACACACAGAACTAGGTCATCACTATTTTCTTTCTCTGGCAACCTAAAAACTGTTGTCGGATTTTTCGACAAAACAGGGGCAGATGATTGAGATATCGCGGTAGTGACGATGGCGAAGTACTGTAGTAACCTTCTGCGGAGGGCTTTATTGAGCCATAAAGTCGGTTGCTCGGCGCCGTTTTTTTTGTATTGTGGAGTTATTACTTTCCTAATTACTTTCCACTATGCAGACCGCCTCATCGACCAAAGTTGGAGCCGCACGACAGACCCTCAGGGCTCACGAACGTGACTACGCTCAGACCGGCTTTGGCCAGGAACACCTTCTTCAGCTGTCTTACCTCGAGCTCGAACAGAAGAATCTTGAAGTTAAAGAGAAGCGCATCGGCGGAGCCAGTAATGACGAGATGCGCGATGAGTATATGGGGTATCTAAAAAAAGAGGCGGGGATTAAGTCGATCGTCCTCTTCTTCTGCGATCTTGAGGGCCGCCTTCACGCACTGGACTACGACAAGAACTTCCTGCTGGGCTCTGAAGATAATCTAACCTTTGATGGCTCCTCGATCCGTGGCTTTACCGCTCAGTTTGAGTCCGACCTTCGCCTCCGTGTGGACTGGAGGAGCTTCCGCTGGGCACCTTCGGATCTTTTTGGCCCGGGTAAGGTGCTCGTCTTTGCTGACGTCATGGACAAGGATGCGACCTTTTATGACGGCGACTTCCGGGGGAAACTTTCGCACTACTGCGAAGAGCTCCGAACCAAGCGCGGACTTGTGGTAAATATCGCTCCCGAAATTGAGGGCTTCCTCTTTAAGGGAGACAAATCTGAGCAGCACTACGACGAGAAGGCCGGCTTTGAGCTGGTTACGATGAGCGGCTACTTCAACTCGCTTCCGCAGGACTCCCTTCGACTTTTTATAGACAAACTCGCTGAAGTTAAGCGGGCACTCGGCTTTCAAAACGAAAAGGATCACCCCGAGGTTGCTCCCGCACAGTTTGAGCTGAACTTCCGCTACAGTGTGGCCTTGGACACGGCCGACCAGGTCCAGCTCTATAAGCTGATTGCACGCCAAGTCGCCAGTACGATGGGCCTTACCGCCTGCTTCCTGCCAAAACCAATCGCCGATATCAACGGAAACGGTATGCATACAAACATCTCGCTTGCTAAGGATGGAGTAAACCTCTTCTACGATGCGAAGGGCCAGTACTCACTTTCTGAAACGGCCTACCGCTTTCTCACAGGAATTCTCTTCCACGCCCAGGACCTCTGTCTTGCGATTAACTCGAGTGTGAACTCATACCGACGTCTCGACCCCGCCTTTGAGGCGCCGAACGAGATCAAGGTCTCCTCGACCGATCGCGGCTCAATGATCCGCATACCGATTGGGAATGAGAAGAGCGCGCGTATCGAGGTCCGCACGGTTGCTCCCGACGCCAATCCCTACCTGGCATTCTATACACTTCTTAGAGCCGGAATGAAGGGCATCGATGCCACTAAAGAGGAGTTCGAGCTGATGCGTTCAGCTATAAGCGGGCGCATAAAGAAACTTCCCGGGGAGATCTACACGGCTCTCCGAAACTTCAATCGTAGTGGTTTTATGACCGAGATCATGGGTGAAGCAAACCACCAGAAATATGCCACCCTGAAAAAGACTACCGCAGACAGAAGTCCTCGCAGCTTGGGGCGACGGGTAAAGGGGGGTGAGGTTCGCTACCACCACGAGATCACAAACCAGCTCATCTGGGGCGAGTTCTAGGACTGTCCATCGGCACGTTTGAGAGTGAAGCTAACATCACGTTGGAGATCACAAAAGGTCGGAGTAACTACTCTCCGGCCTTTTGTTGTAGGCATCATCACGCAGTTGTATACTAAAGCTGAATCTCTAACCGACTCAAACCATGTCTACAATAAAACTCAAACCGTGGCTTAGGTACTTTGTTCCCGGAGTAGCGCTCACGACGATCGCGCTTCTCCTTCTACCCTCACTGATCTCACTCTGGAGTAGTAAGCTTTTTGTGATCGACTCGGCTTATGCTCAAGAGATGTTTGATGTGCAGGCCGTAGAGGGAGATGAGGCCGGCGTAGAGGCGACAACCTCCTTCCATATCACGACAAAACAGCCGGTTGAGCGAGCCGAGCTTGAGTCGCACCTTCGATTCGTGCCCGAGACCTCCTTCACTCTCAATAAGATAGGGGAGCTGGAGTATGTCGTGCATCCCGATTCCGAGCTCTCTCCAGGCACCGTCTACAACCTTATCATTGATGCAGCCTACCAGACAGAGGTGGGAGTGGTGACGCCAAAGAGGTACAGCTATGCTTTTCAGGTGAAGGATGTCTTTCATGTAACCAGCTCCACACCCGGGAATCAGACCGATCAGGTTCCAACCACGACGGGCATCGATATCACCCTGAGCCACACCGGAGTAAACCTCGATGCTTTCAGGTCAGCCTTTCAGATAACTCCCTCCGTGGCCGGCCGTTTCGAGCAGGTAACACATAGACGTTTCGCCTTCGTACCTTCAAAGCCACTCAGCCCAACGACGCTCTACACTGTGACCCTGAAAAAAGAACTGGCACTTGGTGAGAGCGGCCCGACACTCCCTGCAGACTACAAGCTTGAGTTTTTAACTTCGCGAGAAACAGTGACCTATGAGAGTGGACGCTACTTCACTTTTGATGACTGGAATCGTGAGTACCAGACCTTCCTCCCCAGTGAAAGCCCCCAGTTCAGCGTAAGCTATGGAGAAAAAATCCCCGCCTCCGCCGAGATCCGGATCTACCGTTTTGACTCTGTTGATGACCTGATTAATAAGGTCCAGCTTAACAAGGTACCGGGCTGGGCCTGTTTTTCCTGCTTCTCTTACGAAATTAACTGGGAGGGGCGTGAACCGGTGGTAACGACCACTATCGGCGAACATTCCGGAAGTCGCGAAGGGGACCAGGCCGGACGTCAGGCCCTAACTTTTGATCCGCTTGGGCAGAAAGGTATCTACAGCATTGAGATGATTCTCGATGGCAGGCTTTTTGATCAGACTATCTTCCAAGTCGCCGAAAATCGAGTCTCAACCACCATATCAGAGACGACCTCATATGCCTGGGTTAATAACGCCACTACTCACAAAGCTGTTCCCGGCGCCACTATCTCACTCAGAGAGCGCGGAGTAAGCGCAACAACAAATGCCCAGGGAGTCGCGACCTTTACAACCCCTGAGTGCCGGGCCAATGACGATCAGTATATAACCAGCGACCTGATGACCGTGAGTGCCGGAGGCGAGACCCTGGTCCTTATGCTCCGCGGATCATGTGTCGCGAAGGACCGCTCGGAACTATACAGCTCTTACGCGCCATCTCCGACCTATTGGAGTACTCTTTCGACAGATCGAGAGCTCTACCTCCCGGGTGATCTTATCCATTTCTGGGGTATGGCACAGCCAAAAACCGGCAGTCTTAATAAAAATCTCACCCTCGAGCTCAGAAGCTACCAGTCCGACAAGCCACTCGCAGTTATCCAGATGCAGGCAAATGAACGAGGCAGCTTCATCGGCGAGCTTCAGCTGGGCAACCTTGTTCCGGATAACTATGAACTCCTATTAAGGGACGCTGCCGGGCAGATTATTAGGTCTCAGTACCTCTCTATCGCAACCTACCAAAAGCCCCTCTACAACCTTGATCTCTCGCTCAATAAGCAGGCGATTTTTGAGGAAGATACCGTCACACTCAGCGGCAAGGTAGAGTTCTTCGAGGGAACACCAGCCGCAAGAACCCCGCTCTTTATAAAGGTAAACTCAAATGGAAAGAACCGCACCGTAACTACCGATGCCACCGGCTCGATCAGTGAGATCTTCAAGGGAACTGAACTCCTTCCCTCAGATCGGACCTCTACCAGCGAACGGGTTGAGCGCTACCACAACTACAGTAACTGGGCGAACATATCCATCGATGTTGCCGACGCAGAAAGTGGTGATGCTCGTCAGGATACTCCGATCTCAGTATTTAGGAACGACATGCAGCTCGAACTCGACCGTGACTCCTACCAGACTGCACGGCCCGTAATTAAGGGAAAGCTACACACAGTCGACCTCAGCAACTATGGCACCACGAAGGGGCACCTCGACAGCCCGGTTGTCGACTATCCTCTGACGCTCGAGCTCTACAAAGTTGTTTCCGAAAGAGTTTACGAGGATAAGACTGAGTACGACCCCATAGACCAGACGGTAGTCCGCCCTTCACGGCTGGTCTATCACGATGAGCAGCTTCTCACCCAGCCGGTCCTTACAGATGGGAAAGGTGAGTTTGCCTTCTCATACGATTACGATCCAGCCATCGAGTACTTTGTGCGCGTTCTGGGAAAGGATACGAAGGGCCGCAACTTCCTGACCAGTACGGGAATCTATCCGCGTCGTTATATCGCACCAGTTCCCGAAACTACTCCTGGAGATGCGCCTGTAATCCAGCAACCTCGCTACCTTTCGACGCGTGTTACCAACCAACAACGCGACTCTGAAGGTGGCACCCTGGGCTTCCATCCAGGTGAGAAGGTCACAGTCCAACTCTTTGGTGATGACGATCAGGAATATCAGCCTCAGCCCGATGACCAGTTCCTCTTTTTTGTAGAGCAGAACGGTGTTCTTCAGACGGCACTCAGCGACAAGCCCACTTTTGAGTTCACCTTCGCGCGTGAACACATTCCAAATGTGAGCATTTCGACGATCTGGTTTGATGGTGTCTACTACCACAATGCCGGAGCGGACTCGGTCTATTTTGATGAAGATTCAAAAGAGCTCACCATCCAGACAACGCTTGATAAGAAGGAGTACCGGCCCGGAGAGAAGGTTCAGGTAAAGGTGGAGGTGCGCGATGCGGAGGGACGCCCCGTAACTGCAGATCTCAATCTAAAACTCGTTGATGAGGCACTCTACGCTCTTCGCGACTCCAAGGACGACCCACTCCATCAGATATACGCCTATCAGAGCTCGGGAATAATCTTTAGAGCGAGTACCTCACCCGATCCCACAGAGGAGGATGTCGGAGGTAAGGGTGGAGGAGGAGATGAGGGCGCCACCAGGAAAATCTTCGAGACGACACCCTACTTCGAGATGGTCACCACCGGCAGCGATGGGAAGGCCGAGGTAACAGTGCAGCTCCCGGATGACCTCACAACCTTCCGCCTCACCGCTCAGGCTGTGAGCGCCGATCTTGGAGCGGGAGTTGGGCTGACGCCCGTCGTCGTAAAACTGCCCTTCTTTATCGATCTCACAACCGCACAAAGCTACCTACCAACAGACTTGGTTCAGCTAAGGTTGCGTGCAAACGGCTCAGAGCTTGATCCCGGCTCGCTCGTCAGCTACTCTCTGGAAATTGCCGCTGCCAGCTTCAAAAAGACGATAGAAGCCAAGGCGAGTGGTGATATCTGGATCGAGCTGCCTAAACTCACTCCCGGTGAGTACATGATTAAAGCCTCCGGAAGCCAGAACGGAAAAGTGCGAGATGCCCTGGAGCGCCCACTAAAAATTGTGGAGAGCCATGCACGAGGTCAGCTCACTCAGACCTATACTCTAGACACAGAGACAAGCTTTGCCTCACTCCCTACAGACAGGGCGACAGTAACCTTCTCGCTCCAACCCTACGCAACCTACTACAGAGAGCTTCGTCAGCTGGAGTGGAGCTCAAGCGCGCGTCTGGATAGCACGGTCGCCTCTATTAGAGCACATGAGCTCCTTAAGGAGTATTTCGGCATCGACTATGAGCGGCCGCGGCCCGAACGCCTCACACTGTATCAACCTCGCAACGGCGGACTCCAGCTCTTCCCTTACAGTACTGCAGATCTGAGAACGAGCATGCTCACCGCCTCGCTGATTGGCGAAGAAGTTGACCGGGCAGCACTTGAGCGCTACTTCGATACACAGATTGGGACAGAGACGGCCTCGCTCGACGAGGTCACTCAGGCTCTGGCCGGAAAGGCCGGCCTGGGACTCCCCGTACTCAACGAACTACACCTCTTCGAGTCACAGTATTCTGGGCAGCTGAACGCCTCGCAAGAGCTCAACCTGGCCTTTGGTCTGGCCCAGCTCGGAGACTACACCGGAGCACGCACCCTCCTTCTAGCTGCGCTGGAAAAGGGATCGGAAAATGATGGCGCCGCCCTCCTGATTACCTCATCGGAGGAGGACGAAGAAAATCGTATAATGATGGCGCTGGCGGCAACGATCGCAAGCCTTATCGACGCACCCGAAGAGGAGTCGCTCGCACTGGCAACACGACGCTACGAGCCAAAGACAACACTGAGCTCAGCGGAGCGAATAATCGCCCTCGGTACAGAACTGGAGCGGCTGCCGGTACAGCGGGAGGCCCAGCTCCGTTACAGGCTTAACGGCAGCGAAGAGTCGGTCACGCTCAAGAATGGTGAGACTCAGCGAATCGCACTCGACAAGACAAACCTCGAGCAGTTTGAGGTTGTGAGGGTTGAGGGTCCGGTCGAGGCAGCCGTAAGCTTTGAGCAGCCCCTCGAACAGGTCGCGGGAGAGCAGTCAGGCCAGCTCACCGTTACACGCGACTACCAGGTAAATGGTGTAAGACAGACCACCTTCAAGCCAGGTGACCGAGTCGAAGTCGTCCTCAGAATAGGCGGCACGATTGGTAAGAACGATCGTTTTGACCTGGTGGACACGCTTCCTTCCGGCCTCAGGCCACTCTCACAAGTAAACTATGACTATCTCGATGCCGGAAAAGGTGGAGGAGGTTGGGGCAACGTACCGTACCGTGTCGATGAGCAGCGCATCTACTTCACCGCCTGGGGCACAAACCAGCAGGAGTTCCGCTACCTTACGCGGGTCGTCTCGAAAGGATCCTTCAAGGCCGAACCGGTCCTCCTCCAAGACCTCAATGACCCAAGCAGACTAAAGCTCAGCGAACCGGGGCAGGTTATCGAGATCCCTAAGTAATTTCGGGCCCGGGGCGGTTTCCCTCCAAGGAGCCCTCCGGGAACCCTACCCCAAAAACGCGCCCCCGTTGTGAAGACCTCTCAGTGAGGTGGGGGAGCGCAGATGGTTGGACGTGAGGAAACGCCGGAGCCTTTCAGCCGTCACTTGGTAATTATCGAGAGGAGGAGCGGTAAAACCCTCGAAGAGAGTAGGGTAGTACCGTCGTATCATAGCTTCGCTTACTGGTGCTTACCGAGATGTATTTGTTTAGATCAAACTCAGTTCCCTTAAAAACAACGTCACGCATAAACTCATATTTTGATTTGAGAGCGGCGTTGGTTGTGGCGAGGGTGCGGAACTCGGGACCGTGAAGGCGGAAGTAGTTGTAGGTTTCGGCGAAGTCCTCGAAGGGGTCGGTCATCCCATAGAGCGAGACGAAGTCCAGTGAGGTTGCGCTAATTTTTCGTGTGCGGTCATTGAGCCAGCTGACCTTGTAAAAGCTTAGGCTGGGGTCATCGAGAGCGACCTCGTTATCAAAGTCGAAAAAGCCGGAGTGTCCCCAGCTTGGATCGCCCGTAAGAAGACCGGCATCAACAATGTGCCCCATCTCATGCATCAAGACCGAGCTGAGCTCCTCATCGGTAACATTAAGACAGCGCAGGAGAATACTTCCCTCACCACCAAGACCACGACGGCCATCAGTTGTATAGAACAGTGTCAGCTCCTTAAGTGCATCCACCTGCTCCTCCGGAAGCTGGGTGAGAGTTCGATAAACAAGTGAACGGCAGCGGCGGCTGCTCTCAGCTGTGGGAGAACTATCCTCACGATGATCTGTTCCCGGACGGAGTGCGAAGGGGAGAGTGGCAAGTTTGCGTGCGTAATAGTCCTCGATGCGCTCGTGAGTATTGCGAAGCGTGCGGCTGATCGAGGTGGTCGCCGTGTAGGTTGGAGCGGAGGGCTGAACATAGTTGGCCCCATGCTGCTCGGAAGGAGCGGGCACGACCTCAGCAAGCTGAGCATTCAGCGTATTGAAGGCAACTAGTAGGTGGAGAAGTGTCGAGACGACCATCAGAAAAGTTCAAAATATATCGAGTGAAGGAAAGAGCTTAACCGCTTTGTTTATATTTGTCAATACTTAGGTGGAGGTAGGTGAAAGAGACGCCCGAGGTAGGACTCGGAAGGGGCGTCTCTTTGAGCGAGCGTGTCGGCGCCAGTCACAGGGTGACGGCAGCTAACAACCATTTGGGGCACAACGTGCACTCGCCTCAAGAAAGGAAGGTCAGGAGAAGGCCAGCGCGAGCCAGCCGAGGCCGACGGCCCCATACCGAAGCATGGGGCGATCGAGCAGATACTCGCTTGCGAGGAGGCCGGGTTGGAACCCGAGCCCCCAGGCGATCGAGCTGGCCCACCAGATGCAGGTGGCCCCGGAGGGCCCCCAGCCGCTGGTGAGCTCCCTGAGACCGAGGACGACCAGGAAGCCTGCGATCTGGAGCACGATGAAGATTCCATCATCCCAGTTGTTTTCAGTCGCGTTCGCGATTGCCCACCCCACGAGGAAGACCATCGCGAAGGGAAATCCTCCCAGGGGGAGGGCCGCCCAGAAACCGACCTCGACCGGCGCGTTATAGCGCCAGCCGAAAAAGAGCACGAAAGCCAGCATGAGCCAGCCGAGGGCGTTTTTGGCCCCAACTAGGAGCCACGGCACCACAAGTGCCGCGGCGAACAACAGGGTGAGACCCCAGCCACCAAGGCCGGGGCCCGAGGCGAGCGGCTGCGCCGCCGCCTCGAAGTCGTAACCGTTCCCGAACATCGGGAACTCCCTTCAGGCTTAAGCCAGTGGATTTGAGTTAGAACGTTGTGCCGTTGACTGTGAGCGGACTACCAAAACTGGTGTCAGAACCTCAGTCGATGAGAAAGATCGGGAAGGTACCTTTATACGGCAAAATAGGCAGAAAGTCAATCGCCCCAGCTCCGCGCCCTCAGACGACAGAACTCAGACTCTATCGAACGGCAGCCGCCAGCTCGACCGTCTGTCGCGCGATGTAGGCATTCAGTGCACTGTTGTCCCGCAACTCATCGATCGCATCCTTTCTGTAGCCGGGGTTCATCGAGTCAGCAAGGGACTCCTCTAGATCTAGACGGTACTGCTTCACGATCTCCTCAACGCTCCTATCTTCCACAACACCCCGATTTACCGCGTAGTCTCGGTAAAAGGAGCGAAGCTCCGGCGAGGTTAAAAAGCCAACTTTCTGTTTATTATAATCATCATCATCGAGCTCCTTGGTGAAAACCTCTATAATAGCCTTATCAATGGCGGCCAGAGTACTCACCGCGAGCCCCTTGCGCGATGCGGGCAGCTGTCGTTGCTCAAGCTCCGGGCTGAGCTTTCCATCGGGGTTCCAGTCGGTAACATCCCAGTCCAGCGCGTCAGCACTTCCTTCGACCAAGTACTCCTTAAACCAGGCAATCTGCTCCTTAAAGAGCTCGTGAACCTTCTGCTCTGTGGCATTTTCAGCCAGCCCACGATAGACAAAAGCAGAGGCGAGATTTTTGAGCATATCACTGTAGTGAAGTGCCCTCATGCCTGCCTCGGGTCGCTGCATAAGACTTCCAAGCTGCTGCTCCTGATAAAGGCGCAGCTCAGCTATAACCCGCTCGTAAACCTCTTTCCGAGCCGGAATCGGCTTGAGCTGATCTCGATGCTCAAGAGGATCGACACGCTTGGTATCGAGCATCTGCCGCTTAAAGCTGTCGAGCGCATCTGCGGGATTTGTGCGGGGCCCCCAGTTCGGTTTTTCCTTAGAAAGGCTATCTCGAACACTCCCATCACCAGAATCACTGCCACCCGGGGGTGGAGCCTCGAGTTTCTTCTTAATTGATAGGGCGGATGAGCGCCAGTGTCTAAAGAGCTTCATGCGGGAGGGGAGTTCCAGAAAAAGTTACGGACGTGACCAGGGTGAGCGGGCATACTGCCGTGTGCTCTGATCTATCCAGGCGAGACGCTCTTCCTCGGTCTTGTAGGCGGGAAGGTTCTCCAGTTTGAGTGTTCCGCCATCGCGCTGAGCTGCAAGCTCAAGCTTCTTTCTGATGGGCTCCATAACAACCGTGCGGAGATAGGTCTGTGAGGCGGTTGAGAGTGAGTTTGCCGGAGTTGCGTTCGCGCGGTCGACATCATTGATGGCAAAGGCGCGGGTCTGGGTGCTCCAGACGGCGAGGAGTACCTGATAGATTTCGTAACGCTCGGGGTGTGAGCTCATGAGGTTTTCCCAAGACTCTCCGGCGCCCGGCAGATCAAACTTCTCGATCATATGCTTGTACTCCCCAAAGAGCTTAATGTAGTCGGGATTTGTGTAATTTACGGTTTCGAGCGTGCCCATCAGCTCGCCGAATTTCTCACCACGCTCCTTATCACTCAGCCTCTGCACTTCTGTATAAAGCTTCTCAACCTGGTCAACGGCGAGTTTGACCGTTGCATCATAGGCCGGCTGAACGTCAGCGAGCGTCTTACCCGGCTGAGAGAGGGCGAGTTTAAAGTTATCGAGTGCCTCAATCTTCTTGTAGTCTAAGATGTACTGCCACTTCTTCTCCTTAATAGGGCCGCTTGGCAGTGTGTCCGGAGTCATGAGGAAGCTCTCGTCGGTAGTGTCCATAAGAGCCTCAAGCTGTAGGAACGGATTAAGGAAGGTGCCGTCGTTTAGGATGGCAGCCGTCTTAGTGGCCAAGAACTCATCTCCGCCGTTTGCCTGGGTAAGTGCAAGCTTCTCCAGACCTCCAACAGCTGTTCCATCATAGAACGCAACCCCATTAATCAGGGAGGCGGCGCGAGGAACAGCTTTGAACTTCAGGCCGGCGATCGTTCCCTCGATCACTGCGGGCGTTCCGGCAATACCGGTTACCTTTACCTCGAGCCCCTTGAGGACACTGTAGGCCGGATCGTCCCAGATTCGACGCTCAACCTCACTATGAGTGTGAACAAGGTCGAGTTTCGAAAAATCGATAACTTCTTTTGAGTTACTGAAAAAGTGAGGCTTCTCATTCGCATCAATCGTAATGCGCAGATCATGGGGCTGCGAGGCAAGCCCCATGGCGGGATTGCCGCCCATGGGAATACCGCTCACGATCCAGGCCTTTTCTCCAACACTCCACTGAGGACTTCGACTGCCGATGAGAGCAGCGGCAGCTGGGTTTGTGGCAATGGCAGTAACAACACGGGCCTTAATCTTAGCCTCGAGTTGCTGTCGTTCGGCAGTAGTACCGTCGGGCCCCTTGGCTCGCTCAAAGGTTATGCCGTCAATAATGACCAGGTCATTACCATTGGCATCTTCTTTGGTTTCGATCGAGATGTTGGGATAGCCGAGCACGGTTGCCTTTCCATAGGTGGGGACGGCAGCGAGCATGTCGGGAGGTAGCACCTGATTAAGATCACGTTCCTGGAAGTATGAGCGCTTCTCGCGGATGGCCCCTGAGACGACGGGCGCATACTCATTGTACTTGCGTGAGGCGAAGTTCGCGATGGGGCCTGCAACCTTATCTCGAGTAAAACCGTAGACGCTTGCGCCGGCACCAACAACCCAAGGATAAGCGTCATCGGTAACCCACTCCTTAGTACTTCTTGCAGCGCCCTTTACCGTCTCAATGCCTCTGGTGGTTAGCTTACTCTTTTCATAGGTTGAAACCGTTGCACTGAGAGATTTCTTGCCTCTAACGGCGCGGAAGTCGTCATCACCGTACTCATTAACAACGGCACGAAGGAGCGACTGCTCGGTTCCCGCAAGAGAGCCGTAAAGGTACTTTTGCTGAAAGGCGGCAATGGCCTGATCGTCCTGAGTTGCGTAAGCAATACGATTTTTAAGCTCACCTTGATCAAGTTTACTAGGATGGGTGACACCCTTCTCCTCCATCATCTGCTGAATCGCGAGGTTGGCACCGGTGGTGCGGACCAGATCATCCATAATCTCATACATATCCTCACCGTTGATCTTACTCTCGGGAAGGCCGAGCTCGCGTCCTGAGATCTCCTTTTTGACGTGTGATGGGGAAGAAAAGGTCCTCTTGTAACTTGAGAAGAGACTCCTCACGTCAAGCTGCGCTGCAGCCTGGAAGGTATGAAGCTTGGTCTTGTCGTCGTCCATTCCCTGATCAAGGGCATATCCCTTAATCATATCGTCTTCAAGCTCATCCACACCAAGGTCAGGACCAAGGTCTACGCGGTTGAGAAGCGTCTTGCCATCGGGGGCGAGCTTTCCGGAGAGAAGGTTAAGAAGGTAGGCGACACCGGCCATCTTTCCGATGGAGCTGAGCTTCCAGTCGGTTCCGGGTATCGTCTCATCCTTCCAACTCCACAATATATAGAGTGAGGCGACGACGGCTCCACCAAGAGCCAGCTTTTCAACACCCTTAGCGTTGCGCCAGTTATTCATGAAGGTGTCCTTCATCTCTTTGGCTGTGTAACCCAGCATCGGCTCATTCTGCTCCTTTTCAAGTGAAGCTCGAGCTGAGTTCTCCTTTTCCATCCTCTTATCTATAGTCTCAACAAGAGCGCGAAGTGCCTCATGGCTCTCTTTAAACTCACTGCTGTTCGGTTCGGCCGTAAGTCCGGCAATAAAACGGAGACGGCCCTTGCCCTTAGGCATAAAGTAAAACAGCTCTCCAAGGGCAGGATCTCCCTGTCCCTCAAAAACGGCCGCTACCTTTTCGGGTGGAATGCGGGCCGGCCAGAGTTTGTAATTAAAGATGCTCTCTTCGCCTGCATGCTCAATTCCGTTACGGAGGATGACAACGACACGCTCAAATTTAGGTGAGGACTTAAGAGTCTCGACATACTCCTTTGGAGCACCCGACTCATCCACCTTTTCGTTATCCTCAATCTGCTCGGCAATCTCAACGGCTCTATAGGAAGTATCCTTCTGAACAGAAAGTCGCTCAGTATCCGCACGATCACGCTCATGCGCTTTTGCAAGGACTCCGCGTTCATGAGAAGCCTCTGCCTGAGCCATTTTTGATGCAAATTCCCGGGCCGCCTGTCGCTGAAGTGCAGCATCAATGCCCTCGGAAAAATCCGGCTCGGAAGCCATCTCTAATCCACCTGCGGGAAGGTTATCAAAAACCAACCGCTGGGGAAGAAGTGACGCTGAAGTGTATCTAAGAGAGCTGGGGTGTTTGAATAGAGCCATGGATATTTATTTTTTTATCTCCCAATTATACCAAAAAACCTTAGTTTTATCAACAGGCATGGCTATGAGTGCGAAGTGTGAACAGACTAAGAGGCACGAGGCGCCCCACCATTATCATCAGAATCGCGGCGATCCATGCCAAAGAGATTTCCCTCGAGAAGCTCGGAGAGTGTGGCGATTCCGACAATGAGCTTCGCGGCCCAAGGAAGGTTTCGTGATAATATGCCACGCAGTCCGACATCTTGCAAAGACGGGCCGCCGGGCACTCTCGGCTCAGGTGCACCTCCAGCCGCAGCTGGCTGAGGCTCTGGAGGCCTTTTGCCGGCCAGCTCCTCAAGAAGAGCAGCACGGTTCCGATCAAATTCGTGAAGAGGACGGTACAGTAGGTTGCCCACGAGCAGCTGCGCCTGGACAAGTAGATCAGCCTCAGCAACGGCCGCAAGCTGGATAGAGAGAGCCTCGGCGATGACGCCCTCAACGCTGAGAATCAGAGCCTCCATACTGCGCAGCTGCCTTCCACTATAGCTGCCAAGTTCGCTTCTCAGAAAACCTAACAAATGGCTAAGATCCTCTGTCGTGAGATCACAGAGTGCTGCGAGATTCTTAATTGTGGTGGTGGTTGCCTGTCCACGAGTAAGAGTAGCTTTAAGAGCCGGGAGCTGACGCCCCAAGCGAGCGGCAGCATTGGGAGTGAAGGAAAGACGCGAAGGTGGTGCGGCAAGTTGGGGACGAGAGCCGACAACAGCCAGATGTGCGAAATGGGAGGCGAGATCACGAGGGTCGGGATCCATACCGGCCGGTACCGCATTATGGGCCTCTGTCTGAATACCAAGGTAAACAGAGACGAGACCGCTCACCGGCCCTCCCGCACTCTGGCGGAGCTGCTGCCCAACATCCCAAAAGCCCTCGGTCCAGAGGTCCTCGTCATGCGCACGGTGGGCAGCATCAGCAAGAAGCTGGAGATAGAGCAGGTAGGTGCGATTTCCCGGATCGCCTGTGAGATCGGGGGGAGACATTCGATCCCCGGTAGTAACCAGATTAAAGAGAGCTCGATCGTCAGGACGCGCGGAGTTCCACCAGGCAATAACGTTATTCCAGTCTATAGTCAAAGGCACCCTCTCGAGTGGCTGCTCAGTGGGAAGCTCGGAGCCGTAGCGAAGTCGATCGGGAGGTAGCGCCATAACTTACTGAGTTAACGTTGCATGATCGGAAAAGCCGGCATGCGCCCCGGGAATTTGGACGAGAAAATCTTGAGTCTCATAGTCTACAGGACCGCCGGGAGCCTGAACCGTTACCTTTAGTCTGACCGTAAACTGAGTTCCAAGTGGAGCACACTTAACCACCTCAACTGTGGCAGGGTAGAGTTTTCCCGTTCCATCAATCACAGCCGTTCCACTCGACAGTCCGGCTGTTGGGGTGGGGGAGGTGGCAGAGGGTTTAAAGATACTTCCATCAACCGCGATGGTACGACGTGGGCGCTCTTTGAGCTCACGTTCACGGTCAGCGAGCTCAACAGTGGCGTCATATTCACGCCTGCTCCTTTGGTAACCGGTAACAGCGACCGTTCCCGCGGCTGCGGCAAGGGCAAGCATAGCCAAAATTGCCGTAAGGCGAGGATTTGAGCGGACCCAGTCGACCGTGACCTCAAGAGGGGAGCGCTGAGGACGAGTGGGAAGACCTCCGATAGGTGGCATTGGCGGAAGACCACCCGGTGCCCTTCGTGGTATAGGCGGACGAGCTGGTGGCGCGGGGGCAACAGGAGCTATAGGCGGGACCGGGCCGCCCTGTGCTTGAGGTGCCGGATTCGGACCCTGCTGAGCGGGCTGCTGAGGCTGTTGAGCTGGCGCGGCGGGTGGCTGTTGTGGTCGCCCCGAAGGGCCGTTTGGTCGGTTTGGCATAGAGTATTATTATGCATACATAAAATTATTTGTCAATCTCGAGGCCACTATGCTAATGTGCGCGCATGATTACAATTACTAAAAAGCTCCCGAACTCACAGGTTCTCCTCACGGTTGAGGTCCCAAAGGAAGTACTGGTACCCTACGAGGAAGAGGCCGCAAAACTCATCTCAGAGAGAGTTAAGATCCCCGGCTTCCGCCAGGGGCAGGCCCCAAAGTACATAGTCATCTCGCACGTTGGTGCCGAACGCTTCTTCGAAGAGGCGGTCAATCGCGCACTTCCCGATCTCTATCTTGAGGCGGTAAAGAAGGAAGGGCTGGAGCCGATCTCACCACCACGGGTCAAGATCACCAACAACGACCCCGTCACCTTTGAGGCCGAGATCGCCCTCTTCCCCGAAATTAAGATCAAGGGTATCGAAAAACTCAAGGTGCCCGTTGAGAAGGTAGCCGTCGATGACAAGGAGATCGATGAGGTTATCAACCAGCTCCTCCGTTACCACGCCACCTACACTCCTCTCGAACGCCCCGTTAAGAAGGGAGACCGTCTCGAGATCGATTTTAAGGGATTCGACAAGGGGGGAGCGGAGCTTGAGAGTACGGCCAGCAAAAATCACCCTCTTTTCGTAGGCGAGGGAACACTCATCCCCGGATTTGAGGACGAGCTTGTGGAGATGAAAGTAGGGGAGACGAAGAAGTTCCCGCTAATCTTTCCAAAAGACTACCACCACAAACCTTTCCAGAAAAAACAGGTTACCTTTGAGGTGACCATCCAGAAAGGAGATGAGGTCATGCTCCCGGAGCTGACAGAAGAGTTCATCGAGAAAATTCTCGGTGCCAAAAAGACAGCCGCTGAGCTCAGAGAGGCGGTTCAGAGCGATATAAAAGGCCAGAAGGACAAGAAGGCCCGGGAAGAGCGAGAGAATAAACTCTTCGATACGCTTCTGGACAAAGCCTCCCTCGACCTCCCACCTCTTCTTGTTGATGAGGAGGTAGAGTATATGATGGTCGATCTTAAAAAGCGGATCGAGCAGCAGGGAGGTGACTTCAAGATGTTCCTGGAGCAGCTTGAAAAGCAGGGCAATGATCCAATGAAGGAGTATAGGCCAGAGGCAGAGAAGCGCGTGAAATTAAGGCTCGTACTGAACCACCTCTTCCGAACACTGCCTATTGAGGTGAGTGATGAGGAGATGAAAAAGGCGGAAGAGAAGCTGCTCGCCAGCGTACCCGCAGAGCAGAAGGCCGAGATTGAAAAGGAACTTAAACAGAAGCGTGGAGTCTTTGCGCGGCTCCAGAACAACCTAGCGCTCGAGAAACTGATGGAGCGCTTCCTCAAAGAAGAGTAGAGGGGCCCCCAACCCAAGTACGAAAGGAGTGCTGGAGACTTGCCAACACTCCTTTTACCATGTCATAATGTTCATATGAAAACGTTTTACCTTATTGGATCGATACTCTTCTCGGTCATAATACTCATAATCGGCTTTCAGAACTTTGGCCTAACCCTGAGTGGCTTCACGATATTTTTCAGCGAAGTTGATACAAACGGAACACTCATGATATTTGGCATAGCTCTCCTGGGGGTGCTGGCAGGAGCCTTCTACTCAGGATTTATAGCAGCATTATTAAGAGCAGCTCACGAAGATGAGGAGCAGCCGGGAGGAATAATATAGCTCGACACTTAAGCTCGCAGGGAAATACTCACTACTAAAGTGAGTATTTTTTTTATTCATGTATGTTCACAAAAATAGTACGACATACGTACACGGGAAACTGCGCCGCAATGAAGGAAAAAACTGAATAAAAAAATGTATGGCAATCCCTTTAAATAGAGGCGCTAAGGCTACTTTGACTACCTAAAATCAACGCAACTGGTGCACACATTTTTTACGATAAACTTGACCGGTGTTATATTTTTTTATACATTCAAGATCACCTGAATAAATTAAATGCTCAAAAAACTATTCACATCTAAGGCGCGCATAAAACTACTCGAATTATTCCTCCTGAACCCCGATGGAGAGTACTTTATAAGAGAGCTGACACGCAGGCTCGACGAACAGATAAATTCCGTTCGACGTGAACTCACTAATCTTAAGTCGGTGGGTCTGCTGAAATCACGAATGAAGAACCGAAAGAAGTTCTACGTCGTAAACAAGAACTTCATCCTCTTTAATGAGCTGCGTTCAATTATCCTCAAGACCTCTGGAACTCTCGAGTCTATAGCAAAGAAGATCCAAAAGATGGGTGATCTCGACCTCCTCGTCCTCTCGGGAGTCTTCCTTGAAAAGCACACGCAGACTGATCTCTTTGCCGTCGGCACAATAGATAAGGATCAGCTTGAAGACTTCTTTAACAAGGAGTTCGACACAACCTACCCTATCAAAATGAGTATTATGACGAAAGAAGACTTTCTTTATCGTCTAAAAATCAACGACAAGTTTGTCCGCGAGGTGCTTGCAGATCCCGAAAACGTAATTGCAGTGAATAAGCTTGAAAAGTATCTTGAAGAAGTGTTATAGTCTCGCCCGTGAATACTACTATCCATCAACTAGACCAGGCACAATACAGCAAAAACGCAATTCGCGTTGAGGCGGGTTACACAGTCAAGGTTCATCAGAAGATTACTGAAGGTACCAAAGAGCGCATTCAGATCTTCGAGGGACTTGTTATTAAGGTTGGTAGCGGCGGCGGGGTCAACAAGACCTTCACCGTACGCAAGGTAGTTGGTGGTATTGGAGTTGAGAAGATCTTCCCAATTCACTCACCTAACGTTGTTAAGGTTGAGATCGTACGCAAAGCTAAGGTACGCCGCTCGAAGCTTTACTATGTCCGCGAAATGAACCGAATCCGTCTCTACGATAAGAACGACAAGAATGGCTTAGAGCCAGAGATGATCGTAGCTGACCTTCCAGAGGATATGGAAGAGGCAGCCGAGGAGGCTCAGGAAATGGCCGCAGAGCAGGACGCACCCGCCGAAGAAATGGCTTCTGAGGTAGCCTCAGCTGATAAGATGAGCCCAGAGGGTGAAGAATCGGCAAAACAGGAGTAATATTACCGCGTGAAGATACTTGTCTGTGGTAATTACGGAGTGGGAAATCTCGGTGACGAGGCTCTTTTGTCCGGTCTCCATGAACTCTTTACCGAGCTCACTACAGATGCAGAACTGGTCGCCATGGGAAAGGGGCGGCTTTTTCCTTTTGGCATTCGATCGTTTCTACGCTCACTGATTAACTGGAAGCTCTGGGCGAGGCCCTATAGGCTTATGAGGGAGGCAGATATCGTCGTCATAGGTGGCGGCGGGCTATTCACCGACGAGGAACGTGCCCTGGCGGGCCTATTTTGGGCGCTACACGGCTTGGTGGCACACTACCTGCTAAAGAGGCCCGTCCTCGTACTGGGGGTAAGCAGTGGCACTATGGGGGCAGTAAGCAGCTGGGCCACACAGAGACTGGTCAGGGTTGCACGGCTTGTCTCGGTGCGCGATAGAAGAACCCTAAAAAAATTCTCAGGCTGGCGAGAGGGAGTAGTGGCAGGCCCGGATCTGAGCTACTTCTGCTCTGAGTTTGCTTACGCTCAGATTGAGAATAGACCGGAGAGTGAAAAGTATGTTATTTTCGCCCTTCGACCTTTTAAGTTATTCACTGAAAATATGATCAAAATTTGTGCACAGTTTGCCGATTTTCTAGTGCAAAATTACAGATATAGAATAGTATTTCTTCCCTTCGATAAAAAGACGGGAAGTGATGGCCATTTTATGAATAAAATTATTGAACAAATGGTGAATAAAAAAGCTGCCATCGTACACCCATTTAGTTCGGATAGACGGATGATTAGTCAAAAACTTTTCGGCGCTGAACTAATCTATGCGATGAGACTTCATGCCGGAATCTTCTCGATCCTCTCTAATGCGGCCCTGATCCCGCTGAACTATATGACAAAGTCGAAAGCATTCTGGGAGCAGTTCGGAGACATTAAAGCGCTAGAGTGCAAGGGGCTTAATCTGGCCGAACTCATAGAATCGAGCAAGACCCCCTCAAGTGAGCTCAAAGCCCACTCGGTAGGAGCCCGCGAGAAGCTTGGCAAGGCTGCCGCCCATCTGAAAACCCACCTGAGAGAGGTGCTTAAAACTTCCATTTGACAAATGGTAAAATATTGTGATATAACTACTGCCTTTTGTATCTAACATCATAAGTAACTCGCAGTATTTATGTCTACCGAACGCCCACAACACGAACAGCCCGAAGTCACATCTGCTACTACTAGAGAGGCAGGAACGACCCCAGCCACCGGTCAAAGTATCCTCTCACGACTATCAGGACAGAATGGGCGCCTTGCGGCAGCCGTTCTTACTCTTGGTAGCCTACTTGCTCCAAAAGCTGCAGAGGCACAGGAGATCATTACTCCTATCAATCAGACCGTACCTGAAAACAGTGTCCACGTTGATGCTACCGGCCCGGGGGTAACCCTCGAGGAGGAGATCAATGACCGAGGCGAGGAGCGCCTTCGTGCAGCTATCTTTGCTCCACCCGATGGTCACGTTCATATCACGGCTCACTGCCCTCCCACACGAAACAACCCGGGATGGACTAGTGTTATGATTGCAGGAAAAAGACTCACTACGAATACTGCCGGTGAGGCTACTGTTGTTGTTGAGGCGCCACCCATTCCGGGTGACACGCTCGACTTCAATACCGTCTGCCTTGGACCGGATGACAATAAGCGAGAGATGCAGCTTAGAGTTACAGCTACCGACCCGAGAACAGGCGGAGGCTCATCGTCTTACCGCTTAGGTGACGAGTGGGCAGCAGAGCCGGAGCAGGACCTTAACTTTAGCATTGGCGTAACCTCACAGCAGCCCTTTGTTGCCGCTTTCGACCCCGGTCTTGCCGGAGTTGTGGGTGTAGACCTACCTATTGGAAAGAGTAGCTTTGTTGGGGCCGAAGGACTCATCGGAAGCCGTGCAGACTACTACGAAGATGTTAACGGAGAAGATCAGAATACCCAGCGCTTCCAAGTTGGAGGACGGGCACTCATGGGAGTTCGTAGTCAGGGGGGCTTTGAGCTAACTGGCTTCGCCGGAGGAGTCGTCCTGCCGGAGACGGACGTTCAAGGTAACCAGTTCCTACCAACTCTTGCAGCTGTTCAGCTGGGAGGACGCCTTGGTGTCTTATTCCCTAAAGGGAAGGCCCCGGTACACGGATTATTTGCAGCAGAGGCAGCAGCAGCTAAACCTCTTGCAGCTTCTTATTACGGCATAACCGGAGCACTCCGATTCTAACCCTACAATCAACCTCGTAACTCACTACACCTATGAAACTCAGAGAATCACCTACACTCCGTAAACTCGCCGTCGCCGCCTTCCTCACAGGAGGAGTCCCCGGACTAGCGGGCTGCGACAAAACTCAGTCAAAAATTCGCGAAGATGCCGCTGATGCGGTCTCCGAAACTGATGACGCCGGTACCGACGGCGGCGACTCGTCTGATGACTCAGACGGGGATGGCCTTCCCGACGCCGTAGACAACTGCGTCTTCAATACCAATGCCGATCAAAAGGATACTGACGGCGACGGCTTCGGTGATGTCTGCGACCCCTGCCCAAGTATCTCAAATACCACGACCGATACTGATAACGACAGTATTCCCGATGAGTGTGACAACGATCCAGGCGTCGCAAATCCAAACCAGTCAGATTTTGATGCCGATGGCGTAGCTGATGTTGTAGACAACTGTATCGACGTACCAAATCCCGATCAGCGTGATGCGGATGGGGACAAGCACGGAGATGCCTGCGACACCTGTGCTCCTAACGACCCGGCAGTAACTGTTGAGAATAGCGATGCAGCCTGCCGCTGTGACGTTGGTGAGGTTATCGAAGAGGGAAGTTCTATTGGAGAGTGTGAGCCCCGCATCCTTACCTGTAAGCCTGATGCACAGGGAGGAACGACTTTTGTTACTACCCAGCAGCCACGAGGCCCAGAAAATGAGGAGCCAAATGAACGTGATGATGACTGTGATGGAACTCCAGACAATGGAACTCCATGCGATCCTCGCGATGCAGCTGAGCGTCCTTGTGGCTCAGATGTTGGTGCGTGTGTGCCAGGAGTTCAGCGCTGTATCGACGATGGTGATGGTACGAGCCGCTGGGGAGCCGAGTGCGAGGGCCAGGTTGGTCCATCTGCTGAGGTGTGCGATGATGAAGATAATGACTGCGATGGAGATACCGATGAGAACTTCCGCCTGGGACAGGCCTGCAACGGTGCCTGTGGCGATGGCGTCCGCGAGTGTAACGGGGTAGGTGCCGACTGCTCGACCAATCAAGGAGGCAGCGAGTACAACCCATCGGAAGAGATCTGTGACGGCATGGACAATAACTGTGACCGACGGATAGACGAGGGCTTCAATGTCGGTGAGGTCTGTAACGAGCCCGGCGTCTGCGGAGATGGGGTTATCGTCTGTAAGACAGAGCGCGCCACCGAGTGTTCTTCACTTGTACGCCGCGGCGGCCTCAATCCTAACGATCCCGAGAGCAACGACGTCGACCTCTGCAACGATAACCTTGATAACGACTGCGATGGTCAGGTAAACGATGGCTGTGCGTGTAATCCCGGCGACACCCTTCCTTGTGGAAGTGATGTTGGAGCCTGTGCCGAAGGCCTTCGCGCCTGTGTTGACGGCTCATATGAAGATGCCTGTAATGGAGGTGCCGAGCCGGCAGCCGAAACTTGCGATGTAACCGATCTCAATCCCGATGGAACGGATAGCGACTGTAACGGCCAGACCGACGTCGTTCAGTTCCGCCTAGGACAGGCCTGCGAAGGTGCCTGCGGGGAGGGTGAGCGTGAGTGTGACGGTCAGGGCGGCGTACGCTGTTCAACCGATATAGATGGATCAGAGTTCAATCCAACATCTGACCTTTGTGATGGAGCTGATAATGACTGCGATGGTATCGTTGATGAAGGAGAGGGCGAGAATGCCGGATACCCTCTGACACGAGATCTACCAGGCCAGAACGACCTTTTTGCCACTGGTGAAATCCTCGCCGTCCCCGGTGAGTGCCGCTTTGGTACGGCCACTTGTGACGACTCAACCGAGGGCCGCTCACTCCGAATTGTTCCTCACACACAGCCAGTCGAGGAGCGTCCAAACGGCCTCGATGACGACTGTGATGGTCAGCCTGATGAGGGCTTCGACTGCCTCCCCGGAGACACCCAGAACTGTGGAGCCCTCCCGGAGCGTGGAATCTGCCAGCAGGGAGAACAGACCTGTACTGATGCCGGTGAGTGGGGTAGCTGCGAGGGGCTTATCGAGCCTGCTGTAGAGAACCCATGTAACGGCCTCGACGATGACTGTGATGGAGAAGCTGACGAGCTCGCCGGTGTTGGCGCCCCCCGCAATGCGGTAGGTGCCTGTGCCGACCGAGCCGGTGTTGCTGCCGGTGTTGCCGAGAAAGTTTGCGAGAACGGCGTTGCCCGCCTCGTACCCTCAAACGGCCCTGAAGGAACAAACGATCAGTCAACTGAAGAGCTCTGTAACGGTCAGGATGATGACTGCGATGGAATGACTGATGAGAACTTCACACTTTCAACAGGGGCACGTGTCGGGGAGCCGACGGGCCTTCCCGGAGTCTGTGCCGATGGTGTTGTAGAGTGTGCCACCGTCCGAAGCGTCCGCCCAAGTGTTCAGCCAAGTGTTGAGCAGTGCAACGGCGCCGATGATGACTGTGATGGTACTGTCGATGATGGCTTCCGAGTAGGTGAGTCATGCTCAAATGCCTGCGGTGATGTTGGGGTCTATACCTGCAATGGAGTTAACTCCTCACGCTGCAGCGTTCAGACTCCGGCCGAGGTAGCAGGAAACGGTGTTGATGATGACTGCGACGGCCAGACAGACGAGTAGTAAGAGAGCGTCCACGATAAAAAGCGATCGGCCGGATTCGAGCCGATCACAACGAAGACCTTAGCCAAGGCGATGCTCCTGAGTCCCTGAGACCCTCAGGCAGGCAGTAGCCGCCTCGGTTCCACGCTGACCCGCCCGCTCCAAGAGCTGGTGGGTCAGTTTGTAGTTGGCCTCGTGAATAACAGAAAGGAAACCGGCTCGGTAGGCGTCTCCACAGCCCGTCGGGTCAACGGGAACGCCGTCGGTTTGTGGAGGGATACTCAGCTCCTCACCGCCCCAGAAGATCGAGGAGCCCTCCTTACCACGAGTGACGACGGTTAGGGGGTTCAGGACGGAGAGAACAGCCTCATCCATCTGCATGGTCTTAGCTGCCAAGGCGAACTCATACTCATTCACAAAAATCCCCGCGGCACCTCTCCAGGCCTCGAAGAGCTCTTCCTTAGAAAAGACCGGCATCGCCTGCCCCGGGTCGAAGAAGTAGGGGAGGCCTGTAGCCTTAGCAGCCTCTAGGCAGCTACTCATAAAGCTCCAAGGATTGGGACCGATGTGAAGGGCCGCTATCTGGCCCTCGCGAGCCTGCCGGGAGATCAGTCCGGTGAGCTCATCACGATGAACAGCCGTGAGCGCGGCGGCTCCCTCATCGAAAAAGATAAGTTGCTGGCCCTTGTGGTCGGTAAGAATCGTTGCATGTGAGGTGACGGCATCGGGAGCTCTGACAATAAGATCCGTCTCTATCGAATTTTTCTGGAGCCAGGCCTCATAATCGGCAAAATCTCCGCCCACAACTCCACAGAGGCGGAAGGCTGAGCTCAGCTGCACTCCCGTGTAGACGATATTGCCGGCACAGCCACCAAAGTGGACGCGCCGCTCCTTAACGTTAAAAGCTACGCTCAGCTGAGGCTGAGTGGTATCGAGGGAGTCGTTAAAGATTCCGGGATACGTGTAAAGAATATCGTAGGCGAGGGAGGCACAGACGAGAATCTTGGACATTAGAGAAGATTTGAGGAGGTTTGGGGGAGAGGCGCCTCCTCCACATCGGCCAGAGGCATAACCTGACGCTGCTTTCGGTCGCTCACAAGAAGCTCAAATGGAGTTGTGCGGCCTGATTTGATAAGATTTCGAGCGAGCGAATTTGCCCGGTAGAGACTCTCAAAGGTACCGGCATCGGTCCAGTCACAGTTGAGCATGCTATAGGTCATCGTGCCGTGCTGAATGTAGTGATTGTTAACATCTGTTATCTCAAGCTCACCTCGTCCGGATGGCTTAAGATTGCGCACCACGTCAAAGACGGTAGGGCCATAGAAGTAGAGGCCGGTGACAGCGAGCCCCTTTGTTATGTCTTTGGGTTTCTCCACAATTCCCTTGATGTGATCGCCCTCAACCGTGGCGACTCCAAAACGGTAGGCGTCATCCATCTCCTTCAGAAATATGTGGGCTCCTCCTGAGAAAGCGTCAAAATCGTCTTTAAATGTATCCTCATAGATGTTGTCTCCCAGGATAACGGCACAGTTCTCGTCACCCACAAAGTCCTCTGCAAGACCGAGGGCGTGGGCAATTCCATAGGCATCTTCCTGAACCTCGTAGTGGAAGCTGCAGCCAAACTCACGCCCCGACCCCAGCAGCTTGAGGAAGCCACCGGCATACTCTTTACCTGTTACTATAAGGATATCTCGAATACCACCTGAGATCAGCGTCTCGAGAGGATAGAAGATCATCGGCTTGTCGTAGACGGGCAGGAGGTGTTTATTGGTGACGTCCGTGAGTGGGTTGAGACGGCGACCGTTGCCACCGGCCAAGATAATGCCTTTCATAAGATTAGGGGTTGGGTCTGTAAGTACTCCTCAAGTGCCTCACGCCAGTGGCGTAGGGGAGGAAGCTTTGTTGTCTTCAGTATGGAAACGGGGGGGCGCTGGGCTTTTCTTCCCAGCTGCTCAGAAGTAATCGGCTTTATCTCGTAGGGAATGCCGAGCTGTAGGAATATCTCACAGGCGAGCTCATACCAGCTGCACGAGCCGCTGTTGACTCTATGATAGATACCATAGTTTTCGCTTTTAATCAAAGCCAGAAGGCTCTCCGCGAGGTCCTGGGTAAAGGTGGGGCTGCCGCGCTGATCGGTTACAACGCTCAGCGGTTTCCCCTCAGCTGCACAATTAAGCATGGTGTTAACAAAGTTCCTGCCATCGTGCCCGAAAGGCCAGGCGGTCCGCACGATAAAAAAGCGCTTAGTGGCTTGCATAAGGAGCTTTTCGCCCATCACCTTACTCTCGCCGTAGACGTTCAGTGGTGTTGGGAGAGCGTCTTCCTCGTAACCGTCCTCTTGCGCGCCATCAAAGATGTAGTCGGTGCTTAACTGTACCGTGGCTGCACCGTGGCGCTCAGCCAACGAGGCAAGGCGTCCGACAACCTCAGCATTAAGCTCAAAAGCTTTCTCGCGCTCATCTTCAGCTTGGTCGACGGCTGTATAACCCGTAGCGTTAATAACAACCGTGGGATGATACGACTCAAAAACTCGCTCAAGCGCTCCGCCATCTCGGATATCACACTCAGCGTGAGAGGGGGCATGAAGAGTGAGCCCCTCAAGGACCGCCACCTTCTTAAGAGCACTACCCACAAAGCCGCTTCCGCCTAAAAGGAGAATCTTCATATGCGTTTACAGATGGTTCTTCAACTCAGAGAGAGGGATAATCTGGGAATCGGCCTCAGAACGGCGTTTCAGCTCCACTCCTCCGTTCTCAAGACTCCGCTTGCTCATAACGATACGAAGAGGGATTCCAATAAGATCTGCGTCGTTGAGCTTCTTCCCGGCCGACTCGTCTCTGTCATCAAAGAGCACCTCTACCCCTTCGGAGATGAGCTCATGGTAGAGCTTCTCGGCCTTTTCTTTGACGGCCTCATCCATGCCCAAGGTCAAGAGGTGAAGCTTAAATGGTGCAACCGAGGCAGGCCAAATTATGCCCTTCTCATCGTTAAAGACCTCAACGAGCGTCCCCATAATGCGTGATGGTCCAATTCCATAACACCCCATCTCGACCGGCTTCTGCTCGCCGGCTGCATCGGTGTAACTAAAGCCAAAGGCCTCAGTAAAGCGCGTTCCGAGCTTGAAAATATTTCCGACCTCGATAGCGCGCTTTTCCACCAGCTCTTCGTTACCACACTCGGGGCAGCCCTTCTGATCTTCTATGATCTCCTTATTGATTCCGATTGAGCAGCTCTCACAGACGTAGAGAGTATCTTCGCCAACATCAGCCAGTGTCTGAAACTCGTGCGAGTACTTGGAAAAAGAGCCTCCTGAGGCAAAGGCTATAACGGTACGCTCCCCAAGGCCGAGTCGCTTGTAGATTTTGAAATAGGCTGCCTTAACGCGCTCGTAGTAAGCCTCAAGGTCGGCATAGTCGGCGTGGAACGAGTAGAGGTCCTTCATGTTGAACTCGCGCCCACGCAGAATTCCGGATTTTGCACGGGGCTCATTGCGGAACTTGTTCTGAATCTGGTAGACGGCGACCGGCAGATCTCGGTAAGAAAGGGTGTGGCGCTGAACCAGGGGAGTAACGACCTCCTCATGAGACTGGTTTAAGACGTAAGCCGCCTCGTTGTGGCCCGTAAGGTGGAAGAGGATATCCAGAGCTGAGCGGCCGGTAATATCGTAGTTTTCACGCTGAGTGAGGGCGGGCATCAGAACCTCTTGCCCCTCAACGGCATTGATCTCCTCGCGGATGATATCCTGGATCTTCTTAAGAACCCGGAGCCCGAGAGGAAGGAAGTTGTAGACGCCTGCAAGCTGACGCTGGATAAAGCCACCTTGAGTAAGGAGACGGGCATTAACACTGTCCGCATCGGCAGGTGCCTGCTGAGTTGTCTTTCCAAAAAGTTTTGAGTAGCGCATGAGGGGAGTTAGTTAGCTGGAGAGGGGGACAGGTCGATAAGGCGGGCAGCTTGAGCTTTAGCGCTTCGCGGCTCGGCGATGTGCTTTCGAGACTCATCGATGTTGTGCTTCTCGATAACCTTCATCCACCACTCTTGATTAGCCTTGTACCAGTCAAAGGTCTTCTTGATACCCTCCTCAAATGTTACCGTCGGCTCCCACGCAAAGTCGCGCTTCATCTTAGAGGCATCGATGGCATAGCGACGATCGTGAGCCTTGCGGTCCTCCACATAGCGAATGAGCGTAGTGGGCCTGCCCAAGAAACTTAGAATAAGTTGCGCGATCTCTATGTTCTGTTTCTCATTGTTCCCACCGATATTGTAGACCTCCCCGGCCTTACCGTTGTGAAGGATGGTATCGATTGCAGAGCAGTGATCCTCAACATAGAGCCAGTCGCGAACGTTCTTCCCATCACCATAAAGGGGAAGCTCCTTACCCTGCTCCGCGAGCTGGAAGAAGAAGGGGATGAGCTTTTCAGGGAACTGGTAGGGCCCGTAGTTGTTTGAGCAGCGGCTGATAGTCACAGCCATCCGATAGGTCTCATTGTAGGAGCGGACGAAGAGGTCCGCCGAGGCCTTTGAGGCGGCATAGGGGCAGTTGGGGGCGATTGATGTCTCTTCGGTAAAGTAGTTCGTTGAGTCGTCGCCAAGATCACCATAGACCTCATCGGTCGAGACCTGATGGTAGCGCTCAACCCCGAACTCTCGAGCGGACTTGAGTAGGTTATGGGTACCGGCGACGTTCGTCTCGAGAAAAATTGAGGGCTCGACTATGCTGCGATCGACATGCGTCTCGGCGGCAAAGTTAACAACGGCAGAGAAACGTTCCTTTTCAAAGAGCTCAGCGATAAAGTCAGCATCGCTGATATCGCCTTGCGCGAAACGGACCTTTCCACTGTCGATCAGTGACTGAATATTGTCGAGGTTTCCCGCATAGGTGAGGTTGTCGAGCACAACGAGCTCGCTCTGAGGGTGATGCTCGGTGCAGTAGTGAGCATAGTTGGAGCCGATGAAGCCGGCACCTCCAGTAATTAGGATTTTTTTGAACATAACTGCAGAAACTCATTATGATCTAAGATGTACTCCTTCTGACCGTCGTAATTAGTAGAGGAGACCGCCAGCATAATAGCATCCGGGGAGAAATTGTCGAACTCGTGCCAGACGAGCGCGTTAGTGTAAAGAGCCATTCCGGGCTCGGTCATCTCAAACTGATGCCACTGCTTTCCATCGTGAATGCGGGCGGTAAAGGTACCTCTGATACAGACGAAAACCTCCTCTTCTTTGAGGTGAGCATGTCCGCCTCTTTTCGCCTTCACATCATATAAGAAATAGAGCCTCTTCGGGGAGAAGGGGAGCGTCGTATCTTCCAGAATGGTCAGGGGACCGCGCTCGTCTGTAAAGGTCGGCAGGAGCCAGAATTTATGGGAGAGAGCCTCCATTATATAGGACTAAAGGACACGTTCACGTCGCTCAAGCTTCCATGACTCAAGAATGTCACCCGCCTCGAGCTTGGTATCACCTTCAAAACGGACACCGCACTCATGACCCTCTTCAATTTCTTTAACAACATCGTTAACGCGCTTTAGTGAGCCGATCACTCCTTCACCAACGAGCTCGCCTCCTCTAAAGACGCGAACACGACTCTTATTCTCGATCTTACCTTCTGTAACCTTACAACCAATGATCATCGCCTTCTTCTGGGTAAGGAAAACGGCCTTAATCTCGGCTTTTCCAAGAATAACCTCGTTAACCTCGGCCTCAAGCATACCCGAGAGAATCTTCTTCATGTCATCAATCAACTGGTAGATAATGCTGTAGGTGAAGAGCTGGACTCCATTACGGTCCGCAACATCACGAACGTGAGCATTGGCGGGAACGTTGAAGCCAAGTGCGATTCCTCCTTCTGTTGCTGCAGCCATCATGATGTCGCTCTCGGTGAGAGCTCCAACGCCTCCAAGGATAACCTTAACAGAGACCTCATCTTTACGAACATCCTCAAGTGAGCGCTTTACCGCCTCAAGAGTACCAAGTGTATCGGCCTTAAGAACAACCTTAAGATGTTTAAGACGCCCTTCCTGAATAGCAGTCATAAGTGAGTCGAGGCCCTGAGCCCCATCAACGGCACTCGTCGTATCACGCAAAAGACTGATCTGATCGGCCTTTCTACGGGCCTCATCCATACTGGCAACAACCTGAAGAATATCACCGGCTTTAGGAGTCTCTTGAAGACCCGCTATGCGAACGGGAGTCGAGGGGAGAGCGCTATCAATGGGCTTACCAAGGTCATCTCGCATGAGCTTAACACGTCCATAGATACTTCCTACGATGAAAGGATCCTGGGTTCTGAGTGTTCCGGTATTAATAAGGACCGTTGCGACGGGCCCAAGACTCGGATCGAGATGGGACTCTAAGATAGTTGCAACGCCGGGACGGTTAGGGTTGGCCTTAAGCGGATTGAGATCTGCGGTGAGGAGGATCATCTCGAGCAGGTTGTCGAGCCCCTGACCCGTAAGGGCTGAGACCGGAACCATGATGGTCTGACCACCCCAATCTTCGGGCTGGAGCCCCTCTTCCGCGAGCTGCGATTTTACCTTGTCGAGGTTAGCCCCCTCTTTATCAATCTTATTGACTGCGACTATAATGGGAACTTCCGCTGCGCGAGCATGGTTGAGCGCCTCAACCGTCTGAGGCTTAATTCCCTCATCGGCGGCGACTACGAGGATGACAATATCTGTAATTTTGGCTCCTCGGGCACGCATTGAGGTAAAGGCCTCATGCCCCGGGGTGTCGATAAAGGTAATCTTCCGACCATCCTTCTCAACCTGATAGGCACCGATATGCTGAGTGATTCCACCCGCCTCACCAGAGACGACACTCGTCTCGCGAATTGCATCAAGAAGCGAGGTCTTTCCATGATCGACGTGGCCCATAATCGTAACGACAGGGGGACGCTCCTGTAGATCCTCCTTATCCTTCTCGTCAAGGAGCATCTGAAGATTTCCCGTAGATATATCCTCAACGGCGGCTTCTGAACGCTTGCGTTTGATCGTAATTGAGAACTCATCGGCGAGAATCGTGGCCGTGTCGAAGTCGATACTTTGGTTAATATTCGCCATAATCCCGTTCTTCATCAACTCACCAATAACCTTAATCGGGCTTATGCCGGTCTTCTCTGAAAACTCCTTAACCGTAATCTGGTCAGGAATCTCGATATCCTTATCGGTCATAACAACCTGCGCCTTATCCTGGCCCGGCTTCTTGGCCTTAAGGGGCTTACCGGCCATCATCTTGCGCTGAGACTTGATGATCTCCTTGTCGAGCTGGTCTTCTATATACTCCTCATACTGCGTCACATTATCAGTCGCTGCCGGAGCATCAGCATCGAGCTCCTCATTTTTCTTTGCTGCGAGCTCATCCTCAACAAGTGCCGCGACATCATCTTCTACCGTACGGGCGCGAGGCTTCAGCTCAAAACCGAGCTCGACAATCTTGTCTTTGAGTTCGGCGGCCGTGAGGCCCAGTTTTTCTGCGAGATCGGTAAGTTTTGTAGACATAGTTAAAACCCAGAAGGCGTGACAAGTCTATCTGAAAATATCCCGTAAAGCAAACGAGATAAGTCTTACTCACCGGCGGCAAGTGTGGGCGCTACAGGGGCTCCCAGGTGCTCTATATTTTCCAACTTACTGCCAACCTTGTCAAGGCGGCGCTTGGCATCATCATACTTGTTCGAGGCGTTAGTGAGGTGGGTACCAAGAACCTCAAACGTGTCGTCAAACTTGGTAAAGTCGCCCTTAAGACGGACGAGAGATGCCTGTATCTCCTGGGCGCTCTTCTCTATCTGCAAACCGCGAAGGCCCATCAAGATGGTCTGAAGGTAGACGAAGAAGTTATTGGGCGAGACGGGGATAACACGCTTCTTGAAAGCATACTCGCTCAAATTCCCCTCACCCTCATTTTTCACGATCACCTCGTAGTAGACGTTCTCAGCGGGTATATAGAGCAGGGCGAAGTCCATCGTCCCCTCATCAGGAAGAATATAGCGGGCGATCTCATCGATGCGCTTCTTCACGTCGCTCGTGAAGGCTTTTTGCGCCTTCTTCTTTTCCTCCTCATTATCGGTCCCGATGAGCTTGCGGAAGTTCTCGAGGGGAAACTTCGAGTCTATCGGGACGATCTTGTCATCGGCAAGATGAAGGGCTGCGTCGACCTTCTCACCACTGCGGAAGGTGTAGGGCATGGAAAAACTTTCCCGCGGGAAGTACTGACTCAGAATATCCTTAAGAAAAAGCTCACCCAAGTTTCCCCGGAGCTTGGGAGCCCGAAGGATGTCATGAAGTCCGGCGATATCTTTCCCCACATCGTAAATGCGCTTTGTCGCCTCTTCCATCTTGGAGAGACGGTCGGTCACACTTCCCACAACCTTTGTTGTATTCTCAAGACGTTCGCCCATCGTGCGGCTCGACTTTTGGAGAATATCGGCATTTTCGCGAAGGCGCATATTCACCTGAGCCGTCTGCTCCTGAAACTGCTGATGGATCTCCTTCATACGAGCGTTAAAGGTCTCGTTGAGGAGTTGGAGGCCGCCTTGATCACTCCCCCGCGGGGTAAGGCGGGTATAGATTAAAAACAAGCCGACGAGGATGAGGCCGATCGTAATGACGAGAAGAATCTCCATAAGTATGCTTAGTATATCAGAGTGATGCGGCGGCCTGGAGCTTGAGTGCCGAGGGACAGATGAGGCGATAGTCGCACGAGGAGCACTGGTAGCCGGGAGCGGGCTCAAAAGCCGAACGACTCATCTCATCCGCAAGGTCGAGAATCTCAAGGCGGCACTTCTCGAGCTGGGCATCTGAGCGGGTGGTCGTGAGCATCTCGCCATTTTCAAGGAAGTGCAGAGTTATTTTTGAGACGGGAATTTTCAGAAAGTCGCGAGCTGCAAGGGCGTAGACCGAAAGCTGAAGGTCGGTCTTGGGCTTATATTTCTTGCTCGAGCCGGTCTTGTAGTCGATGATCTCATAATTGCCGTCGTCGAGCTTGTCGATGCGGTCAAAGCGGCCACTTAAGATAAGCTCGTCGCTCACTGCGAGCTTGAAGGGCTCCTCAATATAGGCGGGAAGGCGGAGTGGCTGAGGAAGACCGCTCAGGTAAGAGGTAAGCTGCTCTAGTCCGAGCCTCTTCTGCTCCTCCTGAATCTGGCGTGAGTCGTAGCCGAAGACGAGCCAGTTCTTCTCGTACATTTCCTGAAGAAGGTGGGCGCGCGGTACCGGCTCGTGCACAAGTTCGGGACGGCATTTGAGCTCTTGGTAGAAGTCACGAAGAGTGTTGTGCATGCTTAGCCCAAAGCTCAGAGAAGGGGAGGGGTCGGTGGGAATTTTCAGAAGGTACTGGTAGTTATACCTTTGCGGACAGCGGCCGAAGGTGTTCATCTGGCTATAACTCAGACGGGGCAGCTTCCTGATGAGGTGGGAGCGATGATCACGCTCGGTGACAAATGAGAGGAGGTTCTGCTGCTGAGGAGTCTCCCTCGACTTTTTTTTGGGCGGGACGGAAACCCGGCCGGTCGCAAGAGCCTCATTAATAAAAGCGGAGGGCTTCCACTGGCGTCTGCCTCCTCCATAAAAATCACTGTAGGTGAAGACGAGACGCTTTCGTGCACGGGTGCAGGCTACGTAAAAGAGCCGACGCTCCTCGTCAATGTGGGGAGCCTGAGCGCTCTCGCTATCGCTGAGGAGTTCTGGGGGAATTTCGAGTGTCTCACTGCGATTGATCGAGGGGAACTTGTTGTGAGCAAGACCGGGAATGTAGACCTCATCGAACTCGAGACCCTTCGAGCCATGAATTGTCAGAACCGAGATCCCCGGTCCTGCCGCTCCTCCAAATGACTGCTGGATCGTCCCCGTCGTCTCAAGAAGGTGCAGGTAGTCAAGGAAGTCCTGAACGCCCTTCTGCTGGTGGTTTTCCTCAAAAGCCGCGACCTTCTCGGAAAAAAGGGCTATCTCTTCGGCCAGCTCGGCATCGGCCTTCTCCTCAGCGTACTGTAAGTAACCGCTCTGATTAAAGAAAGCTCCCAGAACCCGGGAGACCGACTCCTCCCGCGAAAGCTCCAAAAGCTCCTGTATAAGGAGCTTGACTCCACCCCCGAACTCAGGCGAGAGAACTGAGTAAAGGTTCTGCTGACTCTGACGGGCGGTCCTCAGCTGACCGAGCAGCTCCTCCATGGGAATGGCGAGATACGAAAAAGAGAGAAAACGGAAGAGCGCCATCTCATCCCACGGGTTAGTGAGAACGCGGAGCAGCGCCAGGCAGTCCTTGATCCCAGGACGGGTGAAAATTGCGATGGGGGATGAGGCCTCAAACTGAATGCGCGTCCTTTTAAGAACATCAATAAAAGGTTCAGCCAAGGCGTTCGTGCGGACAAGAATGCCAACCGAAGCTCCTTTTTTTGCCGCAATGCTGGCCTGTTTAACGATAAAGGCGACCTCCTCCTCGCTCTGAGTGAACGAGCAGACCTCGGGAGGACGAACGGGAGCATCCCCCTGACCGCGGGAGTGAAGACGCTTATCGACAGAGTGTGTAGCCTCAAGCCGCCGTGGATTGTTGTGCTGAATGACTCGATACGAGCAGTCCAAAATGGCCTGGGTACTCCGGTAGTTTTCGTTGAGGACGACGATTGTGGCATCCGGATAACGAGTATTGAAGGCGTTGATCGTGCTCAGCGAGGCGCCGCGCCAGTTGTAGATCGACTGATCGTCGTCCCCAACAACCATCAGATTGCCGTGGGCTTCTGCGAGCATGAAGATCAGCTTCCCCTGGATCGTATTGGTATCCTGAAACTCATCGACGTGTATAAACTGAAAGCGCTGCTGATAGCGCTTAAGGACCGAGGGGCGCTCTTCGAGAAGCCGTACCGTGTGGTAGAGCAGGCCCGCGTAGTCCATGACTCCCTCCTTAATAAGAAGGTCAAGGTAGACTCTGTAGGCGTCTGCCAGCTCTTGATGCTTCGCTGCCTCCTCAAGTTCAGCCTCACCTCCGCTCAGCTGGGCGGCCGCGAACTCCTTATCGGCAAAAGCCCTGTAGACCCCAGGACTAACATCCTCATCCTGCAGACGGCTGAAGTAGCGCTGAAGCGTCATGAGCAGCTGCTGAGGCTGCGTCCTTGAACGGAAGTGAGTAAAGACGAACTCGCCGTAGTGACGTCTGAGGAAGAGCTGAAGATCGGCCTCCTCAAGCAGACGGTACTCCGGGTTGAGGCCGAGCTCGAGACCACTCTCGCGAAGAATGCGCTCGCAAAGGCCGTGAAAGGTGTGAATACTGGGCTCCGACGAACCGATAGGTAGTGCCGAGGTAACACGATCGCGCATCTCCTCAGTTGCCTTTTCCGTAAAGGTCACGGCAGCTATTTTTTCGGGATTAACCTGCTTCTCATTAATCAGATGGAGGAGGCGTCCGGTCAGAACGTGAGTCTTTCCCGTTCCCGCGCCGGCAATAACCAAGATGGGCCCAGTATCGTGTTCTACAACCTTCCGCTGGCGTTCGTTGAACTGTTTACTCTTCATAAATGCGTGGTGAGTTTCCACTCTAAATCAAATGATCGAGCCCCACAAGCTGCCCGGCAAAAAAAATCCAGAGCCGTTAATAACTATCCCATATTCTCCCAAAAACACTCCTGGCAGTAGATGATATAGGGGGAGTCGGGGCGGTAGGTTGAGATTATATCTTTTTTACACTTGTCGCAGGTGCGCTTATAGAGCTTTCGTTCGTTACGCAAGGCCAGACGGCGGCGCTGACGACACTCCGGGCAGTTTGTGGGCCACGGAAGATCCTTTTTACGGTAAAACTCCTGCTCTTGCGGGATAATGAGAAACTGCTTCTGGCAGGTTTCACACGTCTTGATCTCGTGAGTTGGCTGGGCTGTCTCACTCATGCGCCATAATTGTACTCCCACCAAGGATATCCGCAAGGGGCCTGCCATAGTAGCCCGCTTCACGCAGTGCCGCCTTCACCTGGGGAAGAAGGTGGAGGTACTCATCGCGCGTCAGCTGACGGTTGAGCAGGCAGTACTGCTTATCCTTAAGGTAAACGCAGCCGAAACAGTTCTGACAGTTGAGGCAGTCTATGAGGTATTCCGAGTCGATACAGCCGGTCGATCCCTCCAAAAAGAGACAATCCGAAGAGCGATGCGTATTGTGGCACTGATAGCAGTTGGTCAGATTACTGGACATATCGCAGTCGATAACCGTACTCGCCTCTCCACCGGTCGCCCAAATATCACAGGAGTAGAGTGCTCCGATGGTCGAGCTAATATTAAAGGACTGATGAGCTGCACTACTCTTGTTGAGATAGTCACCAGAGGAGTCGTCATGAGTTTTGAAGCCGTGACGATAGAGTCGTGGAGAGCTCTTAAACTCCTCATTAAAAACGCACAGCAGCTCAGCCGGGCTTTTCTTCCTCAAGGCAGCGACCTTCATCCGATACTCCTCCTCGGAATACTGCTTATTAAAGATGCAGAACTCGCGCTGGCGGAGCCCGACACAGCCGAAACAGTTGCGACAGTTGAGGCAGTCGACCGAGTGGTGAACCTCCGTGCAGTTGTGACAGTCCTGAAGGTAGCTGCAGGAATAAAGGCCCGTGCAGTCAACACACTCATAACAGAGCTCGGAGTTCGCTAAAAAAGCGCAGTCGACACAGCCGGTACACTGAATCAGAAAATCACTATATGCGCAGTTGTCCGCATCGTGGAGCATCCAGCTCAGATAGGCATTTTTTGTATTGGTAAGATAGTCCGAGAAGTGTGAGTCCTCGCTCGCGCGCATGACCAGGGCATTGTGGGGCTGCCGCTCGAATAACTTCCTAAACTCATCGACAAAGTTCATACAGAGACTACTCTATAACATGGCAAGATGAGACCACAAGTAATTAGAAGACAAAGCGGTGAAGAACTAGATGAGGGGCTCGGCAAACTTCTGCTCTATGCTCGCCGCCAGAGCTTCATCAGGAGCCTCTTCTGCAGCCTCATCCCATTTTTTGAGGAAGGTCTCAACATCCTCGCGGGGATTTGAGTAGCGCTCACGTGAGCGGCGGATAATCTCTTCACTGTAATCGTGCTTTGCCGCCGGAACATTGAGTGTTTTACCAGAGAAGGCGTCTCTAAGCTCACCATCTACAGACATCTTGATGTAGAACTCGCGTACACCCAGATTGATGATATCGCGGACCTTAAAAATCGGCGTGTACTCATTTTCGAGTATGACAGCGTCCTCGGCACCGACGCGGAAGTTAATGATAGTGCCGACGTTACCAAAAGCCGTCGTACGGATGAGATGGCTCAGCTGCCCCATGTACTGATGTGCCATCGTAAGGTTGAGGCGGTATTTACGCGCCTCAGAAAGAATCTCCGCGAAAGTATCAGTGGCAAAGTACTGGAACTCATCGCAGTAAAGGTAGAAGTCGCGACGCTGGTCCTCGGGAATTCCCGTTCGTGCCATCGCAGCCTGCTGAATTTTTGTTACCACCATCGAGCCGATCAGCGCGGCATTTTCTTCACCAAGATGCCCCTTGGAAATACGCATAAGGAGAATCTGCCGGTCATTCATAATCTTTTCGATATCAATCTTGTTCTCGGCCTGGCCCACAATATTTCGGATGAGCGAGGTTGAGACGAACTGACCAACTTTGTTAAGAATAGGCATGATCGCCTCGTTATCAAACTTCTCGCTCCAAGCGGCAAACTCATTGACCCAAAAGTTCTTAACAACCGAGTCCTCAATACGCGCAACAATCTTCTGACGGTAGTTCTTATCCGAGAGCATCTTGAGAATCGAGAGGACGGTGGTGTTGGGGGAGTCCAGAAGAGCGAGGGTTGTGTAGCGGAGAACGTGCTCCAGACGGTTGGTCCAGTTATTGCCGAAGATCTTCTTAAAGATGTCGATGAAGCCGATCGTCACACGGACGCGAAGCTCGGGAGGAACCTGCTCGAGGGGATTAAAGGCCACCGGATAGTCGTAGTCGGCGGGATTGAAGACGACGACGTCGTCGATACGATTTTTAGGAATACGACGGAGAATCGAGTCGACAAGGTCGCCGTGGGGATCGAGCACTCCGACACCATGGCCGGCCTGAATATCCTCATTGATAAGGAGCTCGAGCATCTTCGACTTACCGGTACCACTCTTCCCCACAACATAAAGATGACGGCGACGATCCGAACGTTTCAGCCCAAAGCGCTTATTCTGGTTGTGGAAGTTCGTTGTACCAAAGAGCGAGACGTTTCCCGGATCCGTATTATCATCGCGAGGAAGGTCACGAGGCGGCTCCGACTTCTTGGCCAAAACGTGCACTATATGAGGGACATCATCCGGGTGAGGGAAGTGATAGATGCTGGAAAGTTCTTCTGAACTCAGCATAAAACCATCATTCACACGACGCTCCTTATACTTCTGAAAAAACTGCCTCATACCTCCCATTCTGGTAGGTTTAAAGCCATTCAGATCGATTGTATTGAACTGGAGAAAAGCTTTAACCAAGACGTTCAACTTCTGCTGAGCCTTCAGCTTGTCCTTGGCGACGTAGGCCAGGCGAACCGAAGTCTCGTAAGAGTGGTGCTCCGCCTTTGCCTTATAGGCCTCCTTTTCTTTTTCACGCATCGACTTGGCTGACCGGAGCTTGAAGTAGTTCTTAAAGCGGAAGAAGAGTTTTACATTATTCATCTTCATCTTCCACGAACGACCGAAGTTAAGACTCCAGGTATCCGCGACGGGCTTAACAAAAACTTGGATCCAGACCTGCTCGCCCTCTTCAGCCTTAGTCATTACCGAAAAAATTCCGGCGAGCGAGTCTCCCTCAAACTCCTTAAAGGTCTTTATGGGAATAATATCTGAACGCATGAGCTTGAGCTCGGTACCGGCAAAGCCACGCTCAAGAACATCAGGCTTAGCATAGTCGCCGACTTCCTCGATCTCCGCAAACGAGTACTGTGCGTAAATCTGCCCCTCAATGAGCTCCTTCAGCTCCCTCTCGATGCAGGCGAAAAAGTAGATATGCTGATTGTATGAGGTGACCTCGAATGTGAAGAGATGGTCATGAAGAATCTCGTGGATGTTGATCAGGAGCTGCTCAAAGGCATGAACACGACGCTCAATTTCCTGCGGAATCCTGATTAATAGAAGAACTTTATCTTTCGGCAACATAGCGGAAAAATGATAGCATATGTTAATCCCATAAAGAAGCCAATAACGAGTACTGGCTTCTTAGTATGGTCTTAATTGTGGGAAGTGGGGGAGTTAGGCCGCCTCAGCGGGAGTCTCCTCAGCCTCTTCTTCGGCCTCGGGAGCTGACTCTACATCCTCATTGGCCGCTTTCTTTGATGACTTCTTAGGCTTTTCTTCGGCCTCGGAAGCCGCATCAGAACCGGCCTCCGGCTCAAGAAGAGCCTTCATCGAGAGTCCGATACGGTGGTCCTGAGGATCGATGGCAATGATCTTCGCCTCAATCTCCTGGCCGACCTTAACATACTTGTGTGGATCCTTTACCGCCTCGAGTGCCATCTCTGAGAGATGAACGAGTCCTGAGATATCATCCTCAAGCTTGATGAAGACACCAAACTGAGTGATGCGATCAACGGTTCCGGTAACGACGGTACCAACACTGTACTTCTCGGCAGCCTCAACCCAAGGATCAGGGAGGAGACGCTTCATTGAGAGTGAGATCTTCTCACCATCGATACCGATAATCTGAACGTCGACCTTCTGGCCGAGCTTAGCGTACTGCATAGGATCTTTAACATGGCCCCACTCAATCTCTGAGATGTGAACCAGACCTTCGAGACCATCAAAAGCGACGAAGATACCGAACTTGACGATACCCGAGACCTCACCGTGTACCACGTCACCCGGCTGAAGATCACGAAGACGCTCGATACGCTGCTCCTCAAGAGCAGACTTCTCAGAAAGGATAAGCTTACCACCATCCTGATCAACATTAATAATCTTAACATCGAGCTCTTCTCCAACGAGCTGCTGAAGACGAGTTAGAATCTCGGCTGCATTTGCACCATCAACACGTGGGTAGTGAAGAGGAGCAAGCTGCGAGACGGGGATGAAGCCCTTGATACCGTCGACCAAGACGAGCAGACCTCCCTTGTTGGCCTCGTGGATCTGCACCTTGATCATCTCCCCAGACTCGTAGGCGAGCATGAATCGGCGCCATGTGCGTTCCTGGCTTGCCTTACGGAGTGAGAGGACATAGTAACCATCATCATTCTCACCCTCGATAACGTAAGCCGAGATCGTGTCTCCGGGCTTAAGTGTAGCGATGGTATCGAGACTATCGTGAGCCTCCTTACCGGAGATCAGACCGACGGCGACTCCGTCCATATCAACTAAAATTTTATTACCGAAGATGTCGACAACTTTACAGTCAACAAGCGAGCCGAGGGCCGGCGCCTGGAACTGTGGCGCATCCTGAAGAAGCTCTTGCATCAGAGCAATCTCTCCATTTTCTGCGATTACATGGGTCATGATTTAAAAGGGGTTCCGTGAGGTTGCAAAATTATATAATCGGCATATGCCGGCCCGGGAAAAGATGACCTCACGTGTTAACCCTTTCCCTAAGCACGAAAAGGATACGAGAAAACCCCTTGCGCGTCAACAGAAATATGACGGAATCGCAAGGGGTTTTGACTGACAGGTTAAACGTCTCCAATCTCACTAAGAGGACTTAGTTGTGAGCTTACGCTCGGGCTCGGCAGGTGGAAGTTGTGATGAGGCGCCACGTGCAGCTACACCAAGCTTCTTACCGGAAATCTTCTTGAGAACAAGCCCCTTGCCCTTCTGGTGGCGGAGCTGGATAATATCGCCCTCGGTGACCTTGCCCTCAAGGAACATCGTAGTCAGAGGATCCTCAATGAAGTCACGGATCGCGCGTCGTGCGGGACGGGCGCCATACTTGGGATCGAAACCTTTTTCGGCAAGGAAATCCAAGCCGCTCTCGCTCAGCTGGAGAGTGACGCCGCGAGGGTCGAGGCGCTTCTGCAGCTGTCCGACAAGAATCGAGACGATCTCTTTAATCGTGGCGTGGGTGAGGGGATTGAACATGACTATCTTGTCGAGACGGTTGAGAAACTCTGGACGGAAGTAGTCCTTCATCTCATCGAGAACCTGCCCTTTCATCCGATCGTAGGCCGTCTCGGCCTTTTCAAGGTCGGTAGAGATGGTCTCGAAACCGATTGGACCGGCTTTCTCACTGAGGCGAGCGGCCCCAATATTCGAGGTCATCACAATGATGGTATTGCGGAAGTCGACTCGGCGCCCTTTTCCATCGGTAAGGACTCCATCCTCCAGTACCTGTAGGAGCATATTGAAAACGTCCGGATGAGCCTTTTCTATCTCATCAAAGAGAACGACGGAGTAGGGTCGGCGACGAACGGCCTCGGTAAGAGAACCTCCCTCCTCGTAACCGACATAGCCGGCTGTCGTACCGGTAAGACGGCTCGTATTATGACGCTCCATGAACTCGCTCATGTCGATCTTAATGAGGGCCTTATCATCGAGATAAACCTCCTCTGCGAGAGCCTTAACCAGCTCGGTCTTACCAACACCGGTGGGGCCCATAAAGATGAATGAGGCGATAGGACGACGCTCGTCGGAGATACCGGCACGTGAGCGACGGATAGCCTTTGAGACCTCGGCAATGGCCTCATCCTGACCGACAATGCGGCTCTTGAAAACCTGTTCAAGGTTAGCGAGGCGCTCAAGGTCAGCCTTAACCAAGCGCGTAACGGGCACTCCGGTCATCTTAGAGATGACACGAGCGATATCCTCATTATCGACATGCTCACGCTGATCACGAGGAACGACAACTTTGCGAACCTCCTCAAGCTGGCGACCAAACTCAAGCTCTTTGCAGCGAAGCTCGGCGGCGCGCTCGTAATCCTGGTCGGTTACGGCCTGCTCTTTCTTTTTAACAATATCATTGAGTTTCTTCTGAATCTTCTGGACCTCCTCCTTGCGACTCGAGTCTTTCACTCGCTTGAGTGCGGCAGCCTCGTCAATGAGGTCGATGGCCTTATCGGGAAGGAAGCGATCGCTGATGTAGCGCTTCGAAAAGGTAACGGCACTCTCAAGCGCCGAGTCGTCAATAATGAGGTTGTGGTGATCTTCGAATGACTTTCGGATTCCATAGAGAATCTCAAGAGCCTCCTCCGGAGTGGGCTCCTCCACCATGATGGGCTGGAAGCGTCGTTCAAGAGCGGGGTCGTTCTCAACCTGCTTACGGTAGTCGGTCGTCGTGGTCGCACCGACAATCTGGACCTGACCTCGAGCGAGAGCGGGTTTGAGAATGTTGGCCGCATCGAGACTGCCCTCAGCGCTTCCCGCTCCGACAACGGTGTGGAGCTCATCAACAAAGAGGACGATATTCGGCTGGATACTCGCCTCGTCAATAATCTGTTTGAGACGCTCCTCGAACTCACCGCGATACTTAGTACCTGCAATCAGAGAAGACATTGAGAGGGAGAGTATCTTTTTATCAAGAAGACTCTCGGGGACCTGCTCCATAACAATTGCTTGAGCGAGACCTTCAACGATAGCGGTCTTACCGACACCGGGCTCTCCAATGAGAACAGGATTATTCTTGGTTTTGCGATTAAGAATTGAGACCATGCGCTCAATCTCCTTGGCACGCCCCACCACCGGGTCGAGCTTGCCCTTGCGGGCCTCGACGGTAAGATCGAGAGTAAAGTAGTCGAGTGCGGGTGTCTTGGACTTTCCACCATCGGCATTTTTTCCCGAACCGGACTTGGTCGAGTTCTGATTTTTGTAGGGCTGAGTGGGGGCCTCCTTCCCTCCTTCCTTATCATAACCGACAAGAACGCCATTGAGACCGTTAAGGAAGAACTCAAGAGGGTTCATACCGTTCTGCATAGCCTGTTGCGTTCCGCTGGCACCTCCTTGAGCGCGATTCTTCTTAAAGACCTGCGTAATCTGATCACGAACCTGCTGGGGGCTGATCTTCATATTCTCGAGAATGACCGTCGCGGCCGTATTTTCCTGAGCACAGAGGGCAAACAAGAGGTGCTCGGTACCGACAAAGGTATAATTGAAGTCATGAGCACAGCGAACAGCATCCTCGATAACCTGCTTAGCAAAACCTGAAAACCCACCCGGCTTCGCCTGAGGCTTACCGGATGTTGCACGCCCGGCCGTCTTCAAGACGAGGTAGACGTTGTCGAGCGAGACACCAAAGCTCATAAGGATTGAGGCGCCAAGTGAGTGCGACTGAGAGAGGACTCCGATGAGCACGTGCTCGGTTCCCACATAGTTAAGGCCCGCCTCACGTGACTTCTCCTGTGCGACAATGAGTGCTTGTTTTGCTTCCTTAGTGAATTTTTCGAACTGGGGATCTGACATGGCGCTGGGGTCAAAAAGTAGAGTATTAACCACTGCTCTCATCGCATCTGCAGTCTATAATGAGAAAGGTGGGAAAACCGAACGCTTCTCATCCAATTTTCATACAACTATACCAAATTTCTACCTGATTATCACCTGATTAGAGTTTACGTATTTGGAGTTAATGGTGAGAATCAATTACGAGCAACTGGCACTCAGTATAATAGAGTGCCAGCGGGAGCTCGTCAACTTATTTTCTGTTCACTTTTAATGCGACCTACTCCTGAATAGAGTCGAGAATTGCGACGAGGGTCTCGCGCTTTGTTCCCGTTGAATAAGCGCAGTAGGTGTCGCTTCCAACGGTGGCACAGAGAGTAAGCCCCTGATCACCTTCGCCCGGAGCCTCCTTGAGCTGGCGGCCGGACTCGGTCGTCTCAGCAGCACGAAGGCCGGCAGGGACGGTTGGATTTTTTTCAAGGCGAACGAGGTAGGTGCTTGTCGTGACCGGCTTGTCACCGAGCAAGTAACCGGAAGCTGCAGCGGACCAGTACCAGCTTGAGGGGATTTGAAAAGTTACTTTAAAGCTTCGGGCATTAATAAGCTGCATTCCTGGCTTAACGGCAACCTCAGCATTCCCGTTTGATACAAGCTGGGTGACTTTTTGGAGTCCGCGGGCCTTATCTTCCCCCCCACTGAGCTCCCAGTCGGTAACGGCACCCGATGTGAAGACTGCCGCCTTCGTCATCGTCGAGGGCTTAGGGTAGTCAACAACGCTCAAAAGAATACGACGGTTTTCGTTGTCGGCACCGTAGGTTGCATAGACGTAGGCGAAGGGCTTGGTCTCATCGGGATAGGCGAACTCCACACGAAGAAGCTCCCACTCACCCTCGGGAGCGGTTCCAAGCAAGGTCCTTCCGGCTCCCTTAAGAAAAGTGACGTAGCTGGCACGCACCGATGAGTCGGTGGAGGTTGAGCTCTGAGCCGGAGTCTGTGATGCGGGCGAAGTTGAAGGAGCGGTGGGCGTGGACTGAGGCGCAGTGGGGGTCTCGCTCTGCTGCGGGGTATCCGTTGTAGATTCTGTTGCCGAGGGTGTAGTGGACTCGCTTGTCGACGGCGTTACCGTAGACTGGTCGGAAAAGGGGACGAAGTCGAAGGTACCAACGATTTCAAAAAAGGCATTCCTGTAGAGGTCGGCATCGGCATCTCCAACCGTCTCGTGCTGAAGCAGGTAGGTGAAGGTATCGCGCTGAACGTAGAAGGTAACCGTGTCCGTTTTGGAGTCGGTCTTTTTTACCGAGGGAAGCTGACTGAGGCCGATAATGCTCTCTTGATAAACCACACCCTTGTCGGCCTCTGTCGCGAGGACGGGCCTGAAAAACTCATCAAGGTCGAGCCACTCTCGGGGGGCCAGACGCTTATTATTCTCCGAGCGGAAGATGGTGATGCGATCAACAGAACTCAGCTCGCTCTCGCTCACCTCGTAAGGAGTGATAACCATGCGGCGATCTCCCAAGGTATTTTCCTTAACCTCGGTATGCCAGACGGAGGGAACACTGAGCTTAACCCCCAACTCGCCATTTGTAATGGTTGTCTTAACACGCGTCTCCTGACCAACAGAGGTGAGAGAGTCCACCTGCATCAGCTTCTGAGCGGGGTCATTGACACCCTCAACCTCCACGCGACGGCCGACGTAGCGCTTCAGATTGATACCGATCGAGTCCAAAAAAATAACCTCGCCACTATCCGCCAGAAGAAGATAAGGAGCGACCGGATTGGCAATATTTTGTTCCTGTGGCGTCGAGACGAGCCCAGTACGCTTCTCAAGAACAGCCTCATCGCTTGCGGGTGGCACGATCTCATTGCTCTTAAAGAGGGAGCAGCCGGAGAGGAGGCCGACAGCTAAGAGTGAGAGAAGAAAGGAAATGGCGATCTTGCGAGTAGTGCGCTCCATAGACGTAGAGAGTGAAAATAAAAAGTGAAAAGCCTAATTTAAAAGTTTTAGTCGATGAATGAGCTCTGCCGACGATGAGCGGGGAAATCAAATCCCATGTGGTGAAAGGCGCGCTCAGTTACGAGGCGGCCACGGGGAGTACGCTCTAGAAGTCCCAGTTGAATGAGATAGGGTTCGTAAATATCCTCGAGCGTCTGCTCTTCTTCCGAGAGGGCCGAAGAGATGGTGTTAAGACCAACGGGCCCACCATTAAACTTACTAATAAGGGTGTCGAGAATCGTTCTATCCATAGGATCGAGACCGAGCTCGTCGACGCCAAGAGCAACCAGGGCCTTGTTGACGATCGCACGTGTTATCTCCGACTCGTCATGATACTGGGCAAAATCACGGACGCGGCGCAGAAGCCGGTTTGCGATACGAGGAGTCTGACGGCTACACTCGGCCAGACGACGGGCTCCGTCCTCCTCAATGGGGAAGTCGAGGATGCGCGCCGAACGTGTGATAATCTGGGTAATATCCTCAGTCTCATAAAAAGCAAACTTGAAGACATTTCCAAAACGATCACGAAGAGGGGAAGAGAGGAGACTCATCTTTGTGGTTGCGCCAATCAAGGTAAAGCGAGGAAGGTTGAGACGTACGGAACGGGCCGAGGGGCCTTTGCCCAGCATAATGTCTATGCAGTAGTCCTCCATAGCCGAGTAGAGAACCTCCTCAACCGGTGGACGCAGACGGTGAATCTCATCGATAAAGAGGACGTCGCCTTCTTGCAGGTTGGTAAGAATTGAGGCGAGATCGCCCTGCCGCTCGAGTGCGGGGCCGGAGGTAATCTTAGCCTCTCCCTTCATCTCGCTGGCCACAATAAAAGCCAACGTCGTCTTGCCCAAACCCGCAGGACCGTGGAGCAGAACATGATCGAGGGACTCACCACGTTTTTTAGCAGCCTCAAGCGAGATCGTAAGATTCGTCTTGATATCTTGCTGCCCGATGTACTCATCCAGTGAGCGCGGACGAAGCGTATTTTCAAACTGCACGACCTCTTCACCGGGGGGGAGCTGCTGTCCGCCCATCAACTGGCCGGCATCAGAGACGGCAGAGGCGATATTCAGATCTTCACGTTTAATCATCGACTGCATTATACCAGCTCAAAGTCGTAATGCTACGCCTTCGCACCAGTTGAACCGTGATTCAGAATCTCTCGCTCTCGCTTATGAGACTCTCGAAGAACACACTCCTGCATATCTTCCGGACTCTTACAGTTGGGGAAGCTGATACTCGGCTTTGAGGCCGAGCTCTCAATCTCGATCTCGCCGAAGTTAAGGAAAGGGATATGCTCAAAAATGCCGGGGCGGCTAATGGTAATCTTCTGAATCTCGTCGAGTCCGATCTCGTGCTCCACTCTGTTGAGCAGAGAGCGCCAGTCTATAAGGATAATCCGCTTGTTGGTAAGAATAAGCTTGTCGAGCAGGTAGTCGATGGAGATCACTGCGACGATCGCACCCACAATAAAAGAGGTAAGTGAGATCAGGTAAAAGATCAAGTCCTCATTACCCGACTGAGCGAGGATGACGAGGAAGATAATAATGGGAATCGTCAGGACAAGAACTCCTATAAGGCGCAGTATATAGGGCGTAAGGTGACGGCGGGACTCGCTGATAATAACTTCGTCTTGCTGTAGGCGCATGATATAGTCCAGTCTAAAGAACTATGGAGATAACAGCAACAACGAAGCTGAAAAAAAGTCCACCCTGGGGCATGAGAGAGATGGGCCATGTCGTAGCGATCATCGCAGTCTCGCTCGTCTTCCTCAATCTGGCGGCCATCGTTTTTGATCTGGGAGAGGTGATTAAAACGAGTAGCAACAGGAGCCTGATAACGCTGGGACTGTTTCTGTTGCAGGAGGCGATCTTTTTGATACCGCTCTATCTCGTTCTCCGCGAGAAGCTGGGCTACTTCCCCGCAAAGGAGCTGGGGCTGGTGGCTCTTCCATGGAAAAAGACGCTACTCTGGGTATTCAAGGCGCTGGGGCTAATCGTTATCTTCAACATCGGCCTAACACAGCTCTTAAACTGGACCGGCGAGCTTCCGGGCTTCGGGAGCCAGGAGTCACACGTACCGCTCTTCGGCACAAACCCACTCGACATAGCCCTCGCCTTCCTCGTCCTCGTAGTTATCGCACCGGTAATAGAAGAGATAATCTTCCGCGGCTTCATCCTGCAGACGCTTAACGTCAAGACGAAGACGTGGATAGCGAGCCTTGGCGCCGCACTCTTCTTTGGTGTCGCTCACTTTGAGTTCCAAGTACTCGGCGTTCTTACCTTGATCGGGCTCATTCTCAACGGCCTTTTCTTGCGGAGCCGCTCTCTGATTCCCAGTATTATCTTCCACATGCTCAACAACGGCCTCGCCCTGACACTCGAGATCTTGATCTCAACGGGTAAGATAGTGTTATAGTAGGCGGGACGCGAAGAGCGCCCCCTGTGGTCCCGTAGCACAATGGATAGTGCAGCAGCCTTCTAAGCTGTTGATGCAGGTTCGATTCCTGCCGGGGCTACCACCCTAAAACTTATGTGCGTCGATCAGCTCGCGGAGGCGGTAGATGAGCTGGGCTACCTCGCCTCGGGTGAGGGGTTTTGATGGATCGAGGGTCTCCCCCGGCTTAAGAGTGATGACACCTTCGGTAATCGCCGTCTGGATGTAGGGAGCGAACCAGTCGGTCGCCGTTACACCATCGGGAAGCTGAATGATAATGTTTGGATCGACATCAGCCTTCGCGGCGACAAAGAGCATCGTGAAGAACTCAGCCAGATTGACCGTATTTGTCGGACGGAAGGTTCCGTCGGGATTACCTTTGGCAAAGCCAAGGTCGTAGGCGGTCGTCACAAACTTCGCATACCACTGGTCGAGAGGAACGTCGGGGAAGAGCTCACGAACGTCGTTGCGAACGTACTCATCGAGCGCACGGAGAATGAAGGTGATCGCCTCGGCACGGGATACCTGACCGTCGGGACGGAAGGTTCCGTCATTGTAACCGGCGACGAGGCCACGTTCCTTGAGTGCCTTGATCTCCTTATAGTAAGGATGCAGGGAGTCGATATCGATGAACGGTCCCGACTCGGCGACTACCGGAACGGCAGGTGCAGCAGTCTCAGCGACGGGGGCCGGAACAGCCTCGGTAGCACCACCGGTAAGCTCTTCGGCACCTGCGGCCGCATCACCCAGAGCTGCTGCACGCTCGGCAGATGCCTGGGCCTGCTCGGCAGCACGCTGAAGGTTGGGAACGCGGACGGTAATACTAGGGCCGGCAAAACTCTGGCCGTTATAGATAAGAACAAACTGTGTCAGGCCGGGCTGCTGGCCGGTGAAGGTCACGATCGCCTGACCGTTAACAAAATTAGCTGAGGCAAGCTGAGGCATACTCAAGATACCGAGGGCGGCAGTCATACCAAGATCTGCGGGAGTAGCCAGCGAAAGCTCTTCGGTGATAACAGCCTGATCAGCGTTGAGAGCACGAATCGTGAGGGTGACAGGCTCTCCAATCTCCACGAACTCCTTATCTCTGGAAATAACGAAGGTACTTACGGGCGATACAAGCTTCTCAATGACCTCAAACTCGGGCGAAGAGAACTCACGATCACGGTAGCGAAGAATAACTTTCTCACGACCGGCCGAGAGGTTATCAACATGGACACCGCTTACGATTCCGGTAGAAAAGTCCTGAGCTCTGAGGGCCATGGTACTCAGTGATCCGCGGCTGTTCAAGAGAGAAAGGCTAATCGTATCGGTAAAGGTTGGCTTGGCGAGAAGCTGGCCATTCGAGTCAAAAGCTTGAATATAAATCTTTGCCGAACCGTTGGGCTCGTAAACCGCGCCCTGCTGGAGCTTGAGAACAAAAGAAATATCTTTGTAAGGATCGGCAGCGACGACGGGCTCAGCAACCGGAGCAGGCGTTGGCGTAGTGACGGGCTGAGCGACCGGCTGAGAGGCGGCATCCGAGCTACCGGCCGTCGCAACAAAAGTTCCCGCATCATTCAGATGCTGCTGAACGTAACTCAAGGGGTTGATCGTGTACAGACGAGCGTTGCTCTGTCCCAAGCCATTGCTGATGGCCTCAAAAAAGGAATAACCGGCCGCATTCATCTCCGATGTGTTGAAGGGCCAGTAAGGATGCCATGGAGCATCGGCCGTATCAATCTGGAAGTGCAGATGAGGTGTTGTTGCCGTTCCCGTCTGCCCAACGTAGCCTATCAGCTCGCCCTTGCGAACAACCTGGTCCACCGCCACACTCACCTGTGAGAGATGGCTATAAGAAGAGTGGTACGTTGTAGACTGTGAGGCGTTATCAAAACGAGGAACGTCATTATGTTGAAGGACGATATGGTGACCGAATCCGCCATTACCGTTATCGGCTTTTGTAACCGTTCCGTTAGCTATAGCATAAACCGGTGTGCCTACCGGCACTTTTATATCAATGGCCGGATGGCTACCTCCCCCTTCTATACCATCCAGACGGTAGCTGCCGAGGTAGGGGACCGGATAGGTTATCTTTTCATTGCGGATGGCATCATCGGCCGGGTTGTTCCACGTCAGCGAAGTTGTGGGAATAGCAAGGTGCCCGGGGTTGTAGAGCGGTATCGCGAGCTTCTTCTCAGCGGAGAGCTGGCTGAAACTCAGGGTGCGATCATTCTCGGTGAGCTTAACCCAGTTGGGGATCTGCTTGATGGGAAGGCTCATACCATCATACGGTGCATGAGCGGGAACGGGGGAGACGACGCTCGTTAAAAATCTGACTCCGTTGTCACCCAAAAAGCTCACCAAAAGAGTCAGAACGGAGGTTACGACGACGATCAAGAAGGTCTTGGGCTCGAGTAAGAAAAGTTCATGTTTTTTCCAAGCATCTCCCGCCGGTGGCTGTTTCTCCGAGTAGTGTGGATCATCCATTTTCGTTTTGTTTTAATTTTGATACCTTTAAGGCGATTTCCCTCAGGCCTTCACTAAATTATACCACAAAAATATGCTTCCGCAAACCCCCCGTGTTCTAGTGACCAAAAGCGCTGAGGAGACAGAGGAGTTCGCAGAGGAGCTGGGGAAAACACTTACAAATGAGGTTCTTATTCTTCATGGTGAACTGGGCGCGGGCAAGACGACCTTCGTACGAGGACTGGCCCGCGGACTCGAAGTAAAATCCCGCATTCAGAGCCCGACCTTTACCTACCAGCGCATTCACGAGGGCAGAACAAAGCTCTACCACTTCGACTGCTACCGCCTTGAAAAAAGAGATCTCCTGCTTGAGGAAGAGGTCGAAGACGCCATCCACCGGCATGACGGTGTTGTGGTAATCGAGTGGCCGGAGAGAGTGAGTGAGGCACTCCCCCACGAGCGAATCGATATTTATTTCGTGCACGGCAGCAATGATGAGCGCACCCTAACACTTGTTCAGTCAGATGAGTCAGATACCTAAGTATATCGAAGAACTCTGGCACAGATACCGCACGCCGGAACATGTTAAGCGACACTGCCGAGTTGTAGCGGAGTATGCACGTCAGCTCGGACAACAACTGAACGCACAAGGCATCAGTGTTGACATAGAGCGCCTGGAGGAAGCGGGACTGGTCCACGACCTCGTTCGCGTCGTGGACTTTCGCTCATTCCAGCCGGAGAGCTGGGGCTATCAAATTGCCGAAGAGGATATTAGTGTCATGAGAGAGCTCCGCCGCCGTTTTGAGGGAATGAGTCACGCTCGAGCCGGGGGAGTTATCTTAAGAGAAGAGGGCTACCCGGAGCTGGCAGACCTTGTTGAGAAGCACAGCTTTGTTCAGATTGATGAGGGATTCAGCTCATGGGAAGAAAAGCTCCTCTATTATGCAGACAAGCGGGTGAAGCACGACCAGCTGGTCTCACTGAAAGAACGGCTCAGTGATGGGAAAGAACGCAATGGGCGCACCGTCGAAGAGACCGCCGTAAGTCAGGAACGAGAAAAAAGAGTCTTCGCTTTGGAAGAAGAGATAAGCAAGGCCGCAGGCGGGAGTATCTAAACGCCGGAGAAGCCTGAGCAACAGCCAGCTTTAGCTACCGCTGGCGATCTTTTCAAATGTCCTACGAGTAGGTTGATCGACAACACCGGTCGGCTCAAGACCGTGACTTCGCTGGAAAGAGACGAGAGAGTCGTAGGTGACCTCTCCGAAGTAGTCGGTAGTCACACGGCCGGGGAAGAAGCCGAGACTCTTAAGGAGCGACTGTAGTTTTTCCACCTCATCGCCGCGAGCACCCGCCTTTAGTGAGTCAGAGAAGGCAAGTGGCTCGGTGAGTGCGACAAAGACACGCTCTTGTTGAATGCGCTCACCCACCAAAACGTGTGAGTCGGTCGTCTTCACAATCTGCAGCTGCTGACTGCCCTGTGAACCGGCAAGGTCGTTAAGTCGAGCCATTGTTAAGGGCCCCACGATACCTGCGCCAGGGCTCGTCTCATCTCCAACCAGACCAAAGGCCTGCTGAAACTTGAAAACGGCATGCTCGGTGGACTTACCATAGTGACCGGTGGGCTCGAGCCGAAGGAAGTTGAGATCGCGAAGGAAAAGCTGGAGCTGTCGAACGGCGGGGGAGGAGTCATCCAACTTCATCTGAGTCGCAAAGCGGGCAGTGGAGCCGGAGTTGGCAGAGGCGACAAGCTGAGTTGCCAGAGTCCACCTCTGACTCAGTGCACTCTTAAGTGCGGCACCAGTCTTAGGACCAAAGACTCCCGAGCCAAAATCCGCAGAGTTAGTTATGACACCTTCATTTATCTGGAAGCGGCGAATCATCCTCTCCGTCTCAGGGCCAAAGAGTCCGGTCTCGGGGACGGTGTAGCCCAGTCGGTTCATAGTGCGCTGGATGCTCAAAACCGCCTCACCAGAAGCTCCAAGGACATACGTACCAGTAGGTAGGTCGGCGAGCTCCTCAGCCTTCTGCTCTGCAAGGACGGAGTCAAATGCCGACCGTGTCTGAGGGCCAAAGACACCCGCACCATCATCTTCGGGATCATCTACGATACCGCGATCAAACTGTAGGCGCATGACGGCATCAAAGGTTTGCTGGCCAAAGTAGCCTGTCGGCTCAGCATCAAAGTAACTAAGAGATTTAAGGAAGTACTGGAGCTCGCGAACACGGTCTCCGCTCTCCCCAAGTTTAAGACTCTCATACTGTGGGGCAACTGAAGCTGCAGGGGTTGCAGAGACCTTTTTTGAGAGGTGAGAAAGACTTGCAAGCGAGAGCGAGCCAAGCTCGACAGACTCCTCAGCGGGTGACCCCTTGCCCAGAACGACAACGCGGACGGAACGCTTTCCCCAGGACAAGGCTCGTGCTAGACCCTCCTCACCCTGACCCATCCAGACGTCCAGACGGTTTCCCTTAATAGCTCCTCCTCGGTCATGTACGGCAACAGTTCCAATACCGGGAACAACCATTTTTGTGCCGAAAGGGATAGCGGGAGGGGCTGCAATCATACCGGGATAAACTTCTGTTCCATCGGCACCGTTCGTACCGTTACCGTTGAGACGGATATCACTCGCATAACTTCCCGTAAAATAGACCGACTGATCGGGGAGAGGTGAGTAGTAGGCCGAGATAACAAAGGTATGTTCACAGGGATAACTCTGGGGCTCGCTGCCTCCAAAAGGCGCACACTCGGCCGACTGAGCGTCTGCACGGGGCATAAGACTCAACAGACTAAAGAGACCGACGGCCAGCCAAAAAACAAGCTTATAGCGAGCTGTTACTGAGAAACTCTGCTGATGATGTCCATAGGTACCACGGTATTCACTGGTGCGACTGCTCATACGTTTTATTTAGAATTTTTGATTTTTTATCAAAACAGTATACCACATCGGGTACCCCTTTGTCCTCCACCGGATCTTGCCAAACTTTAAACTTCTGCCCCAATTCGCCTTATAATCTCACGTCCGACATACTCTCGTGGACGACCATACTTAAGGCGAGAGAGCTGCTTGAGAGCCTCTCCCAGATTCTTGTCACCACTCTCAGTGTAAGGATTGAGCGGAGTAATACTGAACGGGCGGCTCGGCTGCGTGTCGATCGAGAGCTTCATGCAGGCCTTAAACTTGTCCAGATTGACCATATCCTGATCACTGAAGACAGGAGCCATCTCTTTTGCCATATACTCTCCGTCCTGCGCGCCGATTTTGTAAGACATGATCGTACCGACGTTACCGAAAATGGCATCCTTAAGACTGACCTTCTTAGCTCCCTTCTTAGCATCAGCACCTTCAAGCTGAGCGAGGTACTGGTGAGCCATATTGAGGCCCAGGCGGTACTTACGAGCCTCAGAGAGGATGACTTCGATACTGTCGGTGACATAGTTCTGGAACTCATCAATATACATAAAGAAGTCACGACGTTCCTCAGTGGGAACACGCTGTCTCTGAAGGGCGGCCATCTGCAACTTACTGACAATGATAAGACCCAGAAGCTTACTGTTAATCTCACCTGTCTCACCCTTCGCCAAGTTCATAAGAAGGATCTTGCCGCTCTGCATAATGTCGAAGAAGTTGAAGGCGGACTTGGTCTGCCCGATAATGTTACGCATCATTGTATTGGTCACAAATGCACCAAACTTAGCGGCGAAGTAGGGGATCATCTCCTGCTTCTCTCGAGCTCCGGTCTTAGCCATTTGATGGAACCAGAACGACTTCACAATCGGATTCTGAACTTTTGAGACCTTGTACTTCTGGAAGTCATCATCAGTGAAAAGGCGGACGATATCGGTCAGGGCGCCTCCCTCGGGATCATCCATGAGAGTCAGACAGCCGTTGCGGAAGTAGTCCTGAATACGGGGCCCGAAGGTCTCCTCATCGAACAGCTTAATCATGATGTTCATGGCATCAAGGGCCACCATATCCTTCTCTTCATCGGTATGCGCCTCAAGCAGGTTGAGCCCCATCGGACGCTCGAGGTCGGCGGGGTTGAAGTAGATAACATCCTCGGCACGTTCACGCGGGATGAAGGGCAGAACATCTTCAATGAGCGAGCCGTGGGGGTCGATGACGCAGATACCATCACCATTCTTTAGGTCCTGTCGAATCATCACCTGCAAGACGGAGGACTTACCGGTACCCGTCTGTCCGATGACATAGAAGTGACGGAACCGGTCGTTGCGCTTGATGCGAACCTCACGAGTCTCGCCCCTAAAGACGTTGTGCCCAAGAAGAAGACCTTCCTTGGGAAGGTTGTGAGGAGCCGGAGCGATCTTAAAGTTCTGCCAGGCGATTGATGAGCCCTTGTTAAAGCGAATATTGGGGAAGTGGTAAAGACTGGCGACCTCCTCGGAGCTCAAGATCATAGGCTTAGTGAAAAGGCGGAGGTACCAAGGACGGTCCATCGTCCGAAGAATATAGTTCTTGATGAGTGCCTTGAGGCTGTGGCGCTTAGTCTTTGCAAAGGAGTTATTATCAGTAGTCGAGTACTGGCCAAAAGCGCTGCGAATATTGGCGAGATGCTCATTTGCACGCTTCAGAGTGGGGGCGGCGGCCAGGACGCGAATAACCGCCTCATAGCCGACCTTGGTGTTCTTCTCCTCAATGGCCTTTACCTGTTCATCGGTGAGAGGAGTGGTTCGCGTCGAGCCCTTACTGGGATCCATATTTTCCTTAAGATCCTCGGCACCTCTTACACCAATGCCAAAAATCGTTCCGAGCCAGGCGAGCGGACTCCACCAATGGAAGCCCCCTTTATCGGAATTTTTAAAAATCTCCTCCGCCTTTTTACGTCCCTTTTGTTGCCATCCCGGCGGATGAGGGCGAAGCATGATCTGGATCGCAGCGGCATCCTCCCCGGCAACCTTCGAGAGCGAGTTCGCCATGGTATTGAGCGGATCCGAGCCTTGTCTCTGATAGGTCTTAATGGGCAGCCAAGGATCTGCCGAGAACTTCATGTAGTTCGCGGCGATCTTTGAGTTCTTCTTGAAGATGTTGTAGTCCTCAACCTGCTCGATGTAGGCATCGGGATAGAAACCGGTGATCTGCTTCTCGAAAAGTGAGATAAGACGATGAGGAACGACGACATAGAAAAATATCTGGTTATCAAAAACGGCATACTCCAGCGAGATGAAGTCCTGACCGATAAACTTATACTTTAGGTCCCCCTCGTACAGAGCATAAACACCCTCAAAAAAGTGGCTCATCACACCTATAGACTCCTTGAAATCCTTCTCCCCGCCATAGTTTCCTCCCTCTTTTTCACGGTCGTCCTTTGACTCTTTTTTGGGGATCATTACGCGCAGAAAGGCCATCTCGAAGTAGCGACGTCTGTTGGCCTGACGGCGAATAAACCACCAGAAGAGGAGAAAAATTGCGACGAGACCCAGAAGCGCAATAATAATTTGGAGGACCAACATCTGCCCTTAATTATAGCACAAAAAGGGTGCCGGTGGAATCCACTACCTCCTGTTAGCCGGCTGGCCCGGGGAGCACCAATCGACACGGACGGTGACAACTATCCAAGCAAAGACAAACCACTAGGCATTTCGTGAGGGGAGATCTTTCTCGATGACCTGGATGTGCATCTCTCTGATCTGCTCAACGGGAAGTTCGGAGGGGGCGTCGAGCATCAGGTCGCGCGCCTTCTGATCCTTGGGGAAGACGATAACTTCACGAATGTTGGGCTCATTGCAGAAGATCATAACGAGACGGTCCAGCCCCCAGGCGATTCCCCCATGAGGAGGAGCTCCGTAGGTAAAGGCCTCGAGCATGTGACCAAAACGCTTTTGTGCATTTTCAGCCGAGATGCCGAGGGTCTCGAAAATCTTAGCCTGAATCTCGGGCTTGTGAATCCTGATCGATCCTCCGCCGACCTCGACACCATTGAGAACAAAGTCGTAGGCCTTCGCACGAGCCTTGAGTGGCTCGCTTTCGAGCAGGTGAAGATCCTCGACCTTAATGCTGCAGAAGGGGTGATGGGCGGCACTGATCGTCTGATCTTCCTTGCTCCACTCAAACATGGGAAAGTCGACAACCCAGAGGAAGGCAAAGACGTTGGGATCACGGAGCTCAAAAATATCAGCACAAGCAAGGCGAACCTGCCCTAAACTGGTACAGGCTACTTCAAAGCTGTCGGCGGCAAAAAAGACGATGTCCCCGACTTTGAGATTGAGCTCTTTCTTGAGCGCCTCGACCTCAGCCTCCCCCAAAAACTTCAAGATAGGCGACTTGAGCCCCTCTGCCTCAACAATGACGTAGGCGAGCCCCTTGGCTCCGTAGGTTTTGGCAATCTGCTCGAAGCCGTCGATGGTGTTGCGAGAGAAGCGGGCTCCGCCTCCCTCCACCTTCAGCATCTTAACAACGCCGCCACTGGCGACCGTCTGGGAAAAGACCTTAAACTCACTCTTGGCGAAGAGCTCGGAACCATCCATCATCTCCATGCCAAAGCGGATATCAGGCTTGTCTGAGCCGTAGCGACTCATCGCCTCGTGCCAGCTCATACGGGGGAAGGGTGCCTGAAGAAGTTTTTTTTCGGGAACAAGAGCCTGGCAGAGTGCGATCATCAGACGCTCGTTCACCTCCATAACATCCTCCTCGTCTACAAAGGACATCTCAAGGTCGAGCTGGGTGAACTCGGGCTGGCGGTCTCCGCGCTGATCTTCATCACGGAAGCAGCGGGCAATCTGAAAGTAGCGGTCGAGACCGGCCACCATACTGAGCTGCTTGAGCTGCTGAGGCGACTGGGGAAGAACGTAAAACGTCCCCGGATGAAGGCGGGAGGGGACCATGTACTCACGACTGCCCTCAGGAGTTCCCTTAATGAGAATCGGCGTCTCGATCTCCAGGAAGTTCTCGGCCGAGAGGAAGTCTCGGATAAATTTTATCGTCTTGTGGCGGACCTCGACGTTGCGCTTAAGACGGTCACGGCGAAGATCAAGGTAGCGGTACTTAAGACGCAGCTCCTCGTTAACCGGCTCGTCGGAGTCAATCGCGAAGGGTGGAGTTTTTGACTCATTGAGAATCTCAACCTCATCAATCAACACTTCGATTTCTCCAGTATGCATTCTGGGATTGGCCATTCCCTGGGGACGAGCACGAACGACTCCCGTAACTTTTACTACATACTCGGAGCGGAGCTGCTCAAAGGTCGGGTGGACCTCGGTTGAGTTGGTAGGGTCACTGACAACTTGGGTCAGGCCGTAGCGGTCGCGAAGGTCGATGAAGATAAGGCCCCCGTGGTCGCGGCGTGAGCGTACCCAGCCGGAGAGGGTTACCTTTGTGCCAATGTCGCTCGCCGTGAGATCGTTACAGGTGTGTGTACGGTACATATCGTCGCCAAGTATACGGGAAAGAACAGCCCCGGAGCAATGGAATTCACAAGGTGGTGGAGGTTAATCCGCCAGCGGCCGCCGCGATGAAGGAAGATCGTAGGGAAGGTAGCCATGGGGGATAGCCCGGCGCGCTTGCGCCCACTCGGGCCCCACGTCGAGCTGCTCAGAACTTCCGTGAAGAGCGCGTGGCATAAAGTGACCGGCATTTGGGATCTGGCAAAAATGCACACCGAGCTTACCGGCGAGCTCTTCGGGCCACTCATGGATGACCGGATCATTAGTTGAACCGACGACGACGAGGCGGTCAGTGAGCTCAGCAAGGTTGAGGTTGGGAAGGGGAAAAAAGTCATTAATCTGATCTAAACCGGTACGATTTCTCAAGGGCGTACCTACCAGAACCGCTCTGCACCGGGCAAGGCCGGGAGCCTTTTTAAGCATGCTAAGCCAGCCGACGCCAGCAAGACTATGAGCGATTACCAAAGTCTGCTCGGGCCTCAAGTCTTCATTATAAAAAACAGCCAGAAGGCGTCGTTCAAAATCACTGAAACGAGGTTCCAGCCCGGGACGGAAACCCTTAACATCATGGATATGCTCGACCTTGCGGCCGGAGGCACGAGCCGCCGCAACCTCAGTATGCTGCCAACGCTCACCGTGAGGCTCACCATAGCCGTCAATAACTAGGACATTTTTAGTTTCGGCGGCGGCGGTAAGGAGGTCGGGGAGGTAACGTCGTGGAGAGTCGGAAGGTCCTGAAGCTAGCGACATATAAAAAAACTAAAAGTTAAGAGCGCACCGTAACACAGACCGGCACCGATTGGCCAGCTACTGTAGCTGCTTCGCGAGGCACGTTCTATTTACATGTGCATTTATCACCATAAGGCAGCTACTAAAGCAGCTATTTCGCGACCTCCGCAATCCGCTGCTTGAGCTCTGTTGTCAGGTCGATTCCAAAGGGGAGGGGGATGACATGCTCTTTGCCGGGAAGGCTCAGATGCAGCTCAACCGGTGTTGCTCCTTGATTGGCCATGAGGAGTGACTTCAGAAACTCAAGCGAGCTCGTGTCCATCTTGTCGGTAAGCTTGATGATATGTTTTGTGGGCTTTTTCGAGCCTTTCTTGGCCTTAGACGCCTTGCTACCGCCCGGCTTCGCCGCCTCGCCCTTTTCGGCAGCTTCCCCGTCTGCCTTTTCCTCCTCCGGGACGACCTCCACCCTTTTGGTCACAATAACAAAAGGCTCATTGGGATCAAAAGTTCCCGCCTCTTTTGCATTCTCAATCATCACATCGAGCGAGACCTCTTTCACCTGTTTTACGACAAACTGAGCCTCACCGTTGCGCTCATCAAAACGGCCTTGAACCTTGGCGACCTTCCCCTCACTCAACCCGCCACACTCCTGAAAAACCTTGGGGAAGATGATCATGGGGATGCGCCCGGTAAGATCCTCGATCTCCGCTGAAGCCATCGAAGCACCGCGCTTGGTCACGATACGCTTGTAACGCGAGACAATACCGGCGATCATGACGTCCTTATCTTTTCGCCCTTCATTAAGATTCTCAATGGCAACGACCTTACGCGCAAGATAGCGCTTGAGCCCCTGCAACGGGTGGCCCGAGACGTAGAGGCCCAAATACTGCTTCTCCCACGCCAACTTTTCAAGCCGCGTCGCCGGCTTAACCGAACGGAGAACAAGGCGAGCAAAGTCATCTCCATCGCCCACATCCATCACCCCGAAGATGTCCGTCTGCCCCTCGGCGGCAGCGCTCTGTGAGCTCTTTGCAAAAGCGGTTATCTCATTAACATTTGCCGCGAACATGTTGCGCTCACCGAGCTCATCCAGAGCACCACTAAAGCTCAACGCCTCAATAAGCTTTTTGTTAACTACGTCCGACGAGACGCGCTTGAGAAAATCTTCAATGGACTTAAACGGACCACCCTTGTGGCGAGCCTCGATAATGGAGTCGATAGGCTGCTGACCGATTCCCTTAATAGCCCTGAGCCCAAAACGAATCGTCTTCTCATCAATTGCCGTAAACTCACCAAGTGACTCGTTAACCGAGGGGGGGAGGACCTTAATATCCATCGACTGACACTCGTTTACCTCCAGCGCGATGCGCTCCTCATTACTCGCGTCGGAGCTCATAAGGGCAGACATAAACGCGGCCGGAAAGTGAGCCTTAAGGTAGGCTGTTTGGTAGGCGATGAGGCCATAACAAGTAGCATGGGACTTGTTGAAACCATAGGCGGCAAAAGGTTCGATAACCTTCTTAAAGACCTCCTGGGCAAACTTCTTTTTGTGCCCCTGAGAAACGGCTCCATCAATAAACTTCTCGCGCTCACCTGCAAGTAGTTTGGGGTCTTTCTTTCCCACCGCTTTACGCAAAATGTCGGCCTCTCCCAAACTAAAACCGGCAAAAGTTCGAGCCAGCTTCAGAATCTGCTCCTGATAAACCGCAACACCGTTTGTCTCCTGCAGGATCTCTTCAAACGACGGGTGCAGGTAGCTTATGGATGAGGGATCACGCTTGCCCTCGATATAGGTGGGGATCCAGGCCATCGGCCCGGGACGGTAGAGCGCGACCATGGCGATAATGTCATAAAAGGTAGTGGGCTTAAGCTCACGAAGGTAGCGACGCATTCCGCCGGACTCAAGCTGGAAGACACCGGTCGTCTCACCACGAGTCAGGAGGGCAAAGGTGATCTTATCCTCAAGGTCAACCTTCTCAAGATCAAAGGGTGTACCGGTTAAACGGTCTATGGCCGTCAGAGCGTTACGCATGATCGTAAGGTTTTTGAGACCGAGGAAGTCCATCTTGAGCAGACCGAGGGACTCGAGCGGCTTCATCGAGTACTGCGTAATAACACCGTTTTCATCACCCGAGCCGGTCGAGCGCTGAAGAGGAGTATTATGAGTCAGCGGATCCTGGGCGATAATAACGGCACAGGCGTGAGTGCCCGCATGACGGATCGTCCCCTCGAGCCGCATCGCGTTATCGAGGAGTGCCTTGGCGCGAGCATCACCTTCATAGGCCTTTTTGAGCATCTGGTCTTCTTTCACAGAGGTCGAGAGGGGGATGTGTCGCCCCTGAATCGGTGGAGGCACGAGCTTGGCAATAGTATCAACCTCACCATAGGGGTAGCCCATAACACGACCAACATCCCTAACGGCCGCACGCGCGGCCATCGTTCCAAAGGTAATGATCTGAGCGACTCGATCACGGCCGTACTTCTGCACAACATACTCCAAAACTTCATTGCGCCGCTCATCATCAAAGTCGATATCGATATCAGGCATCGAGACACGAGCAGGATTGAGGAAGCGCTCGAAGAGGAGACCATACGTGAGCGGATCAACATTTGTGATCTCCAAAACATAGGCTACGAGCGAGCCGGCGGCCGAGCCACGCCCGGGCCCGACAATCACCCCGACCTCCTTGGCATGGCGCACAAAATCACGAACAATCAAAAAGTAGGCATCAAAGCCCGAGTCATGGATAACGCCGAGCTCGTAGTCGAGTCGCTCCATAACCTCCTTTGTGGGAGCATCACCATAGCGCGACCGCACCCCTTCCTCGCACAACTCGCGCAGGTAGACGGTCGGATCTTTTTGTTCGGGCGTCTCAAAACGGGGAATTAAGTTTGTTCCAAAAGTAAGCTCGACCTTACAACGGCTTGCGATCTCAAGCGTGTTGGTAATGGCGCTCGGATGATCCTTAAAGGCCTCCTTCATCTCCTCGGGGGAGCGCAGAGAAAAGTCCCCCTCAAACTTCATACGGTCACTCTGATCGAGCGTCTTTCCCATCTGGATGCAGAGCAGAATGTCGTGGACGTCGTGGTCCTCTTTATGGGTATAGTGGCTGTCGGCCGTCGCCACGAGCGGGACATTTAAATGAGAGGAGAGGTTATAGAGGCGCTGGTTAACGAGAATCTGCTCGGAGAGCTCAGGATGGTCCTGAACCTCCAAAAAATAGTTCTCAGAGCCGAAGATCTCTTGGTAGAGACGTACCGTCTCGGCGGCCTTCTCCTCATTCCCATCCAAAAGCGACTGGGAGACCTCACTGGCCAGACAGCCCGAGAGGGCGATGAGCCCACGGCTGAACTCCCGCAAAAGACCGTGGTCAACACGCGGTTTGTAGTAAAATCCTTCAAGATTCGCTTTGGTGACAAGCTCCATCAAGTTGCGATAGCCTTCATTATTATAGGCAAGAAGGATCAGGTGGTTGATCGGAAGGCCGGGCTCTTTGCGCAAACGGCCCTCGGGTGCAACATACATCTCACACCCCAGAATTGGATTAATGTCCTGTTCCTTAGCGGCTTTATAAAGATCGATGGCGCCGGACATAACGCCATGATCGGTAATAGCTATAGCCGGGCTCCCTTGGTCCTTGGCAACTTTAACGACCTCCTTTGGTCGCGAAAGACCGTCGAGGAGCGAGTAGTGCGTATGCGTGTGAAGATGAACAAAAGACATGGAGATCGCGTTAGCGTTGACTCACGAAAAAATTACAGCTGTGACTGATGAATCGTCTCCTGAATCCAAACATTAAAAGCGGTGAAAAAGTCACCGACTAGGGGGATCTGGCTGAGAATCTGGGTCGTAATAAATCCAAGAATGGTGATCACGATAGCCGCTCCAAGAAGGAAACCAAGACCACGTGAGGTCCCCGCCAAAAAATTGGCCCAGATAATACGCCAAGGATTGCTGAGGTAGTGCACGAACTGCTCGAGCTCGGTACGGCTGAGCTTTTCTAGAATGCGGCGTGCCCGCTCATCAAGTTTTCCGTTTTTTTCAGTCTTTCCAGCCGGTTCATGCACCCGAGCCGCTGCCGGCCTATTATCAGGGGTTGGCCTAGTATTCCGAGCTGGTTGAGCGTGCTTTTTCATGAGGTATCTACACTCTACCAGGGGGGGCTTTGGTATTCAAATACTTCCCAAAAGCTCCCGGCTCATCCGGCTCAAGAAAGCCTACAGAGTGGGAATACCAGGTCCGGAGCGACTGAACCGGGCCGGCCTAGATCTCTTACTCCTCGCCCTTATCGGGCTCAAGAGAAGCCGGCGGGTCCGAGAAAAGAGCCTTCTGCTCAGCAAACGCTTTTTCAGCAGCCTCTTTAGTGGGGTAAAGCCCCTCAGGTAAGCGGTGCCCCTTACGGCCCTTGAGCTGAACATGCCCATCAATGGTGATGGCGCTGATCTCAACTTGAAGAACCCCGCTCGAGTCTTCCGAAGAAGCACAAGCATTTTTTGGCCTATCGATTATGTAACAGCGGGGACTCGCCTTCACACTACGCCCGTTCGACAGAGCCAGCACCTGCCTGAAGCGCTTAATCACAGCACCTAGGTAGGCAGCGGGAGAAAGTGCCGTCTGCCTATGGGTTTTCTGGAACTGAACTATATTGAACTTTGCCCGAGGAGCAAACTGCTTGGCGGGATAGAGCTTAGTGTATAAATCTGATGCCTCAGCATGCAGCCTATCAAGTTGTGACTGAGGAGTCTCAACGGACGCTACGGAGCTTCCCTCATAACCCTGCGCAGCTAGTACTTGACGAGCGCGTTCAAGAACCGAGGCAAGGGTCTTGCCTAAAAGCTTATCGAGAGCAACTGCTCCGGGCGCGGGAAGTCCATCAATCACCGCATCCGCCTCAAGTTTTGCGAGTGCAGTGGATACTTGCGCTACCAGCTGATCAACCGCGGTGGGAGCCAATACATCCAAGTCTCCGGCTGAAAACTCCGCCCTCTTCGCCTCGAGTGCAGCCTTGATTTTGTCCCGACGTACCAGCTCTTTTGGATCTCCTTCTGTCATAATGAAGAGTCATTGAATTAATGCAAGTAGGGGAATATTTTAACACATCATCGAATTAAGTCAATTACCCTTGATGCACAAAAACAGCCCGGAAAGATGAGGGCGCGGAGTGGCTAATTCAACTCTGAAAAAGAATACCAACGATAATCTATGGTGCCCAGGGAGAGACTCGAACTCTCACACCTTGCGGCACTAGCTCCTAAGGCTAGCGTGTCTACCAGTTCCACCACCTGGGCAGGGGGAGGGGCCGCCCCTAGAGTATCGAGATTAGAGATCAACTGCAAGAGCTCATAAACTCTCCGAAGACAGCGTCGAAGAGTGCGCAGTCATGATTCCCTCTATAAAAGTGCGTCTATGTAAGGATGAGGGGCCGTTTTTTCTTAGTGCATCAATATGCGCGCGCGTCCCATATCCTTTATGACTTCTAAAGCCATAGGCGGGGAAGAGAAGATCCAGCGAGGACATGTAGCTATCACGAACAACCTTTGCCACAACAGAGGCGGCGGCAATTGAGCGGGCAATCCGGTCGCCATGAATGATGCCACGCTGCTTAATTTTAAGACCGGGGATTGTCCAAGCATCGACAAGAGCATAGGTCACATCGGAAAAACGCTCTACAGCACGACGCATCGCAACCAGCCCCGCCTGACGGACATTGAGTTGCTCGACCTCCTCAACAGTCGCCAACCCCACCGACCAGCGAATCTTCTGCCGGCAGATCGCCTCAAAAAGACGCTCCCGCTTGAGAGGAGTGAGAAGCTTGGAGTCGTTAAGACCGGGGAGACGTGCCGAAGAAAAGAGCTCGACCGCGGCCGCAACCACGGGACCGGCGAGTGAGCCACAGCCGACCTCATCAACGCCCACGACCACGTGTCCTTCGGCCTGCAGAGCGCGCTCATAACGGGAGTGGGGAGGTGCCATAACGCGACTATACCACGGCTTAAAAATTCTGCAGCACCAAGGAGAGGATCGGAACTTGTCGGGCCGTAAGTATGAGCATACACTCATACTGTATGGAACGACTGATCGCCCACTGTGATGCAGACTGCTTCTTTGCCGCCGTTGAGATTCGCGACAACCCCTTTCTGAAAAGGAAGCCGGTCTTGGTCTGCAACCGCACTGATAACAGGGGAATCGTGGTGACGGCAAGTTATGAGGCCCGCCCTTTTGGGATACGAGCGGGTACGCCGGTCTACCAAGCGATACAGCTCTGTCCAAAGGCACTCCTGGTGGAGACCAACTTTCACCGCTACAGCGAGACCTCACGAGCCTTGATGGAGCTCCTGCGAACACTCAGTCCACACGTCCAGCCCTACTCGATTGACGAGGCCTTCGTAGATCTCACCGGCCTGCCCGAACTCCTTAACAGTGAGGCCTGTGTGCAGTATGCTCAGATGCTCCAGCTGAGGATTCTCAATGAGATAGGGATCCCCGTCTCGATAGGGATCGCCAGCTCGAAACTACTGGCCAAGATAGCCTCAGATCTGAACAAACCCCGCGGAGTTGCCTGGATCAATGAGACAAATCGACGCACCATCCTGAGCAAACTCCCCATCAGTGCCGTTCCCGGCGTGGGCCGAAAAACGGCCCTCAGGCTCTCGGCTTACGGCTATACCACAGCGGCCGATCTCGCATCACGTAGCGAGATTCAGCAGTTCATGGGGAGCCAGGGACGCTACTTCTATGCCGAGCTTAATGGCGAGGCCCTCTCGCCGGTAGCATCGCGAACACAACCTCCGAAATCGCTCTCACACCTTAGAACCTTCCCCATCTTCACCGCAGATCATGAGTATGTTCTGAGCTATGCGCTACAGCTCCTTCATGAGCTCACCGAGCGCCTCCGTTGGCACGAGCAAGAGACGGCGGAGATTCAGCTCGTTCTTGTAACGAAGGACTTTTCCCATCGCTCGGCCACACACCGATTTGAGACGGCAACCGCCTCGGAACACATCCTTATTCCCACTATAAAGGAGCTCTTTAAAGAGATCGTGGAACCGGGAAAGCTCTACCGTAAGACCGGATTCATCATGAGTAAGCTCCAGCCGGCATTCCCGAAGCAGTACTCACTCTTCAACAGTGAGAAAGAGGCAAAAAATGACGCACTCAACACCACCCGAGATGCCCTTGAAAAACGCTTCGGAAAGCATGTTATGAGCCTTTCCCGCCGAAGTGTTGACAAATCCAGAAAAAGCACTACAATGAGACCCTCAACTGCCCCCGAAGAATTGATAAAACGATAAGTTTGCCTATCTTACAATTTTCTGTCTTGACGCCATTGACGAAACGGCATAAGGTGGAGGAGCAGACGCACAGGACGAGGAGATCACACAGTATATAATCACACTTACACCTAACATATGGATAGCGCAGCATCGAGCAGTGAGCAGAAAACAACACTGAATCTCAAGAAAGTCCTCGAGGACATCTTTCTGGTTCTAACACCGAAGGAAAAGACAGTTATAATCAAGCGTTTTTCGCTCGATAATGAGCCCCGTCAGACTCTTGAAAAGATCGGCCAGGAGTTTTCTGTAACTCGTGAGCGCATTCGACAGATCGAGAAGATCGCCCTTGGAAAGCTCCGACGCACGCTTGAGAATACGAAGCTCGCCGATGTTGCACACCTTGCAAAAGAGCTCATAACCGCCCACGGTGGAGTCGCCCTCGAAGAGCAGCTCGTAAGTGAGATCCTCCAGAAGCTCTACTCAACTTCAGAGATCGACGGACACATCATCCGCCTCGCACTTGCTATCCACCCCGAGCTCGATCGCACAGAAAAGAATGGCGTCTTCCACCCATTCATCCACCTCCGCAACGTAAAGACCGCCGAAGTTAAAAAGCTCTGTGACACCGTTTATCAGGTACTTTCAAAGAAAAAAGACGTGATGCCCGTGGCCGAACTCGCCGATGAGGTTCAGATCGCACTTCAAGAAAAAGATATCACAGCCGAGCGTGAGCACATCATCTCACTCCTCTCAGTGGACGTCCGCCTCAAGCGCGTTCCGGAGGGAGTTGGCCTGCTTAAGTGGCGCCACATCAACCCTAAATCTATTCGAGACAAGGCCTACATCGTCCTCAAGCGGGACAACAAACCACTACACTTCGTTGAGATCGCAAACAAGATCACCGATGCCGGTTTCGACCGCAAGGTGGTAACGACACAGGCGGTTCACAACGAGCTCATTCGCGACGAGCACTTCGTCCTTGTCGGTCGCGGCCTCTACGGACTCAAAGAGTGGGGTTATAAGAAGGGAACGGTCTCCGACATTATCGAAGACCTCCTCCGCAAGAAGAGTCCGCTCACCAAGCAAGAAATTATCGCCGGCGTCCTCAAGCAGCGCCATGTAAAAAAAGGGACGATCTCACTCAACCTTCAGAAAAACGATCACTTCGTACGTGTCGGACGCGCGGTTTACTCCCTCGACGACAGCAAGAAGTAAGGAACACCCATCCTAAGCTCAGACCGCCAAGGCAGAGCAATCACACTAGAGAACTCTCAAGAGCCCCATCGCAGGATGGTGGCTCTTTTTTCGACGGACCCCTCGATGGTGAAGCATCGAGCGTGGTATAGTGAGCTGAGTAAGTATGCCCACCTCTCTCTCTATCTTAGTATCGTTCCTCGCCGGCATCGGCTTCTTTCTCTATGGAGTTGATGCAATGAGCAAAGGCGTGCAAAAAATAGCAGGTAGCCGCCTAAAGTACCTCCTCCACCTCTTTACCGGCAACAGAGTTACCGGCCTCATATCGGGAACGATCGCCACCTCAATAGTACAGTCGAGCACGGTCATAACGGTTATGACCGTCGGCTTCGTCAATGCGGGAGTAATGAGTGTGGCACAGGCCATCTCGGTAGTCTTGGGTGCGAACATCGGTACGACGATAACGGCCCAGCTCATCGCCTTTCAGTTGAATGAGATCATCCTGCCGTTCATTGCGTTAGGATCGGGCATGGCTCTCTTTGGGCGTTCAGAGAAGATGCGGGAGTGGGGTAAGACGATCTTCGGTTTCGGCTTGGTCTTCTTCGGACTTGAGTTTATGCAGATCTCACTGGAACCGCTTCAGTCCAATGGATTTTTTGAAGCCGCATTCAGTCGCTTCTCGGCACAACCTCTCTTGGGTCTCCTAGTCGGCATGGTTGTGACGGTGATAGTTCAGTCGAGCTCGGTAACAACAGGAATAACCATCGCACTGGCAATCTCACAGGTTATAACGTTTGAGCAGGCACTCCCTCTAATTTTAGGACAAAATATAGGAACAACACTTACCGCTAATCTTGCAGCAATCGGAGGAAGCCGAGCGGCAAAGCAGGCGGCGCGAGCACACTTTATTATCAACGTACTGGGCAGCCTCACCGCACTCATCTTGATCCAACCATTTACGGAACTCGTCCACTTCGTCTCGGGTGAGGCGGACACCGCCCGCAGAATCGCCAACGCCCACACACTATTCAATGTCCTTAACGCACTCATTCTCCTCCCGTTTGTTCCGGGCATCGCAAGACTCACTCACTACCTCACCTCGAATCAGCAGAATGGTGTCAAAGAACTGGCTTACCTTGAGGAGACCGCCCTTCAAGAGCCTAATACCGCACTCGACCAAGTTCGACGGGCTCTAAGTGAGACGCACGGGATGACTCACGAGTATCTGGAGGAGATCCACTCAACGCTAAAAGATGAAAAAGCCGACCTTCCATCGGCTGAGCATAGTAATAGGATTGTCCAGTCGATAAGCACGACCACTCACTTCCTGGAGGAGATCGTGCAGCTGAGTGTTGATGAGAAGCAGGCCCGCGCGGTGGCAGGTTATGTTCGTGTGATACACGAGATAGAACGCATTCGCGACTACGAGGAGAAGATGCTGAGTGTACTGAGCGAGCTCAGACGGGACGAGAAGGCCTTCAGACCGGTTCAGAAGAGGGAGCTCAGCCATTTTTTCAAACGAACAGAGGAGCTGCTCGAGCGTACCAGCTCCATGCTTAGAGGTGAAAAAAAGGGCATCCGCACTCTGGATATCATCGAAGAGTACGACTCACTCAGCGCGCAAAAAGAAAGGCTCAGACAGCTGAGTAGGACACGATACCTTCAGCACAGAACAGGCATCGGGCTTGCTAACGACTACTACGATTTCGTGAATGCGCTTGAAGAGATTGCGAAAAAGTGCCGGAACATCGCCCTTGCTCTCGATGAGATGACTCAGTAAACTTACCGGTATGGAAGAGTGTATTTTTTGCGACATCATCGAAAGGAAGGCCCCCGCGGGGATACAGTACGAAGATGATATCTGCATGGCCTTTGACGATCTCTATCCCAAAAAGCGGCTTCACATGCTGATCGTTCCCAAAAAACACATCGCGACAATTGCCGAGATGAGCGAGGGGGACGAGAAGATCGTAGGCCATATGGTGAAGATCGCAAAACAGCTCGCCGAGAAAAATAACTGTGTCGGCTACCAGCTGCTTTTCAATGTGGGGAAGGAGGGAGGCCAGGTCATCTTCCACATCCACCTCCATCTGATGGCAAACTAGGCGGAGACGAACCAGACCTGCACCTGACGAGCGCTTCAGCAGCCCTCGAGCGGACCCGACACCTGAGCTCATCCTTACCTTAGAGGGGCCGAGCCTTGAGCGAGAGGTCAATAAAGGGGGAGTTCGTAGTCAGGGTCCCAAGGGAGAGGACGTCGGCGCCGGTCTGAGCGAAGGCCCGTATGTTTTTTTCACTGATCCCGCCCGAGAGCTCGATGGGAAGAGATGCAGCCCCATGTGACCTGAGCTCCTCAATAAGAACCGCGGCGCGGCGCGGGGTAAAGTTATCGAGCATTAAAACCGCACGGCCACGTAGTCGCGGAGTTGAAGCACAAACCTCCACAACGCGCCGCGCCTCCTCGGCAGACTGTACCTCGATCTCGATAAAACGGCTCGTAAAGAGTGAGGGGCTGGCAAGGAGAGCCTGTAGATACTCGGCAGGTGAGAGGCCCGCAGCATCACAGTGGGAGTCTTTTATCATAACGGCATCATCCAGAGAAAGACGATGAGAGAGAACGCCCGCCAGTGTACATGCCCGCTTATCCAGAAGCCCCCAGCGTGTCTTTCTGGTTGCCGCCAGAAGGATGGTCGGGCAGGCAGACTCGGCTACAAGACGAAGGGCACGAGCACGCGAAGCGATACCACTCAACGTGCCAAGGGTGTTCAAGAGAATGCGCTCGAAGCCGAAGAGGTGATGAGCGGCTCCTTCGAGGGTCAACAGCGTCTCTTCAGCCTCAAAGGTCTCTCCATCACGATGACTGAATGAGAGACGTAATGACGGGAAAAATTCACGGACGAGCCACTCTGCTTCTTGACGACCCGCGAGACATCCTGACGAACGGGCAATAACGCCTGCGCGTGCGCGCGCGCGGGGGGAGAAGTAAGCCTGGGCCGTCACATCCGAAAGCCCCCCATCGGCACGGACAAACTCGCCCAGGATCCCCTTTAATGTCGCAGCATAACGCGGTGAACGTGTTGAAAAAACCGTCAGGGGCACCGCATGGGTCCTATTCAAAGTCTGAAGTCTCGTGCGATGATCAAGCGAGAGGGAGCGGTTCATTATTCAGATGATACACCAAAACTCTTGCGGGCGCGCCGAGCTCGATCCTCATCGTCAGTCGCCGCCATCAGATCAAACATCCGATCAAAGGCGAGCTGAGCTCCCGGCCTAACCTCCTCGGGGACCTCCACCACAAACTCCTCATTCTCTAGTGAAGACAGTATCTTCTCGAGCGTATTCTTCTTCATGTCAAAGCAGACGCTACATACTGTGAAGAATGACTTGTGGGGCAGCTCCTTTTTAAGGCGCTGAATCATGCCACACTCGGTGGTACAGATAAACTCGGTCGCACTGCTCTCACGAGCCACCTTCATCATGCCACTCGTCGAGACGACGTGATCGGCAACCGCCTGAACCTCGGGAGTACATTCGGGATGCGCGATAATTTCAGCATTGGGATGCATCTCCTTAGCCTTGAGAAGATACTCCGGCGAGAGACGCTCGTGAATGGGACAGTATCCCTGCCAAGGAATGATCTCTTTCTCGGGAAGCTGTTTGGCAACAAAAGCCGCCAGATTTTTATCGGGAACAAAGAGCAGCTGCTTGTGAGGAAGTGCGCGGGCAATATCCACGGCATTACGCGAGGTACAGCAGATATCCGACTCCGCCTTCACGGCAGCCGTTGAGTTTACATAACAGACGACCGCCGCATCCGGATAGTCTTTTTTCCACTCATGCAGAGCCTTCGCCGTAATCATATCCGAAAGGGCACAGCCTGCCTGACGATCGGGGACGAGAACCGTCGAATGAGGATTAAGCAACGCCGCACTCTCAGCCATAAAATAGACTCCGGAAAAGACGATCAGCCGAGCATTAATACCTGCGGCCTCTTGGCAGAGCGCCAGTGAGTCGCCTATATAATCCGCCACCTCATAGACTTCGGGGCGCTGATAGTTGTGGCACAAAACAATCGCATCCTTCTCTTTCTTAAGAGCATTAATGCGATTTATAAGCTCCTGCTGGTGCTCGGTTGGGGTAAAAGCCACGTCATATAAATGGTACCACACTTCCTATTTTTTACTAGCCGCGTTGAAAGAGAGATAACCCTATAGACCGTGGACAATTTTGAGCCAGAGCTTCATAACAACTTCGTAACTGGCGTGAGCCATAGTAGAGAAGTAGGCCTGAACTTCACGCATACGACGAACCACCTCGGTAAGCTGATGCGCATCCTTATGGGCGCGCCCAACATAGGTATCAAAATCAGAGGAGAGCTTATTCTCTTCTCGTCTCAGCGTGCCCTTCAGCTCCCGAATCATAGCCGCCTTTGAAGGAGCCGACGCCTTGAGTTTGGCACGACGCTCTTCCTTTTCCTCATCATCAGACTTCCCGCCTCCAGCTGCTGTCTGCGAGGCCTTACTTTTATCCTCAGAGGCGTCCTCTGAGATGTTTCCATCAACAAACTCCGCACCCTCGGAACTTTCAGCTGACTCGGAACTCGCAATAACCTCTTTCGCCCCACGACTCACTTCCGCATCGCCCTTGAGCTTCTGCTCGGGCGACTTCTGTGCTTCTCGAGTGGACGATGAGGGCTCGTTTCCCAACTTTTCTCGCGCATCTGTACTCATGATACATAAATTATACACTAGACACGCCTAATCACGATCAAGGTTATATCGTCGTTCTGGATCTGCTCCCCAACAAATACGGCAAAATCTTGAGATATTAGCGTAAAGAGCTCCTCAGGCTGAGAGGCCCCGGCATGCTGAGATACAACGGCATTAAGCCTATCGAGACCATACATCTCTCCCTGCATATTTTTGGCCTCTACAATACCATCGGAGTAGAGGATTATCGTATCTCCCGATTCAAAAAGAATCTCTTCTTCATGAATGATCTTGCTGATATCGGGAACCATACCAAGGGCGATTCCACCTGTCTGCTTAACCTCGGCCACACTCTGCCCGTGGCGGAAGATCAAGATGTGCTCATGACCACAACCGGTAAAGAACATCTTCTGATCGGTCTGCTGCCAACGCAGAAGAACACTCGTCATAAAACGGCGCTGTTCGATACGCTGCTTCAGCAGACGGTTGGTATTAACCAAGATGTCATAGCCGCTCGCATAGATCTCGCTGAGAGTGCGAATCAGCATGTTGACCATGACCATGATAAGTCCGGCGGGAACTCCATGTCCCGTAACATCACCGATATAAATAAGCGTGTTATTTTTTGCAGCACTGATAATATCAAAACTGTCACCGCCAACCTCCGAGGCGGGACGGGTCTTTCCATAGATTGAGAGGCCAGGAATCTGCGGCATCGCCTTCGGAAGAATATTGCGCTGAATATCACTGCCGATTGAAAGCTCCTCGGACATGCGCTTACCATCGCGCATCTGAGTGCTCAGGCGCTCCATCGTCTGGGTCACATCATTGAAAAAGTGAGCCAAAACTCCGATCTCGTCGATGCGTGTTGTAAAGATACGCTTGTAGGGACGCCCCGTAAGCAGTGCCTTCATCTCCCGGAAAACTTTTGAAAGAGGCCGGTGGACCAGGAAGACTATGATCAAGAAGGTCACAAGCCCGTAACTCCCCAGTAGGGCATAAGCAAGCCATGGGTAGGAGTAGCCGACTCTCTCGGCGCCAAAAAAGACGAGCCCCGCAAGGAGTGCACTGAGCACGAGGTAAAAGAAGAGTTTTGATATAATACTTTTTCGGAACATGTGTTTGGATTTAAGCCGTCATCGAGTCGAGAGCGGCCGCCTTATCGGCAAAAAATGGAATAATTTTAGTGAGACCGATCGCCTCGGAGATATCTTCGATATTCGGCCGAGCGCCAATAACCATCAGATGGATTCCACGCTTTGTGAGTCGCGTATGAGTGACCATAACCATGCCGATCGAGTCGCTGTTAATATAAGCGAGCTCATGCCAGTCGAAGATCAGGTGACTTCCCTTAAAAGTCTCGATGAATGAGCTGAGGGCCTTTTCCGCATCATGGAGACGAGAGCTATCGAGCTCCCCGTTAAAGACGATGATTGCGTAACGAGAATCCTGAGGATCGATCTCTGTTGTGAGCTGTAGAAGTGCCATGAAGATGAGAGGTTAGGAAGTAGGAAGGATGAGCGCAGTTGTCAGAGTCAGCTCGTCGCCGGCGGCTGTCGTCCGCTCGCGAAGGACGTTTTCAAGTTCATAAAGCTCTTCGTGCTGCCCTATCAACTTATAGAGCCTACGAAGTTTTTCAAGGGTCTTAACATCAATCTGCTCGATTGAGGTAATATTTTTCAGATGGATAAGAGCGTTAAGTTCCTGCGAAATTAGGTGAACGAGTACACGCTGGGCCATCTCGCGGGGATCGGGTGAGAGACGATGCACAAAACGACGCAACACCTCAAACTCCTCTGCGGCGCTGGCACTATAGTGATCAACGAGCTTCATGAAGCCGCTTGCATCGCCACACTTAGAAAGTGCAAAAGCCGCCTCAAGCTCAACATCCTCGGCCCCACAGTGCAGAAGCTCATAGAGCTTCTCATCCTTCACAACCGCAATCTCACCAAGCGCGAAGATTGCAGCCTTTAGGACGGCCACATCTTTGTGCGCCAACATCTCATCGAGCTTATCCAAAACCATCGTCCGATACTTGGGGAACTGCCAGAGAGCTATAATGGCGTTTGCATGAACCGTAGGGTGCTCGTCCTCAAGTGTCGGAAGGATGTAGTAGGCGGTGTTGGGATCCTTGAAGAGGCCAAGGGTATAGATACAGTCCGCTCGAGTAGTGTGAGACTCGGCCTTGAGTTGATCCAAAAGGAAGGGGACTATCTCAGCCTGACGCAAAATTGAGAAGACGCGGATAATTGCGCTTCTAACTGAAGAAGAGGTTTCGGTTTTAAACGTCTCCTTCAAGGCCTCAACCATTCTGAAGCGAGAAAAAGACTGGGAGTAAAACTGCTCACCGATCTGTTTAAAGTTAAGCAAAGCATGAGCCGCCTCAAGGCGCACATCTGAGTCCGGATCATTAAGCGCATCAAGAATATCGGGGAGTGTACGATAATCGGCAAACTCACCAAGAGCCGAAAGAAGTTTTATCCTCACCGGCACTGACTCCTCGTCATTGGAACAGGCAGCCAACTTTTGGGCCAGAATCTGAGGAGCATCTCTGTGCCCACGCTGCGCGAGGATCTCTATCGCATTAAGCTTCTCGGGGTAGGGGAGCTCATCGGAAAAGAGCTGATCCTTCGAGATATCAGTGTACTTATTCTGGAGGCGTATCGTCGAAAACAGGATCCCGAACATAACGACAAACATAAAAGCGTGAATCCACATACTCAGAGCCGATCCGGAAAAGATCATCTGCAAAGCAATGATAAAGCCCATGGCCAAGATCGTCCCCAGTGGCCGCACAACCCCCTCAAGAAACTCGGCAGCTTGGTCACGTATGGTCTTGGGCAAGGCGTAGTGCGAGGCGAAATAGGCGTTCTTGTAGACGACATTCGTCACCTCAAAGTTCATTCTGGTAAGGGTGGAGGTCAAGACGCCAAAGCGGAAGAACATGCCCAAGAGACTTATCAACATGATGATTGGATGAAGCAGCATGCTTCCAACAACACCCAACAAGGAGATGAGACGAGTTGCAACAAGTGCCTGAACGATCAAGGCAGCCACATGAAATCCGCTACGAAGCGTACCCAGCTTTTCGGAAAGAGCGGCTTCTTGAGAGACACTCAGCGTACGTTCGATCCGACGAGGATCGGCATGCTGCGCCTCAACCAAACCGTTATCACCACCGGAAAGAACCGAGGCCTGCAAGGCTCCCTGAGCTGACTCCTCATGCTCATAGACGATCGTTGCTTCGGGCGTATTAGTGATAGACTGCTCAACTGACTTGGTAAACTGAAAGTCCAGAACGTTCATGAAGATCCACTGCATGAAGACGGCAACAACGAGGCCCTTGAAAAAAGGCATGTTCCTCACCCCCTCAAAGACCTTACGCATCTCATGACGCTCAGGTTTGAGTGAGATATTATTCGCTCGGATAGGGAGGGAGGGAAGACTCGTCCGCGCAAAACTGGTGATGATAAAAACACCCATGCCACAGATAAGCGCCCCAATCCAGATGTAAATAAACCACTGGATGGGGAAGCGGGTGGCGAAAAGACCGACGAGGGTTCCGCCAATGATACCGCCAATCGTCTCACCCGACTCCACCAGCGGAAAGGTGTTCTGACTTTCCAGTGGAGTAAAACGGTCTCCGACAAGTATCGGAATAAAGATATTAAACTGAGCCAAAAAGAACGACTCGGCGATGATCAAAAAAGTAAAGAAGGCGATCGGGGAACTTTCATAAAAAAATGAGGCGGCGAAAAGGCTCAGAGAGGCGACAAAGAGCATCGAGATCATCAAAACCTCCCGCTTAACCTTCATGATAAGATGCTCAAAGAAGAAGGTACTCAAGATGATGAGTAAGGCACTGACAATCAGTAAGACCGGCAGATAAACGATACCAAAACGCCCAATAAAGGCGGAGGTAATGATCGTAAGCCCGATAGCTCCACCCATCTTAAAAAAGAGCGTGATAAACCAACACTCGGTCACACGGGGCCACTGCGAGGGGGCAATATTGAAGATCCGGCTCAGCAGAGGGAGCGGATTATGCTTGGAGATGGTTTTCCAAACGCCAGATTTCATTATTTGATAGTAGTTTATTTAGATTTTTGTCTCATATAATTATACATCAAAAACGTCATCCTGTAAACCGTAGCAGCCCACACACGGGGCGGCGGTTACCCATATGAGTACGGTCTCCCGAACAGCCAATCGGCCTAAAAAAAATAGCCAGAGACCTTTCGTTGACTTTTAGGGGAGGGGAGCCGAGAATAAGGCTGTGAAGAAACCAGAAATGACCTATTTAAATATCGCAATTCTCGTCTCGGTTGTCGTTTTGGCCATAGCCATCTCCCCCTTCCTGAGCACGCTGATTCTGGCGGCGATTCTCGTCACGAGCACCACCCCGATACACAACTGGGTGCTCACGAAGGTCAAGGGCCGCCAGCGCCTTGCCGCAGCCATTATGGCGCTCTCCATCGGCATCATTTTCAGCGTTGGATTCTTCGTCTTCTTTATCTCACTCTCGCGAGAGGCCGTCTCTACCTATCAGAGCTTCGACCAGCTTCTCAGGGAGGGCAAGCTCAACATCCAGGACCTCATCAGCAAGATCAGCAGAGCAATCGGGATACGTCCAACAGACGTCATCGCATCAGTTATTCAGGCGGCGCAGACCGCATCCGGGATACTGGTGGAACAGAGTACCAACTTGCTCAAAAGCATCGGCTGGCTTTTCTTGAACTTCTTCATCCTGGTCTTTAGCATGTTCTTCTTCTTTAAAGACGGACGCTCCTTCATCAATCTCATTTTAAAGGTCTCACCACTACCGGAGCGCTACAGCCACGAGATCTTGGATAAGTTTAAGCAGGTCTCACTTGCCATGATGTACGGGATCTTCCTTACAGCTCTGGCCCAAGGGGTTCTTGGAGGAGTCGGGCTCGGGCTGGCGGGAATTCGCAATCCGATCTTCTGGGGCACCGCGATGGGAATACTGGGCATGCTTCCCATTGGAGGGAGTGCCTTTATCTGGCTCCCCGCAGGCCTCTTTCTCATCTTCACGGATCACTATGTCGCGGGCCCGAGCCTCTTGCTCTGGGGAGCTCTGATTGTCGCCTCGGTAGATAACGTCATCAAGCCCATGGTGATATCTCAACAGGCAAAAATATACCCGCTTGCCACCTTTATCGTGGTCATCGGAGGACTGCTGGTCTTTGGCCTCAAGGGGGCGATGATCGCTCCGATGGTGCTGGCCCTACTGGTGGCTCTCATTCACATCCGCAAGCGAGAAAGGCTTCATGAGCCACGGGACTCAGCAGCGTTAGAAGAAGATCGTCTCCGCACTTAAGAACACTCTCAAAGTTCATTGTTGTTACCGAGGCCAATCTGGCTATCCCCTCACCGGCGAGGGCCGTCTGAGCCTGAGAACCTCCGATAATTCGTGGTGCTACAAACCAGTAGTAGCGATCAACAACAGACTCATCAAAAGCCCGGCCAAAGACTTCCGCACCACCCTCAATAAAAACACTACTGATAGAACGTTTCCCAAGATAGCGCATCAAAGGCTTCAACGTTATTTTTTTTGGGAAGATTTTGAGAGTAATGCCCCGAGCCCTAAAGGCGGCAAGGCGTTTTTTTGGCGCTGCTGCAGTTGTTGCAACCAAGACATTGTCATCACGATAGACCTGGGAGTCGAGTGGGGTGGCAAGTTTTGAGTCGAGTATGATGCGACGAGGCTCACGGTGAGAACCGGCAAGGCGTGGATTATCCTTTTCAACGGTGCCGCGACCAACGAGAATCGCATCATGCATCGAGCGCAGATCGTAAACAAAGGCACGTGACTCATCACCGGTAATCCACTTGGACTCGCCCGTCTTGGTTGCTATCTTCCCGTCTAAACTCATCCCCACCTTCATACTAACAAAGGGTCTGCCCGTGCTAATCCAGTGAAAAAAGCGCTCATTTTGTCGATGGACACGATCCGCAAGGCAGCCGAGGCGCACCTCCACTCCCGCCTTCTTCAGAGCCTTTATCCCACCTCCCGCTACACGAGGGTTGGGATCTTTATGGGCGATAATTACCTTACCGATACCGCTCTCTATGAGTGCGGGCAGACAGGGGGGAGTCTTCTTTCCCTCACCCGTATGGCAGCAGGGCTCAAGAGTGAGGTAGAGCGTCGCCTTCTTGAGGGTACTCTTCTTCACGCCAGCAAGCTGGGTAAGGAGCTCACGCTCTGCATGAGGGCCACCGAAGGCCCGGTGCCAGCCTTCGGCAAGAACTTTTCCACCGGCAGAGACGAGGACGGCACCGACGAGGGGATTGGGAGAGACTAAAAAAGCACCTCGTGCCGCGCATGAGAGAGCCAGTTCCATGTAACTTTTTTCGCGGTCGCTAAAAGCACTCATAACTCCAAGTCTAACATATGACCCATTTTTTCTCCTTTCGTCTTGAGGTAACCACGCAGCTCCTTGTTATCGCCGGGAGCGCAGATAAGGGGAGCTCTCTTGATGGGACCAAGACCGTAATGGGCAAGTTCAGCGATTTTCTCACGGTTGTTGGTCATGAGAGTCAGCTTCTGGACCCCAAGATCCCGAAGAATATGTGCAGCAACGGTATAGTCGCGGGCATCTGCCGGGAAGCCGAGCTCAATATTCGCCTCGACCGTATCAAGACCTTTATCCTGAAGGTTGTAGGCCATTAGCTTATTAAGAAGTCCGATACCGCGCCCCTCGTTGCGCATATAGAGGAGGACGCCCGAGCCGGCCTCACTGATAGCTTTAAGTGCGACATGCAGCTGGTCGTGGCAGTCACACCGTGTTGAGGTGAAAACGTCGCCGGTAAGGCACTCGGAGTGGAGGCGCACAAGTGGGGAGGTCGTCCGAGAGAGTGAGCCCAAGACGAGCGCCAGATGTTCCTTATCATCAAGTTTTGTCTTATAGCCAAAGACCTGAAACTCACCATAGGTTGTGGGAAGGCGCGTCTCTACAATCCGCTCTACCAGCTGCTCGTGAAGCTTTCTGTAAGCGATCAGATCGAGGATGGTTAGGTAGACGAGCTTATGCTTGCGCGCAAACTCGCGCAGCTTGTCACCTCGGATCATCTTTCCCTTGGCATCCATAATCTCGCAAAGGACTCCCACCGGCGTCAGACCGGCTCCTTTCAGAAGGTCGATCGTCCCCTCAGTGTGGCCCGGACGCTCGATAACACCACCATCAAGGGCCTTAAGGGGAAAGATATGCCCGGGACGGGAAAGGTCGTGAGGTTTTGTCTTGGGATCGGCCAACAGCCGAATCGTCCGAGCACGATCCTCAGCTGAAATACCCGTTGAAATCCCGGAGACGGCATCGACCGAGATCGTAAAATTGCAGTGCTGAAGTGGACGGTTGTAGCCAGCAGGAAGAAGGTCCAGATGCAGAGCCTCCGCACGTTCACGAGAGAGGGGAGCACAGATAAGACCACGACCATTGTCAGCCATAAACGCAATGCTCTGTGAAGTGATGGTTTCCGCGGCACCAATAAGATCCCCCTCATTCTCGCGGTCCTCCGCATCGGCCAAGACAACCAACTTACCCTTTTTCAGAGCAGAAAAAGCCGCGTCAACACGCTGTGTCAGAGTTGATTTACCCGCCATTAAGGACTGAGTTATTAGAAGCTATAGCGCGTGAAGGCGACAATTTTGATGTTCTCCCCCAAGCGAAGAACCGCCTCAGAAAGGAGTTTTTCAATAGTCTGCTCGGGATTCTTCACGTATGGCTGCCTCAAGAGTGAAACTTCGTCACGGAACTTGGTCTCCTTACCCATGAGGATCTTATCCAGCATATCAGCCGGCTTCCCCTCTTCCATGAGCTGAGCCTTCCAGATCTCACGTTCCTCATCCAAAAGATTGGTTGAGACCTCTGAAGGATCGATGTACAGAGGATCACTCGCAGCGACATGCATCGCGATATCCCTGGCAAGTTGGACGAAATCCTCATTGCGAGCTACAAAATCGGTTTCACAACCAAGCTGAAGAAGAACTCCAATCTTGCCGTTACCGTGGATGTAAGAGGCAACAACCCCCTCACCGGTGGCTCGGTCGCCACGCTCAACTGCCTTAGCCTCTCCCTTCTTACGCAGAAGTTCAATAGCCGTCTGTTCGTTGCCTTCGGCCTCTACGAGAGCCTTCTTACATGCTGAGATAGAGACACCAGTCTTGTCTCGTAATGCCTTAATTTGATCGAGTGTAATTTCCATATGTGCCGACATGCTACTCGGTTTGAGGGAAAATGTCAAAACCCAACAGCCCACAATCGGCAGTCGGCAAAGAGCGGAGTTCCGAAAAAGAGAGAGGGCTAATCTCCTCGTAACAATCGACAAAGAATAAGATTCACCTCAGGCTTAAGCGGACTGAGCCGGTGGTAGAGGCGTCTGCTCGTCAGAGTCAGCGGAAGGTTTGCTCTCACCATCATCCTTCATAGGGGTCTGGCCACTAGCTGCATCCTGAGCCTCGGCCTTCTTCTCCTGAAATGAGCCAAGTGCTTCGACAGCCTTACCGGCCTTTCCGTAAAGCCCCTGAAGATCTATCTTATCGGCATAGGCAGAGACGAGCGGAATACGCCAGATCTCTCCTTTATAGGCTTTATAGATAGCCAAGACATAAACTGCAAAAAGCGGCAGAGTTAGGAGTGAGCCGATCAGTGAGTTTATAAAGAGGAGAACCGAAAAGACAACAAAGAGGAGGAAGAGGACCATACTCTGGCGAGCGTGGAACTTACAAAAGGCACTCTTGGGCCGAGCGATGAGCGGAACGATAAAGAGGGGACCAAAGTAGCCCAGTGCCGCAAAGAAGGTATCGTTGGGGTCCACAGGAGGCTGTGCAGGAGCGGGCATCTGAGTCTCAGCGCTCATCGAAGGAGCGCTCATCGGCTGGTTAGACATGGGAGCTTCCATTTGAGTCTGAGGCGGCATCTCGGGAGCACTCTCTGTGGCCGAGTTCATGGCTGGTTGAGTTGGCTCGGCCATAGGATGATCGCCACCTGTCGACTGAGTGGGAGAGGGTGGTGTAGCTGAGGGCACTGGCTGTGATGGTGTGTTTTGTTCGTCCATATCAAGTATTAGTATACCACAATGTATAGTTAAGAGTAAAGAGCTCGGGCGCTCCGGCCGACACCAAAAAAGGCCCGCACTCCCTAGAGAGGACGGGCCTTTAATTTTTAAGGAAGAAACTAGGCTGCAGCGGCCTCGGGAGCCGGAGCTACAGCTGCGGGAGCCTCTGTTGCAGGAGTTTCAGAA
>PFRX01000019.1 GCA_002788775.1 Candidatus Peregrinibacteria bacterium CG_4_9_14_0_2_um_filter_53_11 | reverse complement strand
GTCTTTGAACTTGTAGACGCCGGGCTTAGAGGGGAGGTTTTTAAGCAGCTCTTTCACCTCTTTAGTATAGCCCGCTCTTGTAGAGATAAAAAAGTGGTTTATTGCTGAGTGATCTTCTACACTGGCTCTATGAGACCGACTAGTTTCGACTCCGCTCTGAGAGCCACTCTTACCTATTTTGGCCTTATGGGGCTGGCTCTCCGCCCGGACGAGGTTGCCCAGTATCTCTACGGCTGGGATGCGACGCCCACACTCTCTCAGGTCGTTCAGGAGATGGCTCGACTTCCCGAGATCGTCGAGAGCAGTGGATTTTATACTCTCCGAGGAGCTGAGTCTCTTGTTGAGTATCGTCGCGCCGCCGCCCCACTTGTCCGGGAGCGGTGGAGGAAGGTGCGCCGTTTTGGCGGTCTTTTTAGCGCGCTTCCCTTTGTTAGGATGGTCGCCGTCGTCAACAGTCTTGCTCACGGCCTCGCCTCTCCGAAAAGCGATATTGATCTTTTTGTCGTTGTTGAAGACGGCCGAATGGATGAGGCGCGGTTCTGGTTTAAGGCTCTGACTCAGCTCTGCGGTGTTCGTGTCCATCACAATAAACGTGCGGGGCGCTTCTGCCTGAGCTTTTTTGTGACCCAGCGCTCACTCGATCTGCGGGAGGTCGCTCTTCCCTTTGATCCTCACCTTGCGAGTATGATCGTTACGGCCCAGCCCGTTTGTGGTGCGGAGCAGTTTGATGAGTGGCGGAAGGCTAATGCTCACTGGGTGGCGGACTACTTCCCCACAGCCGTAGCTCTCTGGAACCGTCCTGATCAGCGTGAAAAAACGCTCGCCCTAACCGGTGAGAGTCGGCGGCCCCGTTCTCTTGCGGCTCCTCACTTCACCCGTCTTATTGAGCTCCTTTCGGTTCGTCCGCTTGGAGGCCTCAACTACAAGCGCGATGCCCGCTATGTTGGGCGTGTTTCGCAAACCGAGACTGCCAGCTACATATGGACTGCAGACGTGGTGAAATTCCACGAGCGTGATCGCCGAAAATTCCTTGCGGAGTCTTTCAGGAAGGCTTTCAGCGATTAGAGATCAGCGGCCTCGTCTCTTGATGACACGCTTGCTCACATGGAGCTTTTTGGGTGCGTTTTTCTTCGGTGCGCGCTCCGAAACGAGGATCTCGATCGAAGTACCCTCAAAGCCAAAGTGTCGGCGGAGCTCGTTCTCAAGGTAGCGCTTGTACGAGAAGTGAAGGAGTTCCGGCTTGTTGCAGAGTATGGTGAAACTCGGCGGGCAGGTGTCGGTTTGCTTTCCCCCCATGATGCGGATTGCCTTTCCTTTTCTTGTTGGTGGGTGTCCCACCGTCGTCGTCTTGATGAAGGTTGTGAAAGCGGCGTCACTGATCTTCTTACTGCGCTCTTCTTGAATTTTTCCGCTCAGCTCGAGGATCTTGTTGAGGTTTTTCTTTTCGAGCGCCGAGGTAAAGAGAACCGGAGCCCACGGTACGTAGTTCATCTTATACTGAAGTTCGCGTAGGAACTGCTTTCGGTCGGCCTCGGGAGATTCCATCTGGTCGACCTTGTTGACGATTATTATCATCCCCTTGCCGGCTTCGAGAATGTACTGGCTCACGTGAAGATCTTGGCTGGTTAGCCCGGAGGTCCAGTCGACGACGAGGCAGGCGACGTCACAGCGAGAGATAGCTCGAAGTGAGCGCAGTCCGCCCAGCCCCTCAAGGCCAAAGCCGCGCTTGCTGCGCTTTCTAAGGCCGGCCGTGTCGATCAAGACATACTCCTTATCTTCGACCTTCATCGCGGTGTCGGTAGCATCAATCGTCGTTCCCTGGATGTCGGAGACGATCAGTCGCTCCTCGCCAATAATGCCGTTTATAATTGAGGACTTGCCCACGTTGGGGCGGCCCACAATGGCTATGCGTGTCTCGGGGCCATGTTTTACCTTTTTGGGACTGAATCCCTCAGTTTTCAGACGTGCCGCCGTTACGCGGATCAGCTCGTCGACGCCGATATCGTGGATCGAGGAGAGTTGGAGTGGCTCGCCTAGGCCCAGCCGGACGAGCTCATCCATGTGGTTCTTGCTCAGCTTGTTGTCGACTTTATGGGCAATGAGGATAATCGGCTTGTTTGCCTTGCGGAGGAGCTGCGCGGCATCAAGATCACTCTTTGTCAGTGGCTCAGTCGCATCTATAAGGAAGAAAAGGAGGTCGGCCTCGCTCAGTCCGATTCTCGCCTGCTCTTGGACGTTCTCCTCGAGATTTTTGAAGTTCTTACCGAACTCTAAACCACCTGTGTCTACAAGAATTGTCGTGAAGGATCCCATCATCGCCTCGTGGAAGATGCGATCGCGCGTTGTTCCCGCAACTTTTGAGGTTATTGCGTAGCGTTTACCGATTAGGCGGTTGAAGAGGGTTGACTTGCCGACGTTCGGTCGGCCCACAATTGCGATCATTGGAAGTCCCATAGGCCCACAGTTTAGAGGCAAAACTGCCATAAGGGAAGCTCCGGTTGCCTCTTTCCCGAAACCTCCCGTATAATCACCTTATGCGACGAGCCCGCATCGCCATAACCGTGACCGTTCTCATTCTGGTTTTGGCGCCTATTAATGCGGTTTTCGCCCAAGGCATCCTCCCAAAACCCGAGGTCGGTTTTGACTGTGAGCAGCTCAAGACAGACTCCAAAATCGCCCGTGCCATTCAAGATCACGATGCCTTCCTTTCTTACATCAACGATAACGGTGGGGCCGTGGCACGTGATCGCATCTTGGCCTGTGCCGTTCGGACGGGGCGGATCCATCTCTACATGATCCCCTTTTTCATAACCTATCTTATCAGCTTCCTCTTGGGCCTTGCCGGTCTGATCGCCGTTCTCTTTGTCGTTTATGGTGGCTTCCGTTATGTGGTTGGAGGTATCACGGAGGATAAGGAGTCGGGCAAAAAAACCCTCTTTCATGCGCTTCTCGGTCTGGTTGTCGCTCTCTCGGGCTGGATCATTGTTAATCTTATACAGATCGCACTGACGAGCTAGCTCCCCCCTTCATTTTTTATTTTTCATATCAAAATCATGATTAAACGGTTTCTCCAAAAAACTCAGCAAACTTTTAAGGCTTTAGGTAAGCGTGTTGCGGATCTTAAGAAACCGGAGCCAGCCGAGCCTAAAAAAGTCGCTCCCGGGCTCAAGGGGCCCGCGGAACCTCAGAAGGTTGAGGTGACGATCTCGGCATCAACCGCTGCAAAGGTCATTTCAGTAGCTATCTTGCTGTTTATTCTGACCTTCTTTCTTTACTCCATCCGCGATATTCTGATCCTCTTTTTCGTCTCACTTTTGTTTGCGGCCGCACTGGATCCACTGGTCGACACCCTTGAGAGACATCGTATTCCTCGCTCTGTGGGTATCCTCTTGATCTATCTTGTCCTTCTCCTGGTCCTCGCACTCTTCATCTCCAATCTCGTTCCTGTCGTTGCATCTCAGATCTCTGAACTTGCGGTAAAAATTCAGGAGCTCATAACCAATGTGGTGAACGGTTCGATCGAGCTCCCGGGCTGGCTTGAGCCCATTCGTCCTACGTTAAGTGAGTTTTTTGCGGGCCTTGATATCTCGACGGTCGATAACTACAAAGACGTTCTTCTCAACATTGCCAAACAGCTCTCTGATGTTGCGGGCAACGTCCTCAATGGTGTTTTCACAGTCTTTAACGGTCTCTTTAACACCGTCATTGTCCTTGTGCTTACCTTCCTTATGACCATCGATGAGCACGGCATCGATAAGTTCCTTCTCTCTCTCTTTCCCGCTCGCTATGCTCCTTATATTGAGGGGAAGAGCAAGGCGATTAAGAAAAAAATGGGTGACTGGCTTCGCGGTCAGGTAGTTCTCTGCTTCCTCGTTGGTATTCTCACGTATGTTGGTCTTTTAATTATCGGTCTCTTTACCGGCACGGTGCAGTATGCCGCGACGATCGCCTTGGTGGCGGGCTTTACAGAGCTCATCCCTTATGTGGGTCCAATAATCGCCTGGATTCTTGCGCTGCCGATGGTGGCTAACCAGTCACTCCTTCTTATCGTCTGGGTAAGTGTTCTTATGTATATTGTGCAGCTCATTGAGAACAACCTGCTCGTTCCCGTCGTAATGAAACATGCCGTCGGTATCTCTCCTATCTTCGTTATGTTTGCGATGTTTGTCGGATACTCCCTCTTGGGTATCTTGGGTATGGTCTTGGCGGTTCCCGTTGCGACGGCAATGGCACTTTTCGTTACTGACTACGCCGAGCGGGCTAAGTAGACTCGACTTCCCTATCTTACGCGGATTGTGAGACTCAAAGAGGCCTCCCCGTAATGGGAAGGCCTCTTCTTTCGGTGTGTTCTGCTTGGTCGCGCTCTCTCTGCTCACTCTTAGGATACTAGATAGGGAGGAGCGGTGTTGGGGCGATAGGATCGGGATAGCGGATCAGGCCCTTACGGTGCGTTGCGTAGATCAGTTCGATTACCTGTCCGCGGGTAATTCCACGTGCGGGGTAGAAGTAGTCTCCGCTTACGAGGCCCTGAAGGCGGGCAAAGGCTGCGTAGAGGAGGTACCACTCGGTATCAGGATGACGTGGAGTATCTGCGAACGGTGGGAACGGAACCTGTGGATCTATGCTGTAACGTGCGATTGGGAATGGTGCGCGCTGTGCGGCTTTGAGGAATGAGGTGTAGAGCTCAGCTGTAGACATAGTGCGCTCAGGTCTCATCGTGCCGTCGGGGTATCCTACCATGATTCCAAGACGAGAGAAGGTCTTGATGTAAGGCATGAACCACTCGGCCTCAAGTCCACGGAGGTCTCTGTATCCCAGGTCGCCATCCTGGACGGCTGAGTAGGGCTCGAGGTCAAATCCGAAGGCCTTCTGGATTACTGCGAGGTACTCTGCACGCTTGATGACGTTGTCGAGTCCGAGAGTTCCGTTAGGGTATCCCTCGAAGATTCCACGGTCGACGACGAAGTCGATTGCAGCACAGAGCTGATTGTTTCGTGAGACGTCGCGGAAGTTTCCACAGTCTCCGAGTCCGCGGGGAGGAGTAATGACTCCCGACTGACCAACGAGGATCTGTCCCTGCTGGCTGTTTACGCGTCCGTTGAGATTTGCCTCAATGCGGAAGACGTATGAGCCGGGGAGGACGATGCTGCCGTCAGGGTTGCGTCCGTTCCACTGGAAGCGGTAGTGGTTGCTGCCAAATGGTACGATGTTGAGGTTCTGAACACTTGCGGAAGGTCCTGTGGCTCCGTAGAGGCCGTAGACGCGCGCTGTAAGTGTTGTGGGTGTGGGGACGACCGTGAAGTCTACGCTGACGAGGCCGTGGACGACCGGGTCGAAGGGTTGAGGAGCAATCTGGTTGATGGTGATGCCGGGAGCATTCTGTCCGCGGCGTACGATGACGCTGCCGCTTACACTGTCGCTACCATAGGTCGCGCTGGTTGCAGTGATCTTGTAGGTGTAGGTACCGTCATCGACGTAGGTTCCGGCTGGGAAGGGGTAGGCACCGTGAGTTCCACTCCATGTGGCTGTCTGGTCGGTATTAGCCCCGAAGAACTGCTCGTTCGTGAGTCTCTCGATCAGGTTGCCGTTTGTGTCGCGGATAGTGATCGTCACATTCGCATTCTGATTGAGTGTGAAGTGAATCTCCGTGTTCTCGATCTCCGGATTGAACTCATAGGGATTGACCGAGTTGCTGGTGATGCGAAGCTGCTGTGATGGAGTTGAGCTGCCTACGATGATCGTTCCACTCTGGGCGGCGGCGACGCCATTACTGTTCTGAGCCTCGATAATATAGGTGTAGGTACCAGTCTCAACGAGCTGGCCATTATCGCGCGTCGTGTTCCAGGGAGCACTGACGATTGCGTTGGCGAAGGCGTTGTTGCCGTTGCCCGCTACCAAGAGGTGGCGGACGGCTGTACTGTCTTTGAAGATTGTCAGATCGGTCCGTGCGTTCTGGTTAACACTGAAGCGGATCGTGCTGATCTCACCCTGGTTTACCTGGCTTGGTGTTGCACCAAGATTGGTGATGATGGGAGCCTCCTGATTAGAAGTTGTGCCGGTAACGGTTACAATACCCGTCTCACTATCTCTTGTGGCGTTAGTTGTGCTTTCGGCGCTCACGGTGAACTGGTAGGTCGCACTTGGTGCATAGGTCCCATCGGTCTGTCGGCCATTCCAGGTTACCGAGTGCTGCCCGGAGCTAAAGAGCTGTGAAGTTGTGAGTCTGCGTATGGTCGCTCCCGTCTGAAGATCGCGAACGGTGAGAGTGACACGAGCACGCTGATTCAAGGTAAAGCGGAGGAAGCTGTTGACCTGTGTCGGATTAAAGATCGAGGGTGAGGCGTGGACGTTGGTGACATCCATGGTGGTTGTTGGCGTTGGAGTTGGAGTGACTTCTCCGCGGCGTACCTCAACTGTTCCGTTGCCGAAGACTACACCGTTTGTAATGAAGACGTAGTGGTAGGTTCCATCAGCTACGATTGTCGACGTTGAGCCGAGGCGGCCGTTCCAGTTTGTTGAGTAAGCGCCCGGAGTTACTGCACGGTTCGTTGCACTCAGCTGCTTAACGAGCGTACCGTTGGGGGAGCCCGAGCGGATTTCGACGGTTACACCTGTCGCGATCGTGCGGTTGACCGTGTAGTGGATTGTCGTAATCTCGCCCTGAGTTGGGTCGAAGACGCGTGGGTCTGCATAGTGAGTGAGGTTTGCCTGGCTGAATCCGCCGTTGTCATCTATGACGCGGATCGAGCCGCTCGCTATCGAGCCAAAGCGGCCCGGGATGAGGTACTCATAAGTGTAGTTACCTGCACGAACGATGCTTCCATGGTAGTCGCGGCCGTTCCAGCTCTTGGTGACACTGGTTCCTCTTGGGATGCAGTCATTTGTGCTGAACAGTGTTGCAACATCGACGCCATTGGCATCACGGATGTACAGTGCGAGGCCGTTTGCGAGGTCTTGGTTGGCACGGTAGGTGATTGAGACAGTCCCACTTCCGGCAACACTTGGGTTGATAGTTGAGGTGCTGGCTGAGGCGCTAATGAGGTTTGCTGAGGTGATGAGTGATCCTCCACAGAAGTTTGAACCTCCGCTTGGTGTTCCGCCGGATCCTCCGGTGCCCCTTGAGCCACCGCTTCCACCCGTTCCACTCCCTCCTCCATTAACGATGGGGGCCTTGGGCCTTGAAGGAGTAGAGGCGCGAGCAATGGTTCGGTCGACGCGGATAATACCTTGGCGAAGAGGTGTTGCCCCTGCCGGCTGACCACCCCAGACGAGGCGGTAGCAGTACAAGCCGTCGGGAACTGAGGTTCCCGTGCGGCTTTTCCCATCCCAATTTGCCTTGTATGCTTGGACACGCGCTGAGCGATTAACGGGCCCTTCGATCGTGTCGACGAGCTGGCGTGGGTCCTGGTTGCAGGACTGCGCCAGTCCGGTGGCATTGGTAAGGCCGTAAATGTTAATGGTGACGCCCGAGGCTGTCCCTCCACTGACCGTGTAGCTGATTGCTGCAGGGCCATTCTGTGGATTGAACGCCGAGGTGGCGTTGGTAACGTTGACCAGTGCACCTGCTCCTGCAAGTGCGGCCGTTGTTGAGCTCAGCAGTGCAAGACCGACCAGACCGCTGATTATTCGCTTGATATAAGCCATACAAGTTGGGTGAAAAATAATGAAGGAGTGATAATAGACCAAAAGTAGTGCATTTGTCAAGCCCTAGTCTTTTCACCTCATCACCAAAGAGAGCAGCCCACCAATCCGGCGTACTCCATAGTCTGTAGTTATGGCTTTTGTAAGCGGTATATTAGGCCATGGTCTTCTTCCACTCTTCCCACTCTTTACTCACATAGCTGCTGAAGGCCCGCTCGAAAGTCTCTCGGCTAAAACGTTCGACATGCTTTTGGATCTTCTCGGCCTGCCAGTTTATCTTTTGTGACCGAATAACAGCCTCCTTAAGTGACTCCGGCGTCTGCTCCTCAAAAAAGAGGCCGCTTATCCCCTCCTCTATCGTTTCCAGTGCGCCGCCCTTGCCATAGGCAATAACCGGCTTGCCCGAGCTCATCGCCTCGAGGGGCGTAATGCCAAAGTCCTCGAGTTGTGGGAAGATGAAGGCCGTTGCCTTACTGTAGATCTCCCTCAGCTCTGAATCGGAAACCTGCCCCACGAAGGTGGTGAAGCGCCCCGCTCTCTTTTTAAGTGCAGCCTCTTCTTTGCCGGTTCCGACGATCACAAGGGGCAGCTGGAGCTCATTGAAGGCGTCGACAACCAGGTCGAAGCGCTTGTAGGGGGCCAGTCGTCCAACCGCAAGATAGTACTGTCCCTGCTCAGGTTTGATAGCAAACTGAGTCTCAACCGGCGGGTAGATGACCTCTGATTCTCGTCTGTAGTATTTTTGGATGCGCTCCTGAACGTGTCGTGAGTTCGTGAGGTACTTATCCACTCTGTCCGCTGCCAGCCTGTCCCAGATTCGTAGCTTGTGGAGAAGGTGGCGTGCCGTGCTCCTGAGGAGTGGATTTATCCCATAATTCGCAAAGTACTCGTGCCAGCTGTCCCAGAGGTAGCGCATGGGAGAGTGGCAGTAGGAGATGTGGAGAGTTCTGGGCTTGGTGATGACTCCCTTGGCACAGGAGTGGCAGCTCGAGATGACGATATCGTACTCCGAGAGGTCAAACTGCTCGAAGGCTGTGGGCATCAGCGGGAGGTAGAGGTGGTGCTTGCTCTTCGCAAAAGGCAGTTTCTGAATGTAGGAGGTGATGACCTCGCGCTCGCTGAACTCCGGCAGCGCCTCCGGATTGTAGATAGAGGTATAGATCGGTGCCTGGGGGTAGAGCTGTGCGAGCGCACTGATAACACGCTCGGCTCCACCTCGGGAGACCAGCCAGTCACAGACGATCGCCACTTTTGGTTGCCGCATGAGCTGAGTATACCAAATCAGACGCCTACCGGTGAATCGGGTTTTGGGTCGTCCTCGAAAAGTTTGGAAAGAGAGTTGAAGGCGTTATCGATCTTCTGTTTGTCGAGGGCCTTTTCCAGGAGGACGCGAGCTCCACTGCTGTTGGGATTGCGGGCCATCAGCCGATTGGCGATCTCGAGTACCTTCTTGTACTCCCCCTCTTTATAGAGCATGCCCATCGACTCAAGGACAATCTTCTCGTCTTCGAGAGAGAGTGTCGGCGAGGGAGTCGCCTGGTTCGCGGGCTCTGGCTGTTGCTGTTTTGACTTTGCGAAGACGCTCTTGAGGGCAGTGTAGGCCTCTTTGAGCTTCTGGTTGTCGGCGGCGTGTGCCTTGAAAAGTTTAACGACGTTGTTGTCCGGGTCGCGCTCCAGAAGACGATCGCAGATCTGCATGACTTCCGCCAGTCGCCCCTCTTTGGTCCACATGCCTAGGAGCTCCAGGACGACATCTTCATCGCGGGCGGCCATTGATGAGCCGCGCCTCTTTATAACGCTGAAAAGCAGGCGGCCCGAGCGGGTCTTCATGAGGTAGAAGACGTAGACGGCTCCGGCCCCGACAATACCAATTGCGAAGAGCTTGTTGTTGAGATCAAGTGAGGCGTTAAAGAGGGCGTGCATTCCCATTGCAATGAACAGCCCCTTAAAGTTTTGGAACTCACGTACCACTTGGAAGGGTAGGCGTCCAGTGAGGCGGCTTATCCAGCGTACGAATCCCAGACTCTGTCCCTGCCACTTCGCAAACTCGGTGATATCCGCAGAGAACTTTCCGACCCCAAAGTAGTAGCCAAAGATTCCTGAGAAGACCATGTGCCCACAGGTTGTTACGATCGAGCGGAAGATAAAGGTTGTCACCAGGTCGCCTGTGCCGTAGTAGGGATTTACCCAGATTGAGTAGAAGTAAAAGATGTTTTCAGCAAAGGCGAATCCAAGTCCCGCGCAGATACTGAGTTTGAGGGCCCGACTGAGCGTCTGGATGTACTCGGGGTGGCGCTTGTCGGTTATTCTGACGATGACGTTTTTTCCTATCTCTTCAATGACTCCGACAACGATGTTTGTCAGGAGAGCCACATAGATAAGCTGCTCGACGCTCGTGTTGATGATCGAGTAGATGTTGAGTTCGGGATAGCGCTCAAAAAGAAAGATCAGAATAAAGGGCGGGACGACAGAGAGCGTTCCAAAAAGGAAGGTTTTTATGTAAATGCTACGATCTTCACCCTTTTCCTGAATAACATTGAGCCAGATCACAACTGGAATAAGCGCGAGGATGACACTCGCAATAATGGGAATGAACTCGTTCATAGGGAGCGTCTGTAAGGACCTTACTGGATCACAGCGGCCTTGGCCTCCTCAATGGTGGCGTAGGACTGGATGAGCTGTGTAATTCCCACAACCTGAAGGATGTCGAGAATGTTTGGGCGAGCCTGGGCAAGGACGATTCCGCCCTGCTTCTCACTGAGTTTTGTATACCAGTCTGTTAGATATCCGATCGACTTACTGTTCATGTATTCTAGCCCGGCAAGGTCGAAGATCAAGTAGAGTGGGCCCTGGGCCGCCTCTATAAGCTGGTATACTTCTTTGGACTTCTCATCAACGTTGCTCTCATCGAGCTGGCCCGTAAAGTGGAGCATTTTTACTGCTTTTGCCGGATTTGTTGAAGGGATATCTTCTGTTGTGATGCTGATATCAGCCATTAGGTCAGTTTGTTAAGAGTACGTGAGTGGGATCTGTGCTCGGGAGAGCTGTTGGATCGTTCATTTTGGGATCGTCGAGTCGCTTGGTGATTGTCGCACGAATGCCGCCCGTCGGGAGGTCGGTGAAGGTGAGCTCATCCGTCCAGGCAGATACTATCTTTGCCAGACCGCGGCCTCGAATTCCGCTAAAAGCATAGTCAGGTTGTAGTCTTTGTGCAACTAGTTCGTGGAGCTGAGCGGCATTAAACTTATCTTTACCCGTTCCCGAGTCCTCCACCATAATCTGGACCGACTTTTCGTCGTTTTGGAGGAAGATCACGGTTATCTCTTTGCCCGGAGCCGAGCCGTGTTCGATGGCATTATTGCAGAGCTCATCCACAACAGACTGGAAGCGGTAGGCCCACTGTTCGGGGAACTTCGTCATGTTCTTAATGAGCGCCAGCGTGAAATCTCGAATTCCCGACATAAAGTAGGCATTTGTCGGCAAAGTAATGGTTATCTTTACCGGCTCCGCGGGCTTTTGTGCAACGGGAAGAGCTTCAGGAGAGCTCACGGGTGGTGGTGTAGCTGCACCTGTTTCTGACGCGCCGCTCGTCGCCGGGGCGATCGGTGTAGTCTGCTCTCCATTGGGCAGTGGTGCCGAAGTGGTAGGTAGTTGAGTTTCCATAAATTTCAAAAACTATCATCTAAGTATAGCAATTTTTCATCTCTTTGAGAAGCTTTCACACTATTTTCCCTTCAGTGACAAGTGCTTGACGCGAGCACTCCTATTGTTTTCTAGTATACACATGGGCCTTCCCGCCGTCTAAAAAAAAGTGTAGAATAATATGATTTAAATCAAAAGAACTCTAAAGGGACTATGTCTAGATCAAGCTCAATTTTTCTTTCGCGACTCATCTCACTCGGGGTGCTCCTCCTCATGGTTGCGGGTCTTCCTACAGCGCTCTATGCCGCGGCACAGCCTCAGCTCAGCGCCTATGATACGATCCAGGACTTTGGAACCGTTATACGTATTGAGAATGCTCCTGCTATCGAAGAGCTCATCCTGCTGATGCGCGGGCCGCACGGTGACCTTAGCCGTCTGACGACGATGAGTAGCTCCAGTGGGGATGCGCGTCTTGAGGTCAGCGCCTCGGCTCTTACTACGGTGGGAGTGTATCAGCTTAGACTTCAAGGGACAGCCTCGAGCACACAGTTTGAGGTTTATCCTGTACTGAGTAAGCAGACATCTCGCTATAAAGGTGGAGCCAGCTTGGCCCAGGCTTCTATAATCTCCCTGGCTGACGCCATCGGTGGAGACTCGGAGCCCACTCTTCTTGCTCAGGCGAGCCCGGTTGGAGAGGTGTCTGAGTTCCAGATAGACAATCTTCCAGCCTCTGCCTCGGTCAATGATCGTCTGGGCTTTAGAGTTAGTGCACTCGACTCACATGGCCAAGTCGTAGCCGGTTATAGTGGGACGGTTATCTTTACCTCTACCGATGTAAATGCGGAGCTTCCCACTCCCTATACCTTTGGTGCCAGCGACCAAGGGCGCAAGACCTTTGATCTGGGGCTGGCCTTTAGGACTGTTGGGCAGCAGCAGCTTATCGTTGCGGATCAGTCCGATACTCTTATTACGGGGCGCGTGAATGTTCAGGTAGCTGCTCCGGGTAGTGAGCTCGGCTCCGGTGATGTCCGTATTACCAAGCCTGCGACGGGAACGTACAGTGTCAACACGCTCGAAATTGCAGGGGAGGCCTTTCCCAATACTCGTGTCAAACTTTATGATAACGGCCAGCAAATCGCCGAGATTCAGTCTAATAGTAGTGGTCGCTTTACCTATAACACCTCTCTCTTGGTGGATGGACGTCATGCTTTTGGCGCCGAGAGCAATGGGGTTCAGTCGACGGTCGTTTCGGTTACTATCGACTCGACTCCAGCCCAGATCGAAAGTGTGACGATCGCAGATCGGGCTGTTGCTCCCGGTGGAGTTACGACGATCACTGTTCAGAGTGACCCTGATCTCAATGCGATTCAGGCGACGCTCGGTGACTACATCACGGATCTTGATCCATCCGCAGATAACCCGGCCCTTTACGTAGGGCAGCTTCGCGCTCCGACTGTTCAAGGAGACTACACTGTGAACGTCATTCTTACTGATAGCGTGGGGAATGTGGCGCCGGCTCTCGAAGTAGGGCGTGTCCGCGTTGATGCGGGTCTTCAGACCGGTGGCGAGTTTTCTTTTGTCGTTCCCAGCAAGGTTACGAATGTTCGTCTCTCTTCTACGGCGACAGGTGTCCAACTTACCTGGGACCCGGCCCAAGCAGAGGCTGGCATCGATCACTACCGCATTTATTTTGGCCCCAATCCTGATGAGCTCGATTCGGTTATTGATACTGAGGGGACGACGACGGTCGCAGAGATCACCGATCTTCAGAAGGGTGCCTACTACTCCTTCCGCCTCTCTGCTGTAGACCTGAATGGGAATGAGAGTGATCTGCTGAGTGACACCGTTGCCGCCCGTGCCGGTGAGGGGACGGGTGTTCCGGTCTTGTGTGATCCCTCTCCCTGTCCTCCCGATATGCCTACGCCAAACGCTATCCCCGAGGATGGCCCCGGTGTTCTTGGGATGGTCGTTGCCTCGTTGGTGGGCTCTGCCGGTCTTCGCCGTCTGCGTAAAAAGCGTACCTAGGCGGTGGTATTTTTTCGGAGAATCTGGCATCCTACCGAGCGTATGCTCAGACCTTTTCTCGAAAATTTCATTAACATTCTGGCCAACCTTCTCATCTTCGCGATCTTTGCTCGCGTCCTCCTTTCTTGGTTGAAGCCCGGCGGAGATGACCCTTTCTCTCGGCTTGTCGCCAGTGTCACCGATCCTATCTTGAACCTCTTCAAGCGGCATCTGCCTCTTGTGGGCGGAGTTCTTGATCTCTCGCCGATCGTCGCCTACTTCGTCATAGATATAGCTCGCGGCATTCTAATCCGTGTTATCTAGCGCATGAAACTTTACAACTCCCTCACTCGCAAAAAAGAAGAGTTCACTCCGCTCCGTGACAAGGCGGTGGGAATGTACGTCTGTGGCCCGACGGTTTACGATGTCGGTCATCTTGGCCATGCTCGTTCGGCTGTCGCTTTCGATCTTATTCGTCGTTACCTCGTCTATCGCGGTTATGATGTTACGTTTGTCAGTAACATTACCGATGTTGAGGATAAGATGATAAAGCGCGCCCAGCTGGAGGGGATCACCGAGGCACAGCTCGCCGAAAAGATTATTCCCGAGTATGCCGCCGATTATGGTGCGCTTAATGTTCTGCCACCCGATCACCAGCCCCGAGCAACCCAGTATATCGACCAGATGGTTGAGCTCATTGAGCAGCTGCTAAAAAAGGAGATCGCCTATGTTGCCGATGACGGGGTCTACTTCCGCGTGGACCGCTCTCCCACCTATGGAGCTCTCTCGGGGCAGAAGCTCGAGGAGCTTCAGTCCGGCGCTCGCGTTGAGGTCGATGAGAAGAAGGAAAATCCGCTCGACTTCGCCCTCTGGAAAAAACACAAGCCCGGTGAGCCCTCTTGGAAGGGGCCGGCCGGCATGGAGGGGCGTCCCGGCTGGCACATCGAGTGCAGTGCGATGAGTACCGAGATCTTGGGTGAGACCTTTGATATTCATGGTGGAGGCATCGATCTGATCTTTCCTCACCACGAGGATGAGATCGCTCAGGCGGAGATGGCAACGGGCAAGCCTTTTGCTCGCTACTGGCTGCACAACGGGCATATCCGCGTCGACTCAGAGAAGATGAGTAAGTCGCTGGGCAACTTTTTTACCATTAAGGATATTCTCAAAAAATACCATCCTGCGGTCGTTCGGTACTTTCTTCTCTCGACTCACTACCGCATGCCGATTGACTTCTCCGATGAGCTTTTGGAACAGGCGAAAAACGGCCTCGAGAGAATACGTGGCTTTGCACGCCAGCTCGATTCTTATAAGCCCGACTCTGCTGTAGGTGGTACCTACTGTGAGTCGATTGCCGAACAAGAAGAGGCATTTAGAACTGCGATGGACGACGATCTGAACATCTCTGCCGCTTTGGCTGCGATCGCCGAGTTTATTCGCTCGTTAAATGGTGCCATGAGCAAGGGCCTTCTTTCTGAAGAGGAAGTGCGCTGTGCGCGCGAGACCTTTAAGCGCTTTGACAGCGTCCTGGGGCTACTCGATATTTTGGACTCAGCTTCCTCCGCTTCGGCTGCAGAGCTCTCAGATGATGAGGTGCAGGCATTGCTGGATGAGAGGCTGACGGCTCGCGCCTCAAAGGACTATGCTCGCTCCGATCAGCTTCGTGATGAGCTCAACAACAAGGGGATCATTATTGAAGATACCTCCGACGGTACGAGCTGGAAGCGTGCACTCTAGCTTAGTGAGCTGCTCGTCCGTTGTTAAGCCGGGCTCTTCTTGCTGGGCAGTTTCTTTTGTGGTTTTTTCAGAAGCGCCTCCCCCACCTTCCAGACATCGCCCGCACCCATTGTTATTATGACGTCGTAGTGGGGGGTGTCTTCTCTCAAAAACTGTGCTGTATTTTCAAGACCATCTCCGGCGCGGACGTTCTTGTGGTACTTTTGTATTTCAGCCACGAGTCTTTTTACTGACATGCTCTTCTTATCTTCATCCGAGTCGCGCGCCTCATAAATACTGGGGATAATCACCCCGTCGGCCAGGCTGAAGGCCGCCGCGAACTGGTCTATCAGATGTTTTGTGCGGCTGTACTGGTGCGGCTGGAAGACGACGCATATTTTTTCTTTGGGATAGGCTTCTCGGGCCGCTTGAAGTGTCGCTCTGATTTCGGCCGGGTGGTGGCCGTAGTCATCAATGATGGTCGTCGTGCCCATCTTCCCCTTGGTCTCAAAGCGTCGGGCGGTTCCTTTAAACTGCCTTAGGCTTCGCAGAATCATGCGTGGTGCGACGCCCAGCGTGTGCGCCAGAGAGAAGGCTGCCAGAGCGTTCATGCGGTTGTGTAGGCCCGGGATGCTCAGCTTGAGGGTTCCCAGCCGCTCGTTCTTATGGTGCAGCTCATGGTCCTTGAGGTAGTAGTCACTCACGGCATAGTTGCTCGCGAAGGTGAAGGTGTTGCAGAGGGGAAAGTGTTCGCGCTGCAGAGATTTGAGCATCTCATGGACATCGTCGTCGTCGAGGTTTGTGAAAATCCACCCATCTTTGGGAAGGCGTTTGGCGAAGACCTTGTAGGCCTCAAGGTAGGAGGTGAAGTCCGGATAGTAGTCGACATGATCGTAGTCAAGCGTGCTCAGCACGATCATATTTGGGTGGTAGGAGTGAAAGGCTCGCTTGTACTCGCAGGCCTCCAGGATCAGGAGTTTGCTTTTGCCCGTTCTGAAGTTGCGGTTTTCGAGCTCGCGGAGCTCACTCCCCACAATTACCGTGGGGTCATAGTTGGCGTCGATGAGAATTTTGGCGATGAGGGCGGTGATCGTCGTCTTGCCATGAGTCCCGCAGATCGCGATCGTCCTATACTTCTGAGTCAGCTGGCCCACAGCTTCGGGATACGTTAGGGTGGGGAGACCTCGTTTTCGCGCCTCAATGAGCTCGACGTTGTCCTGGGGGATCGCTAGTGAGTAGATGACCAGCTCTGCATTTTTGGGAAGGTTTTCCGGCCTGTGCCCCAGCGTGATTGGCGTGCCGAGCGGTTCCAGACTTTTTGTCCGCGCCGTGACTCCTTCATCACTTCCACTTATCGTTTTTCCCTGCTCACAGAGAATACCGGCGAGGCCGCCAAGGCCCGATCCTCCAATACCAATGCAGTGTATCGTCTGTGCGGTATGTATCGTCTTCGTCTTCATTCCGCAGCAAGTATACCCGTCTGAGTCTTGTAATGCGATCGTTCGTGCCACATACTAAGAGCGATGGCGTATGAACATATCAGTCGCACCACCAAGATCGTCATAATCGTTGAGTTTGTCCTGCTCGCTTACATGCTCTACGTTTTGAGCACCTCTCTTTACAAGAGCTATCAAGTTGACCGTTTCATCGAGACGGCAACCCTTGAAAATGAGAAGCTGGCCCAGGAAAATACCGAGCTGATTGAAGATTACGAGTACTACCGCTCCGAGGCTTACAAGGAAAAAATCGCCAAGCAGAACTTTGGCCTGATCCGTCCGGGTGAGGAGGTTATAGTGCTCGTTCCCGGGGACCCATCCTCTCAGCTTGCAGACGGGACCGAGGGTGTCTACGCCCACACTCAGAAGTACTACGAGAGTCTGAGCAATCCCAAAAAATGGTACCTGTTTTTCTTTGACCGTGAGCGCTTCTCGGTTGGTTACTAGCACTTACCTCATCCTATGACTCATTGCAGCTCATGCTCTCTGGACTTCCCCATCCCATCTGAGGATCAGGCTTATTATAAGAAGATAGGTGTTCCCGGGCCTACCCACTGCCCGCCGTGTCGTCAGCAGCGTCGCCTCTCTTGGCGGAATGAGCGGACCCTCTACCGTCGTCTCTGCAGCTTGTGTGCCCGCTCGCTCGTCTCGATCTATCCCGAGAAGGTCCCCTTCCCCGTTTACTGTGCTGACTGCTGGTGGAGTGATCGCTGGAACCCACTCGCCTATGGTCGTGAGTATGATTTTAGTAAGACGTTTTTTCAAAACTATGCAGAGCTTCAGAACCTTGTGCCGCGCCTCGCGCTCTATGTGAAAAACGTCCACAATGCCGAGTTCAATAATCACTCGGAGCAGATTAAGGAGTGCTATCTGACGGTTGATGCGATCAGCGCCGAAAATGTCTACTACTCAAACCTCATTGATAGCTGTAGCGATGTGGCTGACTGCATGAATGTACAGCGCTCGCAGCTGTGCTACGAGAACCTTCAGTCGCGCGATAACTACAACTGCATTCAGACTTTTTTGACTGATAACTGCCGCGACTCGGCGTTTCTCTATGACTGCAAGGACTGCAGTGACTGTTTTATGTCTTCGAATCTTCGTCACAAGCGTTACTACATCTTCAATAGGCCCTATACCAAGGAGGCCTATGAGGAGTGGCGCGCCTCCTTCTCCCTGAGCTCGGCAGCTGTCTATGAGGCTTACTATCAGCAGTTTTTAGATCTCATTCACACTCGGGCCATTAGAAAAGCTCAGAACATCACGCAGTGTGAAAACTGTTTCGGTGACTTCATCGAAAAATCCAAAAATGTTCATGACTCCTACTCTATTGTCGGTTCGGAGGACTGTCGTTACTGTTACATCAACTGGTACCTGAAGGACTGTTATGACACGACCGAGTCCGCCTATGACTGTGAGCTCCAGTACGAGTCTCACGGCTGCAATAGGGGCAAGCGGACAGTTGCCGCTCACGTCTCTTACGATGTTGATGCCGTGCAGTATGTGGACAGCTGTCACAACAGTTCAGATCTCTTTGGCTGTATCTCGCTCAGGAGAAGTCGTTATGCCCTGCTTAACAAAGTTTATCCCGAGGAAGAGTATCGTGAGCTCCGTGCACGTATTATTCAGAAAATGCGTGAGGATGGTGAGTATGGCGAGTTCTTCCCCACTGCCCTCTCTCCCTATCCCTATAACGATACAGTTGCCCACGCCTACTACCCCTTAACCCGTGAAGAGGCGGTCAGCCGAGGCTATGCGTGGTCAGATTCACCCGAGCGCCACTATCTGCCTCAGACCCTCACCCTCCCCGATCAGCTCGAATCCGTATCCGATGGTATTCTCAACGAGATTCTTGTCTGTAGCGAGTGTGCGAAGAACTATAAGATCATCGAGCAGGAGCTCAAGCTTTACCGTCAGCTTCACCTTTCTTTACCGCGTCGCTGTGCCGACTGTCGCTATAAAAGGCGCCTCGCACTCTGTAACCCTCACCGTCTATGGGCGCGCCAGTGCAGTATGTGTCGTGCTGAGATTCAGGCTCCCTATCCTCCCCAAGCAACGGATCTGGTCTACTGTGAGAGTTGTTATCAGCAGACCCTCTAGGCAGCACCAAATGGTGCCAGGGGTCGGAATTGAACCGACGACCTTGGGCTTATGAGTCCCACGCTCTAACCAACTGAGCTACCCTGGCACACTAAACAGGCGGGGCTATTATAGACACCTCTTGAACAAGAGGCAAATACTGTGTACACTTTGCCTGCGGAGTGGAGCAGAGGCAGCTCGCAAGGCTCATAACCTTGAGGTCGCAGGTTCGAATCCTGCCTCCGCAACCAAAGAGATCTTAGGCCGTTCACAGAGGTGAGACGGTTATTTTTTTGTTTAGCGCGTTTAAAGCTCCTCGCGTCCTGCCAGATAGCGCTCGAGGATTATCTGCGCGGCGATTGCATCGTCACTCCCCTTCTTCTTGCGGTCTCGCTTTAGAGGGATGCGTGCCCGGGCCTCCTGCGTGCTGAACGACTCGTCAACAAAAGCCAGGGGAAGTTCACAGGCTGCGCCTATCTTTTCCGCGAGCAGCCTAATCCCCTGTGCACGTTCCCCTTCCTCGTTCTCACTATCGAGTGGCAGGCCTACAACAAAAAGGACGGCTTTGATTGAGAGGGCAAGTCGGCGGATCTCTTCAATGAGCGCCTCGTCTTTGTTGGGCTGACGTAGCAAAAAGGTTCGCGGAAAGGCGATCTGCTGACTAGGGTCGGTTACCGCGTAACCAACACGTTTTGCGCCGACATCGAGTGCGAGAATGGGCCCCGGATCAGGCATACCTTAGGCTTTTTTCTCAACAACCTTGAGCTGCATCTTTGCCTCAACTTTGTGCTCGAGGTGTACGAGAAGCTTGTGAGTGCCGACGGCCTTAATGGGCTCTGATATTACGATAGACTCTTCGGGAAGGTCTATGTTCAGCTGCTCTTTGACTGCCTTTGCGACATCACTGGTCTTTACGCCACCGTAGAGAGTTCCCTTGCTGGTAACTTTCTTTTCTAGGAGGACGGGTTTCTCAGAGAGACGCTTTGAGATCTCTTTAAACTGCTCGCGAAGCTGTTCCTTATCGATAACCATCTGCTTGCGTTTTGACTCCCACTCGCTGATGAGTCTCGTGGTTGCATGAATGGCGAGTTCACGGGGCATAAGGAAGTTGCGGAAGTAGCCCGGCTTGACGTTGCGAACTTCTCCTTGGCGAGCAACGCCTGGGACTGACTGGGTGAATATTACTTTCATGGTATATCGGACGTGTTAGGGGTAAGGTACGGTAGAATGCTCAATCGATCACTGTGGAAGTCTAAACTGTCAACGGGGAAGGGCGCAAGGTCTTTTTCAATTGCGTAAGAGTAAACGGGGGTTGAGATGAACAGTACGGGTACTTCTTTTGCCAGAAGTGCCGAGAGTTCGCTGAGAAGTTTTTCCTTATCGGGCTGGTTAACTTCGATGCGAATGGCTTCTGTAAGCCCATCGGTCCCGAAACTTCTGAAATTTGAGAAGTTGAGCCCGGGCTGTTTAGCGGCCTCGCCCTCTTTGGGCTCGACGGCAGCCTGGCTCGAGTTGAAGAGTGGGTAGACGTCTCGGTTATAGCCCAGGTTCTGCTTTATGAGGAGAACCGAGTAGTTTCGCTGGTTGACCAAGTCGAGGAACTCACTCCCCTCGGCTCTCGTAACCACAACCTCAACTCCCAGATTTTCTTTCCACTGTTTGACGATAGAGTCTGTAAGGTCGCTGCTGGTAAGATCCAGTGTTAGTAGGTTGAGGCTGACCGTCTCGCCCGTATTTGTTCTGAGAAGGCCATCCTCTCCTCGAGTATAGCCGGCCTCGGCAAGTGAGGCGCGTGCCTTCTCCAGGTTGAAAGCGTAGGCCTCATTTTCGGGATCAGCCTTAATCTGTATCGAGTCGATGCGTTTTTCAATGCTACTCACAAGCTTGTCCTTTTCGAGACCCTTGGCCAGGGCTTGCCTCAAGGTTGTACTGCTCAGCAGGGGGAGTTGCGTGTTGAAGTAGAGGGCGGTGAACTGGTTGAGGGTGTAGGGGGAGATGGCGAAGCGCTCGTCCTCTTCAAGTGAGCTGTACCACTCTGACGTCCGCGAAAACTTGCTGATGGAGCCAAGGGCCTTCTTCTCTTGGATAAGGGCGCGCTCATCGGGGAAGGTTACGATGCGCAGTTTGGAGAGTGCCGGCTTAATCCCGTAGTAGTTTTCGAATGCTGTCAGGTCTACAAGATCTCCTTCTTTTGAGAGCTTAACCTGTTCAGCCTTGTAGGGACCGCTTCCGATCGGGGTAAGGTTGAACGATGCTGTGGCGAGTTCAGATGCGAGCGTATCTTTAAGGAGATGCTGGGGTACGATTCCCACCGTTAAGTTCGAGATGAAGTAGGAGTTGGCTTGCGGAAGGGTAAAGCGCACGATCGTCTCGTCAACTTTCTCTACCTGCACCCTTTCGAAGGTGCTCTTTAGTACGGGATTTGCGAAGGCGGGATTCTGGATGAGGTCCCGGAAGGTAAAGACGACGTCGTCTGCTGTTACCGGCTCTCCATCGTGCCAGAGAGCGTCGCTGCGAAGCGTAACCGTTACAACTCTCCCCTTTTCACTTTGCTGAAAGTTTTCAGCCAAGTCGGGGTAGAAGTTTTTAGCCTCCGGGTCGTAGCGTATGAGTCCTGAAAAGACCAGCTCCGAGATATCCCGGTCGGTCTCGTTAAAGTCTACCAGTAAGGGATTTACAAAGGTTACATGGCCAACAACTCCCTCTGTGAAGTAGTCGTCTTGGCTCAGAGCTCCCCTTCCACTTGTTACAAAATACTGTGCGAGAGAGAAGGTGAAGAGAACTACAAGAATAACAACGAAGGTTTTTTCCCTTCGCGGCATCGTGGTAAAGAGACGGACCAGCTCGTTAAAACTACTCATGGCACGAAGATGAAGGCCACGGACGTGAGGATGAAGAGTCCCGCAAGAACGACGGTGGCTCGGTAAAGGAGTACGTCGAGACCTCGTTTGCTCTTATAGAACTCACCACCTCCTCCGAAGCTTGCTCCAAGTCCGACTCCCTTTTCCTGCATTAGGATGGCAAGTATTAGGAGGACTGAGACGGTGATCTGCGTGATGGTAAGAAATTGTTCCATAGGAGTTATTTGCGAATTATGAGGTGTTCGACCCAGTTAATAAGGCCAAACAGGAAGCCTGCTAAAAAGTACGTCCTGAAGGTCGGTACTGTCAAGGTTATTCCCTCCAGTGCCAGGATCTGAAGACTCTGGTCGAAGAGCCAGAAGATCACGCCGTTGAGAAGGATAAGCGAGAAGCCGATGGTGATAATGTGAATCGGGAAGGTGAGAATCTTCAGGACCGGCTTTACTACCGAGTTGAGAACTCCCATAACCAAGCCGCCAATCGCAAAGAAGGTCAGCCCCCCAGTGTAGCTGATGCTGGGCATCAGGTAGAGGACGCCGTAGAGGGCTCCAGCATTCAGGACGATATTTATGATAAGAGAGCGGATCATCTTCCCGAAGTATACCAGATGACCTCCCCCGTAGGCTAGGCTCTCTCTAGGGCTTTTTCCCTGCCGTGCGACTCTGCCTTCTTTAACGTTTTGTCTGGTACTCCCTAAGCTTTTCTAACTCCGATGGTCACCTCTTCTTGAGCGAGCTCCATTTTTTCTTCAGAGTCCCACTCAAAATCACCGCTTTCTTGTATCTCATGAGCCAGGGTCTCCTTTTTGATGAGTTCGGCGAACTGGGTGACCGTCGTCTTGGTGTTGTCGCCTCCCTTAATGGACAGGTAGATGCGGTCGGAGAGGTCGTAGTTCGCCTTCTTGCGGAGCTCCTGGATCTGTCGTATTAGATCGCGCGCCTCCCCTTCTCGGCGGAGCTTCTCGGTGATGGTCGTGTCGAGGCTGACGAGGATACCGTCTTCACTCTCCACATCTGCTCCCTCACGTCCTTGATAGCCTATACTGACCTCGTCGGGGTTCAGGGTGTAGCGCGCCTCCTCTTTTGAGGGAACTGCCACGCTCCCGTCATCGAGAATACTGAACCGGCCTTCTTTACAGAGCCCGATCAGCTCTTGTGTCTCCTTACCAAAACGGGGGCCGATCTTGCGTGAGTCGGGTATAACTTGGAGCAGGGCGAGCTCACTCCCCTCTTCCACTGAGATATCTTTGACGTTGATCTCTTCGCAGATGACCTCCCGGTACTCCTCAACCAGATTTGCAGGAGCTGTTTGCGGTAGGGCAAGGCGGAGCAGCGCCAGTGGCTGGCGGACCTTGATCGTGTGGCGGCCGCGAAGTCGCAAGGCAAGGGTGACGATCGTTCTGACGATACGTACCTCTTCGTTGAGCTTCTCGTCTATGGCCGTCTTGGTAGCCGTAGGCCAGTCGCTCAGGTGGACCGACTCCTCGCCGGTCAGGTTTTTGTAGAGTGAGTCTGCAAGGAAGGGCGTAAACGGTGCGATTAACTGTGAAAAGGTCACCAGGACCTTGTGGAGTGTGGCGTAGGCATCATTCTTATCTTGATCGCTCTCACTCTTCCAGAAGCGGCGGCGGCTGCGGCGGACGTACCAGTTCGAGAGGATGTCAACGAACTGTACCAGTGGTCGGGTTGCACGCGTTAGGTTATAGCCGTTCATCTGCTCGGTTACCTCACGTACAAGGGTGTTGAGTTCCGAAAGGATCCACTGATCGAGCTTATTCTCGGAGGGCTTAGCCTCTTCTTTTGCGGGCTTCCAGCCATCGATGGTCGCATACGTAACGAAGAAGCTGTAGGTGTTCCAGAGCGTCAGGGTGAACTTCTTTACGAGCTCCTCGACATGCTGTTCAGAAAAGCGCACATCTTCGGCAAGTGGTGCCGTTGAGGTATAGAGGAAGAGGCGGGTAGAGTCGACTCCGTGTGTGTCGAAGAGAAGGTTCGGATCGGGGTAGTTCTTCTTGCGTTTTGAGAGCTTCTCGCCATCGGCGGCAAGAAGTATCCCATTGACGATGATGTTCTGGAAGGCCGGCTCGTCGAAGAGAATCGTCGCAATGACGTGCAGTGTGTAGAACCAGCCGCGCGTCTGGTCGAGTCCCTCGGCGATAAAGTGGGCCGGGAAGTTTTCCTCAAAAGCTTTTTTGTTGTCGAAGGGGTAGTGGAGCTGAGCGTAGGGCATCGAGCCACTCTCTACCCAGCAGTCCAGGACGTCGGGGACGCGACTCATCTCGCCCTGACACTCGTCGCAGCGGAGTTTGATCTCGTCGATATAAGGTTTGTGGAGGTCGAGCTGGTTGTTTCTTGTAGGGAGCTGTCCAATGCTGAGCTCAAGGAGGCCGCCATGCTCCGGGAGCATCTCGAACGTCTCCTCATGGGATAGACGGTTCACATAGCGTGCAGCTGCCCGTTGAACATCGCCATGGACGACGATAATCACCGTTTCGCCTCGGTGTTTTTCTGCAATCTCATTGATCGCCTCAGCGACGCGCTGCTCAACCTGTTTAAAGGTCTCACTTCCCTTTAAGCTCTTTGCATAGCGATCCTGGATGTCCGAGAAGGCCTCAAGGTACTCCTCTCGTCTGCAGCCCTCCCAGCCCCCCAGGCCGTGTTCACGAAGGCGCTCGTCGGCTTTAAGAGTCGGGACGTTGAGCGTCTCGTTCAGCAGCTGAGCCGTCTCGCTCGTTCTTATCAGTGGTGAGTGGTAGATGGCGCTCGCGCCTCGCTCTGCGAGCTCGGCGGCTCGCTTTCTTGTCTGCTCCCTTCCCTTTTCGGTGAGGTGGTACTCCTTGGTAGGATCGCTGTTGAGTATGCCCTGAATGTTGTTGTCGGCCTCCCCATGACGTACCAAAAGTAGGGTTGTTTTCTTGAGTGCACGCTCGTTGAGCTCCTTGACCGATGAGATCGCGGCCTGATTTCCACACTCACACTGCCAGATCGGAATGGGGCAGCCCCAGAAGCGGTTGCGTGAGATGTTCCAGTCGCGGGCTCCTTCGAGCCACTTGCCAAAGCGCCCGTCGCGGATGTGCTCGGGAACCCAGCTGATCTTCTGGTTGTTAGCGAGCATCTTGTCTTTGATCTCGGTAACGCGAATAAACCACGCTTTTGTAGCGTAGTTCAGAAGCGGCGTGTCACAGCGCCAGCAGTGTGGATAGCTGTGATTGAGAGGGTCTTTGCGGAAGAGTCGGCCGGCTTGAAGGAGCTGTCGAGCTATCTCATTCTCGACGTCTTTTACAAAACGGCCCGCATACTCGGTAACCTCATCTTTGAAGGTCCCATCCATCTTTACGTGCATGATCGGTGCAACATCTTCTCGCTTTCCAACCTCCATGTCATCGTCACCATAGCCCGGGGCGATGTGGACGATTCCGGTACCGTCGGTATCGGTGACAAAGCCCAGTGGATCGGCAACAACCCTAAAGGCGTTCTCCCAGTCTTTGTAATAAGCGGTTGCGGGTTCGTATCTTAGTCCGGCCAGCTCTGAGCCTTTTACGGTAGAGACGAGCTCATGTCTGTAGCTCCCCTTCTTCCCGGCCGACATCATGCTCTCAACGCGCGAGTGTGCGAGGATAACCTGCTCCTCAACAAGAGGGCCGGCTTCTTCTTCATCGGTCAGCGCATAGCTGCCATCTTCCTTCCTCCAGACGCGGACGTAGTCGTAGTCGATCTCCGGATTAACGGCGAGAAGTGCGTTGCCCGGGATGGTCCACGGCGTGGTCGTCCAGGCGAGGAGGTAGGTCTCAGCTTTACCTTCAACGGGAAGTTTGAAGGTGACCGAGAGGTCTGCAACATCCTTGTATCCGAGTGTTACCTCAAAGTTCGAGAGCGGAGTTTCGCAGCGTGGGCAGATGTGCATCGAGCGGTGGCCCTCGTAGATCATGCCCTTTTTCCAGATCTCGGAGATGACCCACCAGATCGACTCCATATAGTCACTGTTGAGTGTCGCGTAGCTGTTCTCGAAATCTACCCAGCGTCCGATTCTTCGAAGAAGCACCTCCCACTCAGCGGTGTAGCGGAAGACGCTCTCCCGGCAGGCGTCGTTGAACTTCTCGACTCCCATCTCTTCAATCTCTTTGCGTCCGGCGAGTTTAAGCTCTTTCTCAATTTCGTACTCAACCGGAAGGCCGTGGCAGTCCCAGCCGTTGGCGCGGGGAATGTAAAAGCCGCGCATGGTCCAGTAGCGTGTTACGGCGTCTTTGAGTGCACTCGCGAGGATGTGTCCGTAGTGTGGGAGGCCGTTGGCGAAGGGCGGACCATCAAAAAAAACATACCGTGGACCGTCTTTGCGCTGTTCTACCGAGCGCTCGAAAATCTTTTCTCTTTGCCAAAAATCGAGGACGTCTTTCTCCACCTCCGGGAATGACTGTCTTGGGTCAACCGGTCCAAATGAAAACGACTCATTCATCTCGAAGTAGTTTACCCTTTCGGTGAGATTTGTCTACAACTTCCCGTTTTTCTTATAAGGAGCCGGTGTTGCCCTCGTGAGGGGCCGCGGGGGTTCCAGCCGGTGTGGCAGGTGTTGCGGTGGCCATCGAGTCGACGCGTCGCTGACGTCGTCGGAGGAGAATCTCGTGGAACTCCGGATCGGCGTAGAGCTTACTCTCCTGCGGGAGTTGCTGACCTTGGTACTTAGAGGTTCCCTTCTTCGAGTAAGGAATACTTGCGGCCGAGCTCATCTCTTCGAAAGCGAGCTGACAGACGCGCATCCCGGGGTAGAGTGCGACGGGCATACGGTTGATATTGGTAATTTCAAGAGTGATCGTTCCCTTAAATCCGGCATCCACAAAGCCCGCTGTGGAGTGAATGATAATGCCGAGGCGGCCGAGTGAGCTGCGTCCCTCAACACGGGCGACCAAGTCATCACCGATTCCGATCGTCTCCATCGTCACACCCAAGACAAACTCGCCGGGCTGCACTATGAAGGCGTCCCCCTCATCTACCTCGATCAGCTTTGTAGCCTGGTGGAAGGTCTCCAGGTTGAGCGGATCCAAGATCGCCAGGTGCGTGTGGTTGTAGATCTTAAAGGACTTTCCCAAGCGGATATCAACCGAAGAGGCGTTGATATTATTGTGGTGGCCGTTGTCCGCGGAGTCGAGGGTAATATCTCCGGTCTCAATTTTTTTTCGAATGTCTACGTCTGAGAGAATCATGTGGTGAGTAATGTTAGATGGTGAGCTTGTAGCTCTCGACGAGCTTTGCTGCCAGGCCAGTATAGGTTGCCGGTGTGAGGTTCAGCAAATACTTCTTGTCGCTTGCGGGGAGTTTGAGTTGTTTAATAAATGAGGCGAGTGCTTTTGAGGTGAGTCTTTTGCCTCGGCTAAGCTCTTTGAGCTGCTCATAGGCTCCCGATACTTTCTGTCTTCGGAGGATGGTCTGCACCGCCTCAGTGAGCACCTCCCAGTTTGAGTCCAGATCATCTTCTAGGACCGCCTGATTCACTTCGACTTTCTTCAGTCCGTTCATCAGGCTCTTGTAGCTCAGGACGGTGTGTCCAGCGGCTGTTCCTATGGTTCTGAGGACGGTCGAGTCTGAGAGGTCGCGCTGCATACGTGAGATGGGGAGCTTCTCTGCAAGATGCCTCAGGAGCGCGTTGGCTACGCCCAGATTCCCCTCGGCATTTTCGTAGTCGATCGGGTTGATCTTGTGAGGCATTGTTGACGATCCTACCTCGCCTTTCTTGAGCGTCTGCTTGAAGTAGCCGTGAGAGATGTAACTCCACATGTCGCGTGAGAAGTCGATGAGGATCGTGTTGATCCGTGCGACGTTATCAAAGATAGCCGCAAAGTTGTCGTGGGGCTCGATCTGGGTCGTGTAGGGGTTTGGTGTCAGTCCCAGGTAGCTTAGAAAGCGGACCGAGATCCCCGCCCAGTCCAGTGTGCGGTATGCGGCGAGATGTGCGTTGAAGTTGCCCACAGCGCCACTCCACTTTCCCGTGTACGGTATCTGATTGAGCAGTTTGAGCTGTCCCTCGAGTCGAGCGACTACATTTATCAGCTCTTTTCCCAGGGTTGTTGGGCTGGCTGACTGCCCGTGGGTTCGGCTCATCATCGGCACCTTCTTGTTCTTAAGAGCCATTCCGTGAAGCTCATAGATCAGGCCGGCCAGCAGGGGGAGGTACTCCTTGGCGCCGAAGTCTTTAACCATCAAGTTATAGGCGACGTTGTTGATGTCCTCGGAGGTGCAGCCAAAGTGGACGAACTCTGCGAGCTTGTCGAGCTCGGGGTAGGCTCTGAAGTGCTCCTTGATAAAGTACTCGACCGCTTTCACATCGTGATTTGTCGTGGCCTCAATATCTTTCACACGCTGAGCATCGGCGGGCTCGAAAAGTGTTGAGAGCTCGCGAATTGTCTGGAGCTCACTCTTTTTCAGAACTCGTGTTCCCGGCAGCTTCACCTCATTACATATAAAGATAAACCACTCCAACTCTACAAAAAGTCGGTATCGAATCAAGGCATACTCCGAAAAGTAGGGCTCGAGCTGGCGTACCTTAGTGTAGTAGCGGCCGTCGAGT
>PFRX01000017.1 GCA_002788775.1 Candidatus Peregrinibacteria bacterium CG_4_9_14_0_2_um_filter_53_11 | reverse complement strand
GAGCCCGCCCTCGCGAATCGAGATCGGGGGATCTGGAACGAGAGCCGTCGAGATCAGCTGTGCGAGCTCCTTGAGCGAGGTGAGGGCCGCTGCACGTGAGGACAGCTCGCGAAGAAGCTCCGACTGAGCTCCCCCGAGACCGTTCTGCAAAAGCTCAAGCGCCGAGAGTGAGTGAGCGATCCCCAGAAGGTCACGCGCATTACCTGTCCCCAGTGAGACGCGTGCAAGAAGACGCTCGATATCGAGGACCGTGGCCAGGAGCTCGCCCAGGCCATTTTTGAGCTCGTAGTTTTTCTTAACCTCCTCAACAGCGTCGAGGCGCCGCTCTATGAGAGCCCTCTTAGTTGAGGGGTTGAGCAGCCAGTGCTTGAGGAGACGAGCACCCATAGAGGTCTCCGTCTTATCCATAACTGCGAGGAGCGAGCCTTCGCGAGCGCACTCGCGAAGGCTCGCGACGAGTTCCAGATTGCGGATCGCCACATCGTCCAGGAGCATCTCGTCTCGGTGAGCAATCAGCTTTGGTGGGCGAATATGTTTGAGTTCACACTTCTGCGTCTCTTTAAGATAGCTGAGCAGAAGGGCTGCAGCTCCAAGGGCCTGCTCCTCATCACTAATACCAAAGCCGCGCATATCCTTAACGGCAAAAAACCGAGATAAAAAGGCCTCGGGCTCCTCCCAAAACTGGTGAGGAAAAACCGGCAGCCGATCGAACTGCCTCAGCGACTCGGGGAGCTGCTTCGCTGCCTGGTCCACAATACACTCGGCAGGCTCGAGCCGCTGCAGTTCAGCGTTAAGCGCCTGCTCACCGGTTGGCTGCGCGGCAAGAAACAAGCCGGTACTCAGGTCAACAGCAGCCAGACCAAAAACCTCCCCATTCCTCACAATGCTCACAATAAAGTTGTGCGACTTGTCACTCAGAATGCGCTCATCGAGCGTCGTCCCCGGGGTAATCACCCTCACGACGTCTCGTTTCACAATCCCGGGGAGTGCGGGGTCAGAGAGCTGCTCACAGAGAGCCACTTTTCTTCCCGCCTTGGTTAACCGCCCCAAATAGTTGTCCAAAGCGTGGTAGGGAATTCCGCACATGGGCGTCTCATGCCGCTTAGTCAGAGTGAGGTTGAGTATCCGCGAACCGGCCACAGCATCATCACCAAAAAGTTCGTAAAAGTCCCCGAGCCTAAAAAACAGTAGGCAGTCAGGATACTTCCCCTTGAGCTCCAGATACTGGCTCATCATCGGCGTGATTTTTTTTGACATTTACCGGAGAACATTTAAAAGGCAGTGGCGTTCGGAGGACATTGTAGCGGAAGTTCAGAGCCAGATCGAGCTGCCTACTAAAGCTCCATCACCGAACTCTTCAGCACTTTGCGCTGACGGTCGATCGTATAGGGGAGCTCTACCTCACGGCCACCCGGCAGGAAGTAGCGCACCATTATGGTCGTCTCCTTAGAGGTCAGATAGGCGGGCCGGTAGGGCAGCTCAATCTGAACGGGCTTAAGAAAACGCAGCCCCTCAGGCTGAATTATGTAGTTATCAGTCAGGGCGGCCAGCGGTTCGCGCGTTACCGTAAATATCGTGTCGTTCTCAAGAGCCTTCGGCGGAATCGTGAGCGTAAGCCCCTCGATCTGCACAACACCACCCGACTCGGCCACAATACGCTGCTGGTTTTCCTGCAGGATCGGCGGCGGCATCGGAGGACCATCTTGAGCTGAGTTGATCCAACTCAAGAGAAGAGTAACTCCCATCAATAAGACAAAAAAGACAAGGGCGGCCGCAAGAAAGAGCTTTTTCATAGACCGCTCCGAGATATCGTCAAACCCCATCAGCTTTAAAGGCGCGGCACCTTCGGGCTCGTCCGGGATGAGCTCGCTGCTCCAGTCCTCCTCCTCGACCCCCTCAATCGGCTCCCCCAAGGCAACCGGAGCCTTGTCCCGACTTGGCATGCTCGTAGCAGGCTCAGCGCCCTCCCTCTCAGCCATCTTAGCGTCAGGCTCGGCAGTCGGTTCAGCTTCGACAAAGTTCTCCGCGATCAGGCGCGCAACTTCACGCGCATCCTCCTCCTGCTGCTTGCGCTCATCGCGAGGGATAGGATCCGGTGGATAGGGTGATGGAAATGGTGAGTCGTTTTGCAAGGCAGAAAACTACCATAATCGCGTTTTGGGCACAATGGTGTATAATTAACAGATCATCACTTCTTAACCCATTTTTTATGCATAAGCTATCCGTTAAAGGCCTGGGCCTGGCATCCGGCGTCCTCTGGGGAGTCGGCCTTTTCTTATGGACGCTGGTGGTCTCACTGGCCTCTCTCGACTGGGGTCGCTCGTCTCTACAACTCGTTGCTGACATCTATCCCTACTTCGATATTAGCGTTGGCGGAGCCTTCCTTGGCCTCGTCTTCGGCTTCATCGATGGATGGATTTGCGGCTCGCTTTTGGCCTGGCTCTACAACAAGTTTTCCTAGTCTTGTTGGCAGATAGCTCCAAAGAGCTCGTCACACTGTGGCGAGCTCTTTTTAAATTCCAACTGGAGCCGGTGAGAGGAGTTGAACCTCCGACCTTTCCCTTACGAAGGGACTGCTCTACCACTGAGCTACACCGGCTAGGAGCCTTCGATCGCGGATACTTGTATACGCAGTAGAAGGTGACGACGCCCGGTGTATCGTTTCGATACACCGGCAGGCGGGCAAAACAAAAAAGCGGCACAATCATACGATACTTCCCCAAAAAAACAAACCGCCTTTACATAAACCAGCGCACCAGGCCGACGACGACGCCTTGGATCTCCAGACTCTCTTCGGGGTATATGTCGGGGAAGTCCGGATTTTCGGGGTGGAGGTAGTAGCTGCCCGACTTGGTCTTTACGTAACGCTTCACCGTCGAGCCACCATCGACAAGGGCGACGACGTTATCACCGTTGCGCGGCTCCTCCTTCCGAGAGACGATCACATGGTCGCCCTCGAAAATACCGGCATTAATCATCGAGTCGCCACGCACTTTTAAGACAAATGAGTTGTCCGGGTCCTTTACCTGGCCCTGGTCGAGCGTCATCCAGTCCTCGATATACTCCTCACTCAAAACGGGGCTACCGGCGGGGACGGTCCCCACTACGGGAAGCTTAACCGTCTCACCCTGGAGTCGTGCTGAGACGGAAGGGAGCAGTCTTATACTTCGAGGTGTGTCCCCCTTCTCGATCGCCCCCTTACTCTCCAGTGATTTTATACAGTGAACGATAAACCCGTCCGACTTGAGCTGCATATACTCGCGCATCTCGCGCACGGTCGGCGAGCTGCCATTTTCGAGCTGGTACTGCTCAATAAACGAGAGAAGTTGCTGTTCTTTGGGAGTTAGATGTGCGTCCACGCTCACATAGTATATGCGTATGCGCTCACAGTCAAGGGCCGCCGACAACTTTCGGCGCTTGAGTTCATAATAACAACCGCCGGGGGGCTTGGAATGAGAGGGCGGAAAGCCTTAGCTAAGCCACAACGCCCCGTCTACTCGTATAAGAAGTTTGCGTTCATACAGACGTTGGTCACCTCATCCTCATCCTCAAGGAGTTCGAGGAGGGCCAAGACCTTCTCGCCTTTCTCGGGCTCGGCGATGTCGGCCATGACGTTGGGGACAAAGGTCAGCTGCATCTCCTTCACATTAAAGCCCTTTGCGATGAGGCGATCGCGAACAGCTCCCAACTCGGTGGGGGCGGTGTAGATAACAAAACCCGTCTCGGTCGGCTGGACGTCCTCGGCACCCGCGTCAATAATCTCGAGCTCATCTTCGTCCACATCACCTCGGCTCGCCACGACGATCTCTCCTTTTCTATCAAACATAAAGCTCACGGCTCCCGTACTCCCGAAATTCCCGCCATTTTTCATAAAAAGCGTACGCACAGCCTGATTTGCACGATTGCGATTGTCGGTGTAGACCTCGATCATAAAGGCGACCTTGCCGGGACCGAAGCCCTCGTAGACCACCTCCTCCATCTGAACGGTATCCTTGAGCTCTCCCGTTCCCTTCTTAATGGCGCGGTCGATATTGTCATTGGGAAGGTTGTCCGCCTTGGCGTTATCAATAGCCATGCGGAGTCCGGGATTCATATCGGGCTCGCCCCCCTGACGCGCCGCAGATTCGATAAGACGCGCGTGTTTTGTAAAGACCTTTCCACGCTTCTGATCGGCGATTCCCTTCTTAAATCGAATTTGATGCCATTTTGAATGACCCGACATAGGCGTGTAAGTTGTTACTAGGCGTACGTAGGATAGCACTTAGCGCAGAGCCGCGCATCCTACAAATGAAATATTTTGGCGTTGAGTCAATACCTTTTTTATGATAAACTAATGGGAAGTATCCTTAAAAAATACAAACCATATGAGTCTCCGAAAAACACAATTCGTCTTGGCCGCCGCTCTCGCACTTGTTTTCACAGTGGGAAGTCTCAGTGTCGGCCTGAGCGCTCAGAGCCTCGCCGCCAGTGTTATGCAGAGCGAAGATGAGTCAGAGCCACAGACCTATAGAGCCCTCCTCCGAAAGCGAGCGAGCGCCCCGACTCTCAGTAAGACTCTGGTTGCGGAGCTCGAGAAGATCGAGGTCGCGCCTTACTCATGTTCATACGACCGACCCGACGAGGTTGAGTATGCCGGTGAGTTTCTTATAACTCAGCTCGATAAGAAAGGTGCCCCCGGCGAGACGATTGCCAGCGCCCTCTACCTGAAAAATACCGGTAACGTGCCGTGGTTCGGTGATGCGAGTGACTGTGTGACAGAGCCATTTGTTCGCCTCGGAACCGCTCGTGAGCGCGACCGCAAGAGCTCGTTCTTTGAAAACGGTGAGAACACAGGCTGGCAGGGACCAAATCGAATTGCAATGCAGGAGGCCCGCGTCGACCCCGGACATGTTGCCACCTTCCGCTTTGAAAGCACTCTGCCCACAACTCCCGACCTTTATAAGGAGTACTTCCAGCCGGTTATCGAAGGAAAAACCTGGCTCGAAAATCGCGAGGCTACCGCCAACGTCCTCTTTAATGTCGGCGGGCCGCACGAAAATCTTGCACGCTCAGCATTTCTTTTGAACCACAGCGGCGCCGCCTCCACACTCGACCTGAGTGGCGCACCCTACATTGACGTCGACCTCTCTCAGCAGATAACCCGCGTTAAGTATGGCGAGGTCGTCGTTCGAGAGTACCTGTCCTCTACCGGAAGCTTCAAGACTCCTACCCCGGTCGGCCGATTTTCGATCATAAACAAACAAGAACTTCGCATCGGTAAAGCTTGGCCTCACTACCGCATGCCGGAGTGGCAGGGCTTCACAAAGTGGGGTCACGGCTTCCACGCTCTCCCCTATCTTGAGAGTGACAACGGTGTCTTCTGGGAAGAGGCGCTCAACCACATCGGCCAGCGCGTCTCACACGGCTGCATCCGCCTCCTGAATGAGGACGCAGCAGACCTCTCAGAAATTACCGAAATCGGCTGGCCGATTGTAATCCACTACTAGGCCCCCGGGTTCATAAACGCGCAATAAAATTCGCTGTACCGCCCCAGATTATTTCCGTATTCTGTGGGTCCATGGGCAGCGAATTTTTATTGCAAAAACTCAACGAGAAGCAAAAAGAAGCGGTTGTGACGACGGAGGGACCGGTGCTTGTTATTGCCGGCGCCGGTTCGGGAAAGACCCGCGCACTCACTCACAGAATCGCCTACCTGATTAACGAGCACGACATCCCGCCAGAGAACATTCTGGCAGTTACCTTTACGAACAAGGCGGCCGGGGAGATGCGCGACAGAATCATCAAACTTCTGGGCGGAGAGGGAAACGTTCACCCCAGCCAGCTGCCGACGATCGGGACCTTTCACTCGGTCTGCGTCAGAATTCTACGAAGGCATATCCACCTTCTGGACTTCGAGAACCAGTTCACCATCTACGACACCTCGGATCAGCAGGTGCTCATGAAGCATATTTTCGAGGAGCAGCGGATCAATCCCAAAGAGCTCAATCCGCGAGCCGTCCTGGCCCACATCAGCAACGCAAAAAATCGGCTGATCACACCGGCCGCCTTTGAGGCTCAGGCTACCTCGTACTTCGAATCGAAGGTGGCGCGCCTCTACGGTCCCTATCAAGAAGGTCTCAAGAAAAACAACGCCGTCGACTTTGACGATATTCTTATGCGTACCGTCGAGCTTTTTAAAAAACATCCCGAGGTCCTGAAGGAGTACCAGGAGCGGTGGTACTACGTCCACGTCGATGAGTATCAAGATACGAACCAGGCTCAGTACCTCCTCACTAACCTGCTGGCGGCCCGCCACAGAAATCTTTATGTAATTGGCGATCACGACCAGTCGATTTATAGCTGGCGCGGCGCAAATATCCAGAACATCCTCGACTTCGAGAAAGACTATCCCGAGGCTAAGATCATCACGCTCGAGCAGAACTACCGCTCGACTCAGCCCATTTTGGACATCGCCCAAGCCGTCATCTCCAAGAATCGCAAGCGCCGCGAAAAGACGCTCTGGACCGAGCGCACCGAGGGAGCCAAGGCCGAGCTTTACCTGGCCGAAAATGAGCGGCACGAGGCCGAGGTGATCGGCCAGAAGATTCTCGATGCCGTTCGCCAGCACGAGCAGCCCGACTACCGTGACTTCGTCGTCCTCTACCGAACCAATGCACAATCCCGAGCGATGGAGGAGGGATTCATGCGTATGGGAATTCCTTACAAGATCATCGGCGGCATCCGCTTCTATGAGCGCAAAGAAATTAAAGACATGATCTCCTACCTTCGCGTCGTCTCCAATCCCGCCGACACGGTCGCACTCTTACGAATTATCAACACACCGCAACGTAAAATCGGCCCCAAGACAGTCGAGCGGATTCAGACCTTTGCCGCGATCAAGTTCTGCAGTTTTTACGAGGCGATGCGCAGAGCCGAGGAGATCGAGGAGCTGACCGGACCAAAGAAAGAACAAGTTTTGCGCTTTGCCCGTCTTATCGACCGCCTCCGCAGCCGCAGCCGCGAGGTTACCGCCTCGGCTATGATCAAGTACACGCTCGACGAGAGTGGCTACAAGAAGTCGCTGGATGATGGCAGTGTTGAAGGAGAAGCCCGACTCGAAAACATCGCCGAGCTGATCTCGGTTTCTTCAAAATATGACAAGCTCGCACCGGGCCTCTCACTCAATATTTTCCTGGAAGAGGTCTCGCTGATTGCCGACATCGACTCGCTCGACGAGAAGGACAACTCGGCCACGCTCATGACCATGCACGGAGCCAAGGGGCTCGAGTTCCCTTGGGTTTTTATTGCCGGTCTCGAGGAAGGTATTCTTCCCCACTCCCGAAGTATGCTCTCGCCCGAGGAGCTCGAAGAAGAGCGCCGCCTTTTCTACGTTGCCTGCACGCGCGCCGAGGAGCGCCTCTTCCTCTTCTACACAAAAAACCGCATGTTCTACGGAGAGACAAAA
>PFRX01000007.1 GCA_002788775.1 Candidatus Peregrinibacteria bacterium CG_4_9_14_0_2_um_filter_53_11 | reverse complement strand
ATCACACGTTTTGTACTGAGCGGAAGTGTCATTGGACTGGCAACCGCGGGCGCTTTTATCTGGACCCTCTCAAACCTAGGGTGGAGTTACGGACAGCCGCTAGAGCCGGACTCACCACTCTACTTCGAGGCAGCAACAATGGCATTTGCAACGCTCGCTCTGCTCCAAATGGTCCACACTTTTAACAGCCGCAGCGAGATTGAGTCGGTTTTTTCCATGCCCTTCTTCAACAACCGTTATCTTATTCTCGCCGTTCTCGTATCAACTCTCCTCACCATATTCTTCGTTCAGTGGGAGTTCCTTGAAAAGTACATAGGCACGGTTGCAATGAGCGGCACAGAATGGCTCATGATAACGGTCGCGAGCTTCTCCGTCTTACTATTTGAGGAGACACGCAAGTTCTTCGCACGACGAAAACTCCTCACCTGAATAAGCCATGTCACAGTTCTTCATCAAAAAGTCGCTCGGTCAGAACTTCCTTCACAACGAAGGTATTTTGAAACGCATAGTTGAGGCTGCAGAGATAACGAAAGACGATCATGTAGTTGAGGTCGGACCGGGGAAGGGCGCACTTACACAGTACTTGGTGGAAAAAGCCGGTAAGGTTACTGCTATAGAAAAAGACTCCCAGCTACTCCCCTTTTTAAAGCTCGATTTTGATAAGGCGAAAAACTTGGAGCTCATCCGAGGAGATGCACTGGAGCTACCACCACCGACGACACCCTATCTACTTGTGGCAAACCTCCCTTACTACATAACGTCCCCACTACTTGACCACTTCGTGCGCGACAATCCCACTCACCTTCCTACACGTGCCGTAATCCTCATCCAAAAAGAGGTCGCCGACAAGCTCTGTGCAGAACCGCCAAAGATGAATGTGCTGGCCCTCCACGTCCAACCCTTTGGCAAGCCACGAATCCTGTTTAAGGTAGGGCCGGGCAACTTCACGCCTGCACCCTCTGTAGAATCGGCGGTTGTTCGCATCGACTTCTCCCTAAAAGCAAAAAAGCCCTCAGCTCGTTATTTCGAGCTCGTTCACGCCGCCTTCCAAAACAAACGGAAGATGCTCAGGAAGACGCTGGGAGCGAAGCTGGTAGAAAAGGCGGGCATCGACTCTACGAGACGGCCGGAGACGCTCAACGTTGAGGAGTGGATCAAGCTGAGTGAGACTGAGCTTTGAGAAAATAGGCTGCCGAAGACAGCGACGTATCACCAAAGGGAAGAGCGTCGCGTAGTGTCGCTTGTCTTAGAGAACAGAGGCAAGATCTTTCTTCATCTCCTCGACAGCCTCTCGTGCGGAATCTTGGTAGTTGCGTTCCTTGCAATCTTTTTCCCAAGCAAAGATAATGCCACGGCTCGAGTTGACGAGCGCTCCACCTCCCTGAGAATCAAAACAGGGCTTCACGTCGGCCGCTCCACCTCCCTGAGCACCGTAGCCCGGGACGAGGAAGTAGGCATGAGGCATTATCTCGCGAAGTCTGGCGGCCTCCTGCGGGTAGGTTGCACCAACAACGGCTCCAACTGAACTGTAGCCGGACTCTCCCATCTCGTCAGCTCCCCACGACTCGACAAAGTGAGCCATAAGCTCGTGAATACTCATCTTCTCGCCGTCAGTGATACGATCCTGTAGGTCACCCGATGAGGGATTGGAGGTCTTCACCAAAACAAAGACTCCCTTTCCATTTTTTTTACAAAGCTCAGTAAAGGGCTTGATGCCATCGGCGCCGAGATAGGCGTTAACGGTGAGAGCATCGCAGCTGAGCGGAGCGTCGGCTCCAAGAAAACCCTCCGCGTAGGCCTGGGCGGTTGAGCCGATATCGTTAGACTTGGCGTCGGCCAGAACGATCAGACCGGCCTGCTGGGCGTAGGCACAGGTCTCCTCAAAGGCACGCACGCCCTGTGAGCCGTAGCGGAGGTAGAAGGCGAACTGAGGCTTTACCACCGGGACCAGGTCGGCGACAACATCAATAATCCCCTTGTTGAACTCGATAAAAGTATCGGCGACAGCGGCGGGCGTCTCTTCGCCATCTTTGGCCAGATAAACATCTCTAATGAATGAGGGGATCTGCTCGATACGAGGATCAAGTCCTACACAGATCGGCGTTCCTTTCTGTTTAATAGCGGCGGTAAGGCGGTCAGCAAAGTTTGAACTCATTGAGTGAAAGTTATTAAGCGATTCCCACGCGCTCGGCCCAACTGTGAGGGTCGGTGCGGAACTCGGAGACCTTGGCGGCATCCTCAGCACTCAGAACACCTCGCTCTTGCGCGAGTGAGATCAGTTCCAAGAACGTAGTGAGGGTGGTCTGTTTTAGATCGGCTCGGGCAAAGTTGGTCTCGGCCTCGGGGAGTCCCCAAGTCATAATGGCCATAACGTCGGTAACAAGTGCGGAAGACTCTTCACGAACTGCCTTGGCTGAGTTGAGTGAAGAGCCACCGGTCGAGATCAAGTCTTCTAAGATAAGGACGCGCTTGCCCTCTTCGAGCACTCCCTCGACCTGCTTGCCGGCTCCGTGAGCCTTCTTTTCCGGGCGGATGTAGATCATGGGAAGCCCCATCTCGTAGGCTACAAAGGCTGCCCAGGGAATAGCGGCAGTTGCCGTTCCTCCAATAACTTCCGGGTTGAGCCCGAGCTCCTTAATCTTCTCGACAAAGCCGCGGACGACAATATCCCGGTGATGAGGAAACGAGATGAGTTTTCGATTATCACAGTAGACGGGCGACTTGATCCCCGACGACCAGGTAAAAGGCGGGTTGAGACTGAACTTAACCGCACCGATATCAAGAAGGCTCTCCGCAACTGTCCTGCCGTAATCCATAAAAGTAAAAATTATTAGTAGAGATGTTTTCGTCCGACCGCATCGCGATGATACTTCCCGAACTCCTTAATCTTGCGAACGGTCTCGTTAGGCATGACGGTCCCCTTCTGACATGTGGTAATTCCAAGGTCATCGACGGTGCAGTTTCCACAGACGCCAAAGCCGCACTTCATATAGCGCTCAACCGAGATCTGGGCATCGATGCCATACTCGAAGGCTCGATCGGAAACGACCTTCATCATAACCTCAGGGCCACACGTCATCACCAAGTCATAGGCGACACCCTTTGAAAGCTCCTCCTGCCAAGCCTGAACATTATAGCCGTGGAAGCCCGCGGAGCCATCGTCGGTTGCAGGAAGATAGCGAGTGTTTTTGAGCTTCGGAACGTGCTGGGCAAAAAGAAGATGGTCCTTGCTTCGTGCTCCATGAAAAAAGTCTATCTTACAGCCATCCTTAAGAGCTCGAGAAGCGGCAAAGTAGAGTGGGGCAACACCGTATCCACCGGCAAGCATGGCGATGCGCTGCTTAGGCTTCCAGGTAAATACCTGGCCATAGGGACCACGGATCCCGAGCATATCGCCAACCTTTTTTTTGCCGAGAAGTTTCGTGAACTCACCAACGGCAGCAACTGAAATGGTGTAAGCCTTACCATCATCAAAGGCGATACTCATCGGGCGCTCATTGACGCCGGGAAGCCAGACGTTGATAAACTGGCCTGGCTCGGCTCGATGAGGATAGTCGAAGGTGAAGGTCGTCACGAGGGGAGTCTCCTTAACCTTGGATTTGATACGCACGCTTAGAGGAAAATTATTCATAGAGTTATTTTACGGTTCCGATAAGGCTGCTCAACTTTTTGACCTTGTTGGCAGTGCACCAGGCGTTCATCTCGGCAGCGGCAAGGCCAAAGACCTCGACCCCGCGATAGTAGACACCCGTTCCAATACCCACAAGTGTTGCACCGGCCATCATCATCTCGATCGCATCCTCTCCGGTGAGCACTCCACCTGTTCCGATAATGGGGATTTCAGGAAGGGCCTGACGAATGCTGTAGATAAACTTAACGGCGAGAGGTTTTAGAGAAGGACCACTCAACCCGCCGACACGGTTAGCCAAGATCGGCGTGCGGCTCTCAATATTTATGGCCATTCCCGGCCCGACCGTATTCATAACGGTGAGCCCATCGGCTCCGGCATCGACGACGGCCTTGGCAATCTCAACGATGTTCTCGACATTGGGTGAGAGTTTAACGGTGACGGGAAGTTTTGGAGCGACCTTCTTGAGAGCTTTCTTCACCTCTTTTGTAACGCGAGCGGCATCGCCTGCAACACAAGCGAAAGGTGTCCCAAACTCACTCTCAACATTCGGACAGGAGATGTTAACTTCAAGAATATCGGGCTTCATGCGCCCAATCTCCTCAGCAATCACGCCATAGTCCCGAACGCTCCCGGCGATAATATTTGCGATGAGCGGGGGCTTGGAAGCTCCGCGCTTTTTTAAAAAAAGGCTGATCTCTTCTTCGGCTTTTTTAACACCGGCATCGGGAACACCGACAGCGTTGAGCATGTAGTGATCGTTGGCGATGATAACAGGATTTGGGTGGCCCTGATGCTCATTAAGCCAGAGCGATTTCGTGGTGATCCCACCGGCACCATTACGAACAACATTACGCCACGATGAGGCGGTTATACCCAAAATACCCGAGGCGAGAACGAGAGGGTTCTTGAATGTCACGCCACAGAAGTTTACCGAAAGATCAGCCATCTGCGCCTAGTTTAACGTAATTTCCTTGCCGCGAAAAGCCTCATTGAGCTTGCCGTTTTCGTAAACAACATGCCCATTAATAATCGTATGAGTAGGCCAGCCCCTCATCTGGAGACCTTCGAAGGGCGACCAGCCGCATTTAGAGCGTAGATGAGAGGCTTCGAGAATACGCTCCTCATCCATATCAACGATAACGAGGTCGGCATCACTCCCTGTTGTTATACGCCCCTTTGAACCAAGTCCGAGAATCTGCGCGGGCCCCTGCCCCAAAAAGTAGGCAACATCCTCAAGGGCAAGTTCGCCATGATTAACGGCATCCAGCAAGAGAGGGAGAAGTGTCTCAACCCCGGGAATTCCGGAAGGGGCCTTGGGGAAAGGCAGACTTTTTTCTTGAATCGTATGAGGTGCGTGATCCGTGGCAATGGCATCAATCAGACCCTGGCTGAGGGCAAGCCACAGCGCCTCGCGATCATCTTCCGTGCGAAGCGGCGGATTTACCTTCACGAAGGTGTCAAAATGGCCGTAGACCTCTTCGGTGAAGAAAAGGTGGTGAGGCGTACAGTCGGCTGTAATACGGTCGGTTTTAGCCTTTGCGAGTGCATCGACCTCTCCCTTGGTTGAAAGATGAGTAATATGAACGCGCGTGTCGTACTTTTTTGCGAGCGCCAAAATGCGCTTAGTTGACTTGATCGCAGCTTCGGCACTTCTGATTCGAGAGTGGTCGCAGACATCGGTCGAGTCGGCATATTTCTTCTGATTTGCCTCAAGGATAGCAGCGTCCTCTGAGTGAACTATGTAGAGGTGATCAAGCTTGAAGAGCTCGCCCAAAACCTTGTCACTGGTCACCAGAAGATCCCCCGTCGTGTGAGCTGTGCAGACCTTAACTCCGGGGACATTTTTAAGCCGCTTTACCTCGTCGAGATTCGTCTCAGTCGCACCAAAATAGAGACCGAAGTTCACGAGAGACTTGGCCTCAACAATCTTCCTTTTCTCCTCGAGGGCCTCAATCGTAGTAACGAGCGGCTCGGTGTTGGGCATGTCGATGACAGTGGTAATACCCGCAGCCGCTGCGGCCTGAGAGCCGGTCCAGAAGTCCTCTTTTTCCGTATAGCCGGGATCGCGAAAGTGAACGTGCATGTCGATCACACCGGGGAGAACAACCTTTCCGGTACAGTCGATCTCACGCTTTGCCTTGCCCGATAGTTCTCCGATATCGACAATCTGCCCACCCTCAATCGCACAATCTCCCTCCAGAAGAGCATCCGGGAGGACGAGTGTGGCGTTTTTTAGAAGAAGATCAAAAGCCATGACGAACGATTAGAGATGCTTACCAAGAACGAGACTGAGGAGCGCCATACGAACGGCGACAGCATTGTGCACCTGGCGGAAGTAGGCGGCACCGGGAAGCTGATCGACATCGGGCTCAAGCTCCCAGATTCGTGGAAGCGGGTGAAGGATGGTCAGCTCGGGATTATGGTGTCTCACCAACTCATTGGTCAGAACATACTGGCCACGATACTTTTCGTATTCGGCGAGATCGTTAAATCGTTCTTGCTGCACACGCGTCATATATAAGACATCAACCCGGGAGAGTACCGGCTCCATTGCAACGGTTTCTTCAAAAGAAATCTGAGCTTCTCGTAACGTTGTCTTAACGAGCTCGGGCATCTTAAGCTCCTCCGGGGAGACGAAGACGAGCTCAACATCAAAGTGTGAAAGCGCCAGCGCAAGTGAGTGAACTGTTCGCCCGAATTTCAAATCTCCCACCATCGCTATCTTCAAGCCGTCGATCTTACCTCGCTCTTTCTGCATAGTGTAGAGGTCCAGGAGGGCTTGAGAGGGGTGCTCGCCCGAACCGTCCCCGGCATTGATAACCGGCACATTCGCTCCTTCAGCCAGTTTTGCGACAGATCCCTCGTCAGGATGCCGCATCACGATAACATCAGCATAGTTTTCAACCATGCGCCCAGTATCATAAAGGGTCTCACCTTTTTTCAGTGAAGAGTTTTCCATTCCTACGGCGCTGATAACACGTCCCCCAAGCCTCTGCATCGAGTTCTCAAAAGAAAGCCGAGTACGCGTTGAAGGCTCGTAAAAGAGGGCCGCCATCATTTTCTTATCAAGTGCGTCACTCCACCGTTCCTTATGGGCAAAAGGTTCAGCGCGAGCCGCAGTCTTCAGAACGGTCTCGATGTCCCCCCTATTAAACTGTTTGATGCTGAGAATATCTGCGCCGGTGAAGTCCATTGTTTTATAGTTTAAGAGGTCGGGGAGATATTCCGCAATAGCATTTGAAGGAGTCGGATTGACGTTTATGCGGATTGCTTTTTCGAGCGGAGTTTTATACTCTCATTAAGACCAACATAGAGATATTATGAGACTTATTCTTTCAGACGGCACAGTTTTTTCAGGAAAACCCTTCGGAGCAGCGGTGGGCGCACAGGGTGAGGTAGTCTTTAATACCGGGATGGTGGGCTATCCCGAGAGCATGACCGACCCATCATACAGTGGTCAGATCCTCGTTTTAACTTACCCACTCGTAGGCAACTACGGTGTTTCTTCAAACAAGAAGGATTCACAGGGAATTAAGGAGTTCTTCGAGAGCAACAAAATAAGCATACGGGGCCTCGTAGTCTCAGAGTACTCCGAAGACTTCAACCACTGGAACGGAAAGCAGAGCCTGGGCGACTGGATGAAGCAAGAGGGCATTCCCGGAATAACCGGCATCGACACGCGCGCCCTAACACAAAAACTGCGCGAGCACGGAGTAATGCTGGGCCAGCTTGTGCAGGAAGGAGCAAAGCCCATTGAAAAGCTGGCTGACCCGAACGAGAGCAACCTCGCCGGCGAGGCTTCGGTCAAAAAGCCCAAAGAGTACATCGTGAAAAAGCGGGGCGGAAAGACAATTATTGCGATCGATACGGGGATGAAAAACAACATTCTTCGCAGCTTTTTCGATCGAGGTGTTAATGTCATCCGCGTTCCTTGGAACTATGATATCTGGAACGGAAAGTATAAGTTCGATGGCCTCTTTATCGCAAACGGTCCGGGGGACCCCGCACAACTCACTGCCACTCACGAGCTCATTAAAAAAGCTTATGAAAAAAAAGTTCCAACCTTCGGCATCTGTCTGGGCCTACAGCTTATGGCGATCGCTGCCGGAGCAAAAACCTACAAGCTAAAGTACGGCCACCGCGCCCAGAACCAGCCTGTCATCGACCTGCAAACCAAGAAGTGCTACCTGACCTCACAGAATCATGGCTTTGCAGTAAAGGCGCAAACCCTCCCAAAAGACTGGGAGATCTGGATGGAAAATATTAACGATGGAACAGTCGAGGGAATCCGCCATAAGAAGCTCCCCTTCCGCGCGGTACAGTTCCATCCGGAAGCAACACCGGGACCGGTAGACACCGCATTCCTCTTTGATGAGTTTATTAGTTCGCTCTAAACATTTAGCTTCCTTACCCACTTTTTTACATGTACAAACGACTCCTCATTACGTCGGCAGTGGCACTTTTTCTCCTTCCGGTAGGTGCTTCTGCAGCGACCTCGACTCCGGCAGACTTCTTACCCAAAGAAACGATTGGAACACTCGAGATCTCTATTCATGGCAAGTTAAAAGAGGTAGCGGAAACATATCTTAATTTAGCCACAAGCTACTTGGGTCTTGCTGGTGAGGAGAGCGGTACAAACGCCGATGAGGATCCTCGTGTCTCACTTTTGGTACAGAAGCTTCTGAACGGAGACACCTTCACCCTTGCCGTGATGCACGATGGCCCACTGGCCGAAGATGTAACCATGATTGGGGCAGTGGCCCTGACGGCTGAGGAGTGGAACCTATTTAACGCGGGCCAGACTCCCATTTCGACAACATTCGGAGAGTACTACAAAGTTGACGACGACTACTGGGCACGACTGGGCGACTACGCCGTCCTGGCAAATGACCTCGAGAGCCTCCAGATTGCTCTCAACTTGGCAAATAATGGAGGGGAGACATTGAGCTCAGATACTCATTATAGAAGTGCGATTGATGCCTACATCGCCGGCAGCTACCTGAACCTTTCGGTCAACTTTAATGGCCTCGCCGAGGTCGTCAGACGGGCACAGGCCGAGGGCTCAAAAAGCGCACAGCGCATTGGCTCAGCCGTAGGAGAGTTCGAGAAGATACTTAAACTCTTCAAATATGAAACGGTCAGCGTGGGTCCCGTAGCGGAAGGTTACGCTTTCAGCGTAAAAGTTGTGGGTGACAGTACGGCTCTTGCCGACGCCGGCCTCGCCTTAGACGAGGGTGGTTCATTCACACCCAGCCTTTTCAACAGAATGCCCAATGCACGCCCCATCATTTACTTTGAGGCTAATAACCTCAAAAAACAGCAAGAACAAGAAGAACGTCTGCTTCAAAAGCTTGTTGGAGGTGAGACTGACATTCAGGCATTTTACGAAAAAATATACTCAGAACTTCCCCTCTCTCCCAGAGATGTCGCAAATGTTTTGACAGGCCAGTACGCCTTCGCCCTACAGGAACGAGACAACGATCCAACCCCCTACATAACATTCTATGCCGATGTCAGCAAGACGCGGGCTCAGGCGATGACACTGCTCGCGACACTTGAGAGCAAACTACAAGAGGTGGTTGCTACCCAAGAAAAAGGCATAGCTCAGGTCGAGCACCTGAACAGCGCCCTCTTTAAAGCAACCTTCGATCTGGAAAAAATCGAGGGCTATGACGGACCCCAGATCGAACCACTCGTCTTCCTCTTTGGAGTAACCGCAGACAACCACTTCTTCATCTCGAACTTCCCAAACTTCGACCGCACCGAGGTCCGCACCGGCTTTGCCAACGATCCAGACTTCCGTCGCTTCAATCCAGGCGAGCCCAATGCACTCAGAGTAGCCTACTTTAATCCTCGAAATATGTGGAACCTCACCGATCAGCTTCTGGCAAAACAGGATGAGCGTGGAGGAAGACTTGCCGCACCCTTCAGCTTTTATGTACGCTACTACCACTTTGTAAGCCTGGTCTACTCGATTAAAGATGTCTTCATCAGAACAACGGGTACCCAAGCTGAGACAACAGTAAAAGGCACAGTTGCAGTCGATGAGGCGACACGCATCTCGCTTCGCGCCTTCATGAAAGAACGAATCAATAACGACAGCGACAACGATGGAGTAAGTGACTACGACGAACTCTACCGCTACGGTACCTCAATCAAATCCGCAGACTGTGATGGAGATGGAACAACTGACATCGAGGCGTTAAGGCGTGGTAACGATCCATGTTCCGGTGCACAACTTTTCCATGACTCACGTCCGGACGCTTACTACACCGACGAGGTAGCCTTTCTTACCAGACGGGGGGCCATTAGCGGCTACAAAGACGGCACCTTCAAAGCGGACCTCCTGGTGAACCGTGCTGAGTTTGTACAGATGGTCGTCAAAGCCTTTGACCAAAATGGCACTGCTTATTTGGGAACCGGTTCCTCAGCACTCTCTCCATTCGACGACGTATCACCGACCGACTGGTTTGCACCTGCAGTTGCGCAAGCGTACAGTGCAGGGCTAGTTAAGGGAAACCTCACTAATGGGCAACTTCTCTTCCGCCCCGGAGACCCCATCAACAGAGCTGAAGCTATAACAATTTTGAACCAAGTATCAATCAAACTTCAGTCAACCTTACCGGATGCAGTATGCAGAGATAGTGCATTTGATGACATCTCACAAAACGACTGGTTCTGTGAAAACGTCGTGAATGGCTACAAAAATGGCGTCACCAGTGGACGATCTACTCGATTATTTGCTCCCGACGGCTTCCTCAACCGAGGAGAGGCGGCGGTTATGATCCTCCGCACTTTTGAAAAAGATGCCGAGTTTACCAAAGAGCACGTCGATGAGATCAACATCGACCAAGATACAAGACTCTACGAGTTCTTTAACTAGCCCCCAGCAGGTCTCTCAAAAAGCACCATGCATAAGCCGATCTTTTACGACAGTAGTATCATCGGCTTCCTCCTGGTGGTGGGGAGTGTGATCGCCTGGCTCGCTCTGAATCCCCAAAGCCTGCCCCGACCCACACAACAGATACTTCTATGGAGCGCCGTAGTAGGTTGGATAACAATCTTCTACGGCAGCTTCATCGAGCCCCGGTTTCTTGTGGTGAAGCAGACGAAGATCCAACTTCAATCTACTGAAACAAAAGCCGCCCGACACACGGCGAAAACGCCATCAAATGAACCGAAGCCGGGCACAAGACCTCTCCGCCTCGGACTGATCACCGACCTCCAGGTCGGCCCCTACAAAAAACGCGCCTTCGTAGAAAAGGTGGTTAAAAAAATGATGGAGGAAAAGCCCGATATTATTCTTATTGGCGGTGATCATGTCGATGACTTCGAGGTAAAAATCAGCTATCTTGAGCCATTAAAAGAACTCCACGCTCCCCTTGGAGTCTTCGCCGTCCTGGGCAACCACGACTACGGCATCGACGAGCATGGAGATCAGTACGCACCCCATAACTACGCAGAAGAACTCACCGAGCGATTTAAAGACTGGGGCATAGAGATGTTGATAAATGAGGGACGCCTAATCCGAGATGGCGATAGAGCCTTCGGGCTTCTGGGCACCGATGACATCTGGACCGGCCGAGCCGACGTCGCCACTGCTCTCAGCCAGCTTGCATCACCATCCGACACACCCGCCGAACCTCTCCCCATAATTATCCTAAGTCACAATCCAGAAATCGTGAACTCAACCGGCAGGCTGAGAGCCGACCTGATACTCTCGGGCCACACCCACGGTGGACAGATCCGACTCCCCTTTCTGGGAGCCGTTCCACCACTTCCACATAAGCTTGGCCGCCAGTTCGACAAGGGGCTTTTTACAGTGGGAAAAAGCCAGCTCTACATCTCAAGTGGAGTCGGCGAGTCGGGTGTTCGAGCACGCCTCTTTGTACCACCCTCAATAGACCTACTTGAGATTGAGTTCTAACAAAAAAGGACCCCACCGAGGTGGAGTCCTTTTAGTTCAGCTACGAGTCCTGAGCTCTAAAGTCTTGGGATAGCCTAGTACCATGGACCGGCATAACCGGCGGGAACGTAGACGTTCCACGTTGAGTCGTAACGAGGCGTTCGTGCATAGCTGTAACTGCTTCCGTAAGGGTAGTTGTTATTGTAGCTATAGTTAGAGTCGTAGTTGTAGTAGTTATTCGAGTAGGTAGGCGTCTCGTAGTAACGACCGTTGTAGTAGTTGTTATTGTACGGATCGTAACGGTAGTAGCTGCTACCGGTTGTAACGGTAGGAGTTGTGTAGGTTGAGTACGTTGGGTAGCCGGTAGTCGCGTAAGTGGGGTAGTAGGTGGTGCCGTACGTTGGCGTTGGAGTCGTGTACTGAACAACCTGCTGACCCGTAGTTGTTGGGTAGATGTAGGTTGGGGTGTAGACAGTCTGAGGAGTATTGATAAAACGCTGATGAGCCGTGTAGAGAATGTGTGCGGCCTGTCCACGAGTCAAAAATCCTGTTGGAAAGGTGTAGGCGTAGTTCCCGTAAGCAGCCTCTAGAATGTGACGTGCGTCACCTCCCGTGATTGAGGCATTGGGCTGGAAGCTTGTTCCGTAGCGAGGAAGCCAGCCATTGATCTTGGCAAAGCAGACCTCGTTTGCATACCAGTCTCCGCCTACGTCATTGTAGCAGTTACTGTAGGTTGGAGATGAAGTGTTAACACCACGAGCCTTAACAATGAGTGCGACAAACTGTGCACGAGTGATGAAGAGATCCGGACGGAATGTGCCATCGGTGAATCCCCCCATAATTCCATTAGTACCAACGAACTCAATCGCCGTGTAGTAAGGATGATTGGGCCCAACATCAGTAAAACGTGTTCCCGTGAAGGATGTTCCGGGATTATAGACCGGAGTTGTTGGGTAGACTGTTGGGCTCAGCTGTGTAACAGTAGCAGTCACACGGTAGACCGGATTTGAAACGCTGTAGCCCGGAACCGGACCATAACTAGTTCCACTATAACCGTAGTCATAGTAAGGGGAGTAGGTGTGCGAGACTCCCAATGCAGCGGGAGTGAGAGCCATGAGGGCGAAGACCAAGAGCCCAAGAATGGTTAAAAGTTTCTTCATATAATATAACGATGTTAAGGTTATGGTGTGGTAAAAGGGACGGACTATAACAGGTAATGAGCAAGTTGGCAAAAGGTAGTACTAGACATTTCCCTTGAAACAGTGCGAAATAATACATTCACTCGTATGGGGCCTTATATATTTTTAGACATTGAATCGACCGGCATCGACTCCTCCAAGGATAGAATTATAGAGGTGGGGTGTGCAAAGTGGCAGGATGGCGAGACGCTCGCGACCTATGAGAGTTTGGTAAATCCGCGCCGCCCCATTCCCCAGGAAATCATCCTCCTCACGGGAATTAAAGATGAAGATGTAGCCGGAGCCCCCGATTTTTCAGAGATCAAAGACGAGCTGATGGAGTTTATAGGCGACCTCCCTATTGTCGGACACAACATCGCCTTTGATACGGGATTCTTGCGAGGACATGGCCTGGCGATTGAGTCAAACCCGGAGATAGATACTTGGGAACTTGCGCAGATAATCTTCCGAAACGAACCATCATACGCCCTCGAGGTCTTGATGAAGAAGTATGGAGTAACCCAGCGTGACTCCCACCGCGCCCTCATAGACACCCTTACGACGGTGGACTTCTTCAATTTTCTGATGAGCGAACTCGAGACCATCCGGCCAGATGCTCTTGAGCAGATAAGAAAACTTACAAGCAAGACGAGCTGGTTTGGTGGCAGTGTCTTCAACACACTGACTCCCGAAAAAGGGTCAGCAAAAGATCCCACGAAGGAAAAAGTGACCGAACCGGCCCAACTGGCCAAGGGCGACTCCCCCATCCCTACAGCGGCAGAACAAGGCGAGGACAATAAACAAGAACAAGCACAGCACTGGGCCCCCTCAACGATGGAGCGCTTTTTAAAGGGGGAGAAACTTTTGCTTGAGTCAGCCGGAGAACCTGATTGGGAAAGGCTCGCAAACGCAGAGCTAACCATCGCCTACTCCAGAAGACGCCGAAGGGATGAGATAATGAAACATGCCCAAAGACTGGGTATACCTTGTGCCGAGCTAAAAACTCCCTCATGGTACCTCTCCCCGGAGCGACTCGAGAAGCTTTTGGAGCAGCCGGTGATACCGCAGGATCAGGCCGCTTTCTTGATCAAGATGATTTTGTGGCGCGACGAGACGACAACCGGAAGCCGGGAAGAAATAACACTCGGCCGAAACGAGTATGCGCTTTTCGACCTGGTCGCAGACGAAGACGGCAGTGGGAAATTCGCAAAAAATGCCTTAGAAAAGGCACAAAACTCCCATTGGGTAGTCGTCCATCAGCAGACATTTTCGCACGGCATAGCTCTTCAGACGGGTGCAACGCGCAAACTGATTATTCTTGATGGAGAGCAGCTCGAAGAGAATCTCACAGCCGCATTCCGCATAAGGCATACCGACACTTTTTTACAAAGATGTTATGGCGATCGGGGAACGCTGGCGGGTGGACTTCTTGGAATCTTCTATCAGAAAATGTTCCGCAAACAGCGTGCACAAGGAGACGCTGTCATGGTCGGAGATAATGAGCGCAGTGAGATCGAGTGGAAGCAGTTCATCGCCGCGTTGAGCAACCTGCCGGAGAGCAACCAGCAGAAAAAATTACTCAGCGACTTTGCCCCCCAGGATGACTACCTAACCTACGTCTCTTCCTTTGCCAATGAGCTTTCGTACGTCTCAGCACCACTCTTCCTTGGAGAGCTATTCCACAGAGCAGTTGGTGAGGCTGACGGAGTAATAATTCACGGCGTTGGTCTCGGAAGCGCAGGGGGCTTCAACCTGGTGCGCGAACTCTACGAGCTGGACTCAGAGTGGGGCGAGATAATAGAAGAGACGGCAGCCCTTCCTCCCGAAAAACGTCACCTCTTCGTACACAGCCCAACCGGCTTCCCCGAGCCGAATACCAGTGGGTACTTCGAGTCCTGCCGGGCACTTTTCATCAAACTCATCCAGGAACACGGTGGACGCTGCCTGCTGTTGGTTAACTCGAAACAGAGTGCACAAGCTTTCTATAAAGCCCTCGTGGAGCCGGCCGGCGCACTGGGCACACGCCTGCTGGCCTTCGGGCAGTCGGGCGGCGTAGGAAAGATCCTCAGTATCTTCAAAGAAGATCCCGACCACTCCGTACTCATCGCGACCAACGCCCTAGTGGACCATATTGACGAGATCGATCACGAGATAGAGGTAATCGCCTTTCAGAAAATCCCCTTCGAAAATATGTACGATCCGCTCTTGAGAGCACGTTCAGAGCAGTTTAAAAATGGCTTTGCGGAGTACTCACTTCCCAAAGCGGTTATGCGCTTTCGAAGTATCCTTCACCGATTGGGAAAAGACCGCCCTCTTCCAAAAGAGCAGAAGCAAAAAATCTGCTTCCTTTTGGATAGTCGAGTGATGAGCCGCGAGTATGGAAAGTACTTTATGTAAGCTTGTGCTCGCGTTTGATATCTTCGATCTCATCGCGCAACTCAGCTGCCCCTTCAAAATCCAAATTTTGTGAGGCCATATCCATCTGATTTTCCAACTGACGAATGAAGCGTCCCAACTCCTCGGGTGGAATCTTCTTGGTATCGATCTGCTTCTTCCTTTTATTTTTTCCACCGGGTGCCTGTATCTCGCGGATAGCCTTCTGAATGGTCTGAGGCGTAATACCATGTTTCTTGTTGTGGGCTTCTTGAATTGCACGACGACGATCCGTCTCGCCCAGAGCCCCCTTCATGGCATCAGTCATCTTATCCGCATACATCACAACAAAGCCGTTCACGTTACGAGCGGCACGACCGATCGTCTGAATAAGTGCCGGCGTGGAGCGCAAAAAGCCCTGCTTGTCAGCATCCAAAATAGCTATAAATGAAACCTCCGGGAGGTCCAAACCTTCACGTAAGAGGTTGATTCCGACAAGAATATCGACGACGCCCAGACGCAGATCACGAAGGATTTCCACGCGCTCCATCGTATCAATATCAGAGTGAAGGTACTTAACTTTGAAACCCGCATCAGTTAGGTAGTCGGTAAGATCTTCGGCTGAACGCTTTGTAAGAGTTGTAATAAGCGTCCGCTCTTTAACGGCGATACGCTTTTTAATTTCAGCTACAATATTGAGAATCTGTCCTTTGGTAGAGCGGACCTCAACGTGGGGATCAACTAAACCGGTAGGACGAACGATCTGCTCAACGACATATTTCGGCTCGGTATTATTCATCTCATACTTGCTTGGCGTCGCAGTGATAAAGACAGCCTGCTTCATATGTCGCTCGAACTCCTCAAACTTGAGAGGCCGGTTATCGTGAGCGGAGGGAAGGCGGAAGCCGTGCTCGACAAGGGTCTGTTTTCGGGAAAAATTCCCATTATGCATTCCTCCAATTTGAGGAATAGTGATATGCGACTCGTCAACAACTATTAAGAAATCATCGGGGAAGTAGTCCAAGAGGGTCTCAGGCTGAGCACCCGGCTCACGTGCACTTAGATAGCGTGTGTAGTTTTCAATTCCCTGGACATAGCCAGTTTCTTGAAGGATCTCCAAGTCGTACTCGGTTCGTGTGCGGATACGCTCAGCCTCAAGGTTTTTTCCCATCTTCTGAAGCTGCTTGTAGCGAATTTCCAGATCCTCACGAATGAGAGGCAGTGCGTTCTGAACACGCTCCTCGGTGGCAACATCGTGCTTCGCGGGGAAGATGGTTATCTCATCCATCTCCTTCAAAACCTCGCCCGTAAAAGAATCGGCCTCAACAATGGTCTCAATCTCATCGCCAAAAAACTCAAAGCGGATAATCGTATCCTGACCCGGGGGGAAGACCTCCAAAACATCACCAAGAACATGGAACATCCCTTGTTTAAACTCCATCGCCGAGCGCGAGTACTGAATATCGGTGAGACGGCGCAGCAGCTTATCGCGCTGAAATGACTCACCTTTTTTCAAAGTGACCGCGAGCGCCTCATAACTCTGCACAGAACCGAGACCGTAGATACATGAGACCGTAGCAACGATAATCACATCGCGACGGGTGAGCAAGTGCATCGTAGCGGCATGGCGGAACTTACTGATCTCTTCATTAATTGAAGCATCTTTCTCTATGTAAGTGTCGGTTGCCGGCATATAAGCCTCCGGCTGATAGTAGTCATAGTAGGAGACGAAGTAGTCTACCGCATTCTCCGGAAAAAACTCTTTGAACTCGGCATAGAGCTGAGCCGCGAGAGTCTTGTTGTGAGATAAGATAAGGGTTGGACGCTGCGCCTCCTGGATAACATTAGCCATTGTGTACGTTTTTCCTGAACCGGTGACACCGAGGAGGACTTGCTTGGGCACTCCCTTAGCCACGGCCGCATTAAGTTTTTCAATGGCGGCAGGTTGGTCTCCGGCAGGAGCAAAGGGCGACGCCAATTTGAAGTTCTGAGTCATAGCTCAAGGAGTATACCAACTCTCAAACAATCTGGCCACGGTCAAAAAAAACTTGCAATAATGATTATCCTTGCTAATATTCTGCCTACATGAACCTGACTACCACTCTTGCCGTCGCCACGAAGTGCAAGAAGCAGAAGATACTGCTGCGGTAGTTCTGTGTACTCACTTTTAAACACAAAACTCCGCAGCGCGCAGGCGATCGGAGTTTTTTTATTTACCCACTACTCACACACCACAACCATGAACTCACTATCAGACTCACTACCAACCACCGTACAAAGAGGGGCCGAAGCTCCAACAGCCGTAGCCGAGCTCGGCTACGCCGTAAGTATCTCACCAGACGGGACCAGACGTGGAGATCCAACCCCACTTGATGAGGCCGGCCGAGCCAGCGCCGACCGTATGCAGCAAGCGGGCTTAACCGTAGCCCAACTGCCAACTCGAACAGCAGCCCTGGGCTTTCTTCGATTACTGGATGGGCCACAAGGGGCAAGTTGCCATTATACCCCGGTTGAGGCTCCCCTTCCACGCGTGGCACCACAACCTCAAACGCAAGCAGAGGCAGACGCCCTCGTTGCACGCCTCGACGAGCTCATCGCTCGACAAAGAGCACTCGCCGTAGCGGCTCTTGAAGCACGAAGACTCCGCGACGAAGCCGAGTTAGCATACGAAGCAGGCGGACGTTAAACCATAGCTAAAGCCCAGAACTAGACTCGCCGTTAGGGCAAGGCCGGCCAGCTAACCTCGTAGTTGTTCGCCGCATTCCATATCACAAACTGGTCCATTCCCAGGTCGTGCAGCGCACGGATCTGTTCGCGGATATAGTTGGGGCCGTAGTTGGTCACGCGTAGGTTGAAGCCCTGCAACCAAGTGCGGATTATCACACCACTGCCTTCGGTCTGCTCGGCAAACTTCTTGGCGGTTTCTCCGACAAAGAAGTAGGGCTCATCTGCGGGATTAGTATGCCCACCCCAGCCGGGGCCAAAGTGTGAGGGATAGGGCATCGGGTAGATGACGTCGACATAGTCATCGAGCTTGCTGATGTTCTGCCCGATGAGTTTCCAGCTGATGTTATCCCAGACCACGATCCCAAAAATATCGACGCCTATCTTGACACCAAACTCTCTAACTTCATGACCGATCTCGCGAACCGCGTTGACGATCGCATCGTCGCGTGCGGTAGTCTCTGAGCCGGTGAAGCTATACCCAATGTTCCCTCCGGCACCGGCCTCCGGAAAACGCACATAGTCGAACTGGACCTCATCAACACCTGAGAGTGCAAGCTCTTTTACAACCTGCTTGTAGTAGGCAAGGAGCTCGGGATTGGCAGGGTCCATCCAGATCGCCCCCTCTCGGTTGGAGTAGGGCCTATTGGTCCCTTTTGCCTTAATGGTCCACTCCGGCTTGTGAGCGGCTAGAAAAGGGCTCTTAAAGAGGACGAAACGAGCGACAACATAGGCACCGTCATCGTGAAACTCATTAATCTTCGCCTTTAAGTCGGGGATCTGATTAGACCGATTATCCAGCTCAACGGAGAGTGGAAGTTGGGAGTTATAGGCCAAGCGACCTCCTGAACCCTGAATATCCATCACCAAAATATTCCCGCCTTTTTTTACGAGCTGCTCTGCCAACCTACTCCCCTTCTCCGTTACGGCCGTATGGCTCGTTATATAGATACCGTAGGTCGGAAGCGGGCCCCGGCTTATATCGGGGAGCGTAAGAACAGGCTGACCAACATTGAAGGCCATACTCAGGGAGAGCGCCGCGATAACAGTAAAGAGTGACACGAGCTACAGTGTAGCAGAAAATGGTGCGCTCACCAGGAATCGAACCTGGATCTCAGGCTCCGCAAGCCTACGTTCTATCCGTTGAACTATGAGCGCAAAGTGTCGACACTGTAGTACAGAATGCATCTTACTTCAATATTTTGTAACGTTTATCTGATTAGGTATGTATCAAAGAGCCGGTATATCTCTTCAAAAAAGGCTTTATCCAGACAGGATCAGTAAAAAGAGAAGAAGCATTGAAAAATTCAAAAAGAATGTTATAATACCAACCTTTAAAGGAGAACCATGCACGAACGAACAGACCCACATCAGCCGAGGTATCGGCGTCCCGATAGTGGCCCACTCCTCGGGGCGACCCCTGAAACCGACCCCAATCTACGACGCATGCGCCAGGCGGAGACGCAGCGTAGAGCCGAGGGGGTTATTGATTCTGAGAAAGCGGTTATGGAGCTTGCTCCAACCGATCGACTGGGCGCTTTTCTTGGTGTACGAGATAATCTGGCCGGTGAGGTCGGGCTTCCAAAAGGAAGTCTTCCCGCCAGCATCTTTGTTCCAACGTCGCAACTGGAAGGCCTGATGAGCGAACTGCACAGCACGACCGGGGCGCTTCCGAGATCAGGGTTGATCATGCCCGTGGGACGAGCAGCGGCACGCCTCAGTGTTGTCCTGGCCGGCCTCTCAAATGCACACGCTCTCGCGGCGAAATTCGGCGCACATGTCGTAGTCGAACACCCTGTAAACGAACAAATCACGGGACTATTCCTACCGGGACAAGGTCTTATTGTACAAGGCGTCCCCGGACAACCGCGTAAGATTGAGGCCAAGAGCGTTTCGATACCAAGCAGCGAGGGCGATTTCGTTACTACTCCAGCCGAACGTCCGCAGGTGATACCGACCTTCCCCACCGGTCAGCTCGATAGCCAGTCGATTGCGACAGCCCAACTCAACCACAAACCACTCCCCGAAGGAGCGGGCGATTTCATGATGATCGACCTTGGTATCAACAGAGATCACCGTGTACTCGATGAGCTCGCTCGCAGATACAGTGGACGCTTTGTTACCATCGGCCAGTCCGGACGCTTTATTATACTGGGCAACACAGCCGAGCAGGGACTCTTCAATGATGTGAAACGCGCGCTGGGCCTCAACGAAGCAAGATTTCCAACATTCATCGGCGGAGGCAGCGTTTATCGAGCCGCACCGGGTGGTTACTACAGAATTTCAGGCCTCACCCCCGAAGCCATTGCCCACTGGCAACGCGATGCGGCAGGTGACACCCTCGTAACCGAGGCACTGGCCACAGCCTTATCTCCCGATAACAACGACCCTGCAAGTGCACGTCTTCGAAAATTCGGAACGGTCAGAACCGAACCTGTCGGCGGAGATTCAAATTTGCACAGAGTTATGGATGTAAGCCATAAGTTTGAGATAGATGTGAGTCACGCTCCCCGTGTTATCGGCACCGAGGCTCAAAGAGCACTTGATGAGGTGAAGAAGGCACTCGAGGCCCCTCAGATCCGCGCAGTTATTATCGTAGGAGAGGGCGGATTCGGTAAATCAACGATTCTTGAAAAGGCGCTCGAAAGTACACGTCGTCGAGCACATATTGCACCAACCGATGCTGCCAACATGGACACGGTGGGAGCCGGAACCGGTACCGTTATAGATTCGGTAGCCCGCATGGTACGCGATGACTCAAAGCTCTCAAGAGATCCCATTATTAAAGGGGGAATACTCAGTTTTGCCGACAAACCTGAGAGCGAACGGCTTCAGATTCTTGCAGATCCACGTACAGCAGGCCCTGTTCTAAGGCAGGCGGCCAACGCGCTACGAGCTCTGAGCGCCGATGTCCTTGGTATTGAAGACCTCCACTTCCAAGGACGCTCGATAGAAACAACCCACGACCTTCTCCGTCTCTTTGTCTTTCTTAATCCTGCGCACAAAGCAGTGATGACCGCACGACAAGCGGATGTCACCGAGCGCCATGCGATCAACTCGTTCGTGGAGGAGATGGAGAGAACCTACGGGCCGGGATGCGTTAAAATTGTAGAGGCAAAGGGTATCGATTTTGAGAATCACGCAGATCGCCGAGACTACTTCCAAGACTGTCTTATTGGGACCGCTGCAGAAGGATGTAAAATTGATGATGATGCCGCTGCGACGATTGGTCGTGCGGCAGGCCGAAACCCACTCTACTTCCGCAATATTATTGCGGCGGTTCTTACCGACAAGGCCTACGCGATTAAGGATAATACGTTAACGATAGAGCCCGAATACCTTAGGGAGAAGATCGCCGGCCTGCAAACCGACGATGACCATGCAAATTTCTGTGCAAACCGCCTCGTGAACCTTGAACGCACCGGCGGACAGTATGGTGGAGCACTCAGAAAGGTCATTGAGTTCACCGCACTCTTGGGCAAGATCTCACGAGAAAATCTTATTGCCCTTATCCGTGATCAAACCGGAATCGACCACGGGGACGAGGCCGGCATGGAGCAGATTGAGAAGCTACTCGACGTTCTCGTACAAGACCGATTCCTCGCGCAGAGCGGCAAGGGGCCGACGGATGAGGTCGTTTACTTCCCCGTACACCACAGAATCGGAGAGATAATTCTCGCAGCAATGACACCTGAAGAACAGGGTGAGCGATTCAGGGCGATTCGAACACTACTCGGCGCAAAACTCGACTCAAAGAGTCAGGCCCAGCTCCTTCGACGCCGCGCTCGCCACATGTCATTCGACCAGATGATGACGCTCCTGCGAACGACGAGCGTTGATGCAGAGGATGCAAACTTCGTCAGCCAGTTTGCCCAAGCGATAAACTCAGAGCTCCACCGCGCCCAAGAACGGAACAGTATGGCGGCACTCTACGAAACAGCCCAAAACTACTTGGATATACCGCTGGTGAGAGAGATCCTGGAGAAAGTTGTGAGAGGAGAGGGAGTCCCACTGGCCTCATCCGTAGCAAAACTTCTTCTAGCTCGAGCAACTGCAACGCCCCAACTCGCACGTCCTCAAGAAGCAGCCCAGAGCCTGAGAGATCTGGAGGCCATCAAAGGAGCCTTCCCAACACTCCTCCCCGAAGCAGATCTCCTTGCGGCAAGGTTCAGCCATGTAGACCTGGACCTCAAGCTGGGACGAAGCCGCTCGGCGACGCTAGCCCCTATAATGACGAGTCTTGAGGAAATTTATAGCACCAAGCTAAGAACATTGATACAGGCAGTAGCTAGCGCAAAAGCTGAAGGAAGAGATACTAAGGAACTCAATGCCGAACGCGTTAAGACCCACATGGAGCTCCTTCTCTATAAGCTCAAGTACACCTACCGCCAAGCGCTCGATACACCGGCAAGTCAGCAGGATGAGGAAGGTCGCCCGTTGAAGGAACTGGCCTTTGAAAAATGCACCGAACTCTACACTACCAACCGGGCATTAATCATGCAGTTTAATGCCTTCTGGATCAAGGCCCACGGCAGCCCCTCACCTCTTGCTCAAGAAATAATTCGCATCGCTGAAGTATCAGTCAGTTTTGAACAAGAGGCTGCTTCACGGCTCGTTCCCACCCAACACTCACAAAGTTCCGGGCTCGATGGACGACCGGTGCAAAGAGTCTGGGACGAGACAGAGATCAACATGCCCAGCAGTGTAACGAAGAGCTCAATGCCAAGGATTAATGGCCTTATAGAGACAAGCGAACGCATGCTCCAAGAGGCCTCCACTCACCCGACACTCTTTAGCCCAACGGCTGAAGTTACGCTGCATCGGGCACTTGGATGTCTCTATATGCGGACCGGCCGCTATGATGAGGCACGCACCATAACGCTCGCCGGCTACAGAAAAGCCCGCTCCATGCACCTACATCTTGAGGCGATCCACATTCTAAAAGAGCACCTTGATGCCGAACGTCTCTACTGCACGACCCTCGTCGCTCAAGCCCCATCAATAGACCACGATGGACTGGTGCACGCACATCCCCATCCAAGAATACAAAACCTGGTGGAGGTTTGTGGAACCTACAGAAACGAGGCGGAAGATCTTGTTGCCAACCTAAGACGCGTCTCCACCGATGAAAGAGAGGCGGCAGTCACCAATTTCAGTGAGTTGATCGCAAAAGTTGCTGAAACAGAAACGATTGCACACATTGCGACGCACTACTCAGCCAAACGCATCACGCATCTTCAGGCAGTTGCTCGTGGTGAAGGAACCTCAACCACAATAGAACAAACAGCCGAAGCTCAAAAAGAGCTGGAACGCATTGAGACGACCATTGCCCCCCTCATACAACGAGCAATGGATATCTTCGTCGAGCTCAATGGCCTCCTTGAGGGCAGCCAAAAAAACAGTGCGGGAACAGGACGCGACGTCTACGATATTGTACTTCACATGGCCCCTATCATCGCCACAGCCAAGGCCCTCAATCAACTCAAACCTAATGCGATTTCACCGGCAGAAATAGTTGGCAACCCAAGCCTTCCAGGGCTGGTCAGCCAACGACTTCTAAGTGGACTTCTTTTTGCAACGCAAAAGCTCCACGACGGCGGACTCATACAGCCGGCAAAGATCACGGGTGCAGAGAGGCTCCTTCGCGAAAGTATTACAGTGGAGCCGGACCTACCGGGCTTCTACGCCTTCTTCGAAGAACAGATTCTACGCCGACCGGATCCTACAAATATTGGAACGCTTAATGCGGAACCCCACGTCCGCGTACTGGATGAGGTCTCACTTAAGACCCCTCTGGCCGCAAAAAAAGAACGGGTTACCCTTATGCAGGAGATACTCACAACAGCCGAACAGCGTGCACAGGCGCTATCTAGAGATACCCCCCTCGAAAGCGCCCACAATTCGGGGCTTGTAGCACGACTCAGACTACAGATGGGAGAAACCAAGGCAGCGGAAACCAACCTTATCAAGGCCTATAGCGCCTACCAGCGATGCCGCAACGAGGTGGGTATGCGCAAAACTCTGCTCGAACTCGCCGAGTGCAAAAGACTTGGTACCATTGTGAGATTTAAACAGCCCACCCCACATAACGATGGAGGTCTGACTATGAACAAACTCACCCCCGAACTGGCACAAAACTTGATAGAGACAGACACAACGCTCTTTGAAACTCCAAGCTATACAGCTCTTTTCGAACGAGCTGAACTTCCCGACGAGATGATTGTAACCCGCCTCCGACTAATCGGAGACATCGCCCGCAGCTTCATGCGAGAAAAAGGTGACGGGACCAACCTCTTTACTCTTGTTGAATCGGCCTCCCGAAGAGATGTGTCGGAGCTGGATCCCTACACTGCAGAGACCGAACTAAACGGCTACCTACCTCCCGAGCATGTAGACACGCTCCTCCAAGAAGTTGCCCCAAAACTCCAACAAGCCGTTAACCTTTTCGTACTCCTCAATCAACGGCATGGGGCTAGGGATATTACAGAGAGTGGCGAAACCCACCTCGGCGAACTGGTTATGAATACGGCACCCCACATGAGTGCGATATTCGATATTGCGATGTACCTGAACCACCTCAAGCCAGGAACACTTAGACTCCCCGAGCCCGTTTACAATAATGGAGGACTCCCCCTCTTTAACAAAAAAGTGACTGCTTTCCACTCACAACTCTTCGTGAATATGGCCCAGGGGTATGTACCAAGTCCCTTACTCGCGAGAGATCAGGAGGCAGTGGAAGAACTGGTCTTGGGAAGACGTTTCTTCGACGATCAAGTGAGAGTTGTAAATAATGGCTCAGTAGGGAGCCCAAAGAAGAGTGCATCAGCAGCAGCAAATCAAAACGGCGGACCCTCCGAGGACGATTCTACCGCCCCTGAGATGCCCGCCGTTAAAGGCTAAGGTTGGATTTTCAGACTAGTTCAGCCCACCGTTCCCTATGGATTTAGTATTGAAAGAATAGGTCGAGTCAAAACTCTTGGTCGGTGAGGTAAGTGTCTTATAGTAAGTAGGATAGCTCAAGAGAGCATTACGATACTCAGTACTGTTGAGTGCACGGTACAAGAAGAAAAAGCCAACAACCAGAGCTCCGGTAAGGAGACCAAGCCAAAAGATAACCAGAGGATGTACGCGGTCAACAGCGTGTGCGGATTTCATGTACTTTTTATTTTTATTAATTTATTAACTAGATTATTTACATAATAACATAAAAATAACTTATAGCAAAGCCCGCACAGCCTCCACAAGAGAAGAGACCGACTCAAAAGTTATAGGCGTAGAGCCTTTAACGACCGTTGCGGGCGCGATCAAGACGAGCCACACTCTGCCGGAAGAGCTCCACCAAGCCAAGCGTCAGGGCACGACCATTGATATCAGTTGATAGTTGTTCAGACTCCCCCTCACGAGGTGCATCGATACGACGATCCCAGACAACAGAAAAAGTGCGCTGCCCGGACTGACCGGCACGAGGATTCTTCTCCAGAAGCTGAATGGTGACGCCCGGAACTGTACTACCCTCATCAGTGGTAATGTAGTTGGCAAGTGCCAGCTGAGCTGGCTGATTCCCGTCGCCAAGGCGAAGAATGCCCGAGTCGAAGGGCGCCCCCTGAGCCAAACTTGAAGTAAGTGCACGCTGCTGAGCGGCATCGTTGCCGGCGAGGGTCATAAGAACAATCTGAGGCTTATGCTCAGCCCCAGATTCAGGGGAAAACCGCTCCGGTGAGCCGGCCGCAAAGGCCACCCCAACTGATGATTTTTCCGTGGGGAAGCTAATACGATCGGCAGAACGTGGCCCCATTGCCCCGCGCAGGGCATCCATAGCTTGATTGGTAAAATCAGCAAGATGACGACCGGCCTCCGGAGCATCGGTGCGGTCCAGGTAGTCCTGAACTTCAGCCGAAGCCATCAGACCGGCCAAAAGATCGACGAGATTAACGGTAAACTTGGCATTTCCGGTTAGTTTAGAGACCGCTGCCTCAAGCGCCTGGAAGGGTAGAGCCGCCTTTTCCGAAACAACCTCGAACGCGTCGGCGGAGCTCTCGGATAAAGCCTCGGGATCACCGGCCAGAGCAGCGGGCTGAGACGGGCTAGTTCCAGAATTAACGGCCGCGAAGTCGACACCTGTAGGATAGTTCAAGTCAGCGGACTCAAGGGTTCCTCCGGATGCCTGAGTATCTCCGGCATCCGGCTCTTCAGCAGGAGCACGTTCGGTAGTGAGAGCGACTAGTTCGGCAGTCCGGTGAGCAGCCTGAATAGCTGGCTGATCAACAGCGGTATCGAGCGGCGAGGCTCCTCCGACAGGTTGTGGAGGCCCAACTGTTGTCTCTGTTAGTGAGGTCCTTTGAGCGTTAACCGGACGCGGCTGGCCCACTTGAGTCTCGAAAGGATTATCGGCAGAACCCTCGTCTTTTCCATTTTCACGTTCACCACTCATAGTAAAAGATTGTTAGCTAAGGGAGTCAAAATATCTCAAAAAAAGAGCCAAGTCAAAGATTGCCCCTTGCCCACCGCTTAACCTAGACGCGCAGCGCGTCGATCGCCGCAACACGGTCATCGGCACCAAAAATATATGATCCGGCAACCAAGATAGTCGCACCCGCCTCAACGGCCACCCGGGCAGTCTCGGCGTTGATCCCCCCATCGACCTGGATATCCAGATCGGGCGCGCGCTTACGGAGCTCGCGAATTTTTGGCACCACCGACTCGATAAACGACTGCCCGCCAAAACCCGGATTAACCGTCATCAACAGAACCATCTCAACATCCTCCAACACATACTCAATGGCGCTCAGCGGCGTAGCCGGATTCAGAGCAACAGCGGGCTTCATTCCCAAGGCACGGATCTGCTGCACAACACGGTGGAGGTGCGTGCACGCCTCAGCGTGAACGGTAAGGTAACTGGCCTCGTTGCTGCCACAGGCCTTCTTAACGGCCTCGGCAAAATCCTTTAGATACTGCTCAGGATTCTCAATCATGAGGTGCACATCCATAGGGAGTGAGCTGCGCATCTTAGAGATGACGGGCGGGCCAAAGGTGATATTGGGAACAAAGTGCCCATCCATAATATCGACATGAATCATATCGGCAGAGTCGGCAATAGAGGCGATCTCCTCATTGAGCCTGCCAAAGTCTGACGATAAAAGAGAGGGGGCGATACGGATCATGCGTCGTTTAGCTCAATATTTTCTACACGGCGGATGTGGCGCTCTTCACCTTCAAAGGGAGTCTCCATAAAGACGTCGACCATGCGCTGGGCAAGGTCGGGCTGAAGTACACGTCCCCCCAAGCAAAGAACATTAGCATCATTATGCTTACGAGACATCTCCACAGTCTGCTCCGACTCACAAACAGCAGCGCGAATATGCTTAACTTTGTTTGCCGCCATACACATGCCCAGTCCTGTTCCACAGATGAGAATACCTCGAGCTCCATGATTCTCACGAACCTTCTCCCCTACCTCATGGGCAATACGCGGATAGTCAGTAGGAGGCTCCACGGCGAACGCACCAAGATCAACGGTCTTGTATCCCTTAGACTCCAAGTGAGCTTGCAGAATCTTTTTGAGTTCAAGGCCGGCATGATCGGAACCGAGATAGAGAGTCATGGTGTGGAGGTTAGATATTCATTATAGGCGAGAGAGGCTTTCCGGTATGGACGCCGTCGATGACCTGTGCCAAGAGAGCGGCTACACTTAGAATCTTCATGTTGGAAAGCTGTTTTTCAGGGGGAACGGGAATTGTATCGGTGAAGACAATTTCCTTGAAATTGGCCTGCTGCAAACGCTCAACGGCCGGGCCGGAAAGCACAGCATGTGTTGCTACCAAGTAGATGTCGTCCCCAGCCCCAAATGAGCGCAGAGTTTCAGCTCCATTGGCTACCGAACCGGCGGTATCGACCATATCATCGTACATAATACAGGTGCGGTCTTTGACCGTTCCAACAAGATGGGTGACCTCAGAAACATTGTGTCCCGAGCGAATCTTATTGAGAATTGCCAGGTCTGCATCGAGAAGTTTGGCAAAACGCTGAGCTTCTTTTGCACTGCCAACATCCGGAGCAACAATTGTAAGATTTTTAAGCTGTTTCTGCTTAAAGTAATCGACAAAAAGCTTGCGAGCGTTCAGGTTATCTACAGGGAAGTTAAAAAAACCCTGCTCTTGATCGCTGTGAAGCGTGAATGTTATCAAGTGGTCTGCCCCGGCAGTAGAGATAAGATCAGCAACCAGACGGGCAGAGATCGGCTCGCGAGGCGCGGCGACGCGGTCCTGACGCGCATAGGGGAAGTGAGGCATAACGACGTGAATCTTCGAGGCGAATGAGCGCTTAAAAGCGTCGAGCATGATAAACAACTCCATCAGCTCCTCATTAACGTTAACAGTGCCTGTCTGAAAGACGTAGACGTCATCATTGCGGACACTCTCAACGGGCTTAACGTAGATCTCGTTACAAGAAAAACGGCGCAGATCGAGAGCCGAGAGTGGAGTTGCCAAAAGACCGGCGACACTCTGTGCCAAAGCCGGATGCGAACTCCCCGCGAAAAGTTGTATTTTTGAATCAGCCATACCTTATATAAAGTATAAGCCTTTTACGCCTTATTCTCAAGGTGGAAGCAGCTAAACGGCGGTCTCCCACCACTTCTTAACTTGGTCGTAAACGCCCTGGCCATCGAGCTGGTACTTACGGTAAAGGTCGGCACTCTTGCCCGACTCACCGAACTGGTCGTGAAGACCGATACGGTGGAAGACGCGCGGATGCCTCTCGGTAAGAACCTCGGCAACCGCTCCGGCAAGGCCTCCGGCGACTTGATGATCCTCTGCGGTCACCAGCAACTTCACCTTCGCTGCCGTCTCTTCAATGAGGTCTTCGTCAATCGGCTTAAGTGAACTCATATTCACGACACGCACTGAAACTCCCTCATTTTTCAACTTCTCAGCCGCCTCAAGCGCGCTCGCAACAACACTTCCAATGGCGATAATGCCGATGTCCTCACCCTCGGTGAGTATACTTCCCTTTCCGATTTCAAAATTATAGCTGTCATCATAGATAACGGGAACCGGCTGACGACCAAGACGAACGTAGCAAGGGCCGAAGTCGTTTAGGATGACGGCGATCATCTTCTGAGTCTCAATGGCATCAGCGGGGCAGAAGACCTTCATATTGGGAATGACACGCATGATGGCCATATCCTCAAGAGCCTGGTGAGTGGCGCCATCTTCACCAATCTGA
>PFRX01000041.1 GCA_002788775.1 Candidatus Peregrinibacteria bacterium CG_4_9_14_0_2_um_filter_53_11 | reverse complement strand
CGCGCCCCAGCAGGGTCACGGGAGTCTCAAGGTGTGCCTCTGGAATCTCGGTCAGGTCGATCATCGTTATGTTCATGCAGATGCGTCCCAGGATCGGCGCGCGCCTTCCCTCAATCAAAACCGAGCCGTTATTTGAAAGCCCACGGTCGTAGCCGTCGTAGTAGCCAACGGGCAGAATGCCCAGCCGTGTTGGCCGCTTGGTCTTGTAGGTACAGCCGTAGCCGATCGTACTTCCCGTTGGCAGCTCCTTAATCTGCGAGAGCCGTGTTCGCCAACTCAGGGCGGGCATCAGCTTGAGTGTCGGCTGCTTTTTGTGGAGGTAGCTGCGCATCTCTTCAGAAGGCCAGAGCCCATAGAGGACGACGCCGGGCCTGACCATCGAGAGGTGCGTTTCGGGGAAGAGGAGGGTGGCCGCCGAGTTTGCACAGTGGAGGAGGGGAGGCTCAACGCCAACCTTTTTTAACGCCTCGACCGCCTCTTTAAAACGCCTGAGCTGAGTGGCGGGGTAGCTGGCGGGCGTAAGCTCGCTCGGCTGCTTACTGAAGGCCTCCAGAAAGCGCTTTGCCGCACTAATATGGATATCCTCAATATTGGCAAAGTGGGTCGCCAGCCCCTCGATCTCAAGGTGTTCAAAGGCCGCCGCTTCTTGTGCGAAGCTCATCAGCTCGTGGGCCGGCACGCCCTGTCGGTTGTTTCCCGTCTCAACTTTTATATGGATCTTGGCGCGCCTCCCGAGCTTCCTCGCCTCCTCGTTAAGGGGGGCGAGCGTCTCTCTGTTATAGACGACGAGCCGGCAGTCTTGTTTTATAACCTCCCCGAGCTGGTCGTTCGGAACGTAGCCCATAATGTAGATCGGCGCGCTGACCCCGGCCTCCCTGAGCGCGACAGCCTCGAATAGGGCATTGACACTGAGCCAGTCAGTGCCGGTCTCCAAAAAAATCCTTCCCGCCTCAACGAGGCCGTGGCCGTAGGCATTGGACTTTACGCAGCCGGCGATCGTCACCGAGGGGCCCACCAGTGAGCGTACGAGCCCCATGTTGTGTGCCAGAGCGGAGCGGCTGATCTCGACGGTTGAGAGAAAGCTGGTTTCTGAGGCCATAAAAGGGGAGTAGTGACGGATAGTAAGGTACACCTTATTGCTTCTATTAGGCAACTATGGTACTATTATATGAAAAATCGAACCCAAAAATATAACTACATCATAAAAACCTAATTCTATGGATCGCAAAGGAGTCTACAACAAGGGTCGTGCCGGTCACGCTCGTCAGGTTGGAAATTACCGCTTGATTCAGCAGAAGTACAAAAAGTGGAGGGTCGGAGTCGCCGGCCTCATTGGTGCCTTCCTCGTCTTTGCCGCCGTTCCCGAGGTTGGAAATCTTACTCAGACCTCTCTTCTTACCTCAGACACCACTGTTCAGCTTGTTCAGGAAAATCCTGAAGAGGCTCGCAAGCTCATCATGGATTACACTCACGGTGTCGTCTCATCATGTACTCGCTACAATCTTGATGAGTGTGCCGCCGAGGGGAAGGAGCTTCTCTCGAAACTTGCCGAGTCGAATTCTGACGTTCCCGCTCTCTTGAGCCTCGCCGAGGCTTTTGAGCAGGCTCACACGGCTGATCTTGGTCTTGAGGCCTGCCGCTACGAACTTGCCAAGAAGACGCTCGAGCTCAAAACTTTTGGTGAGGAGCTCGCGACCTTCGTTTCCGCTCACGAGGGCCTTCCTAACTCTGAGCTCGTTGCCGATGGTCTCGACTCACTTGCAGCCGCACACGACACGCTTCAGGAAGCTGTCGATAGCTGTTACGCTGCCAAGTAGAGGTGGAGCGCTTTTCTTGCAGCCGCAAGCCGCTTCTGCTATAAGAGTGTGGCTATGGTAGTGATCAATGTCGGCCCGCTAATTCACGGCTCGCAGGGAACGCGAGAGTCCTCACCTCTCAACGTCCGGTTTTCCCTTGAAGAAGGGGATCCGGCTGTTGTCATGGCGCCCCTTACCGGTACGCTCGAGCTGATCAAGCTCCCCCACGAGCTTGCCGTCATCATCCACGATCTTCAGACGACACTGAGCCTTACCTGTTCGCGCTGTGTAAAGTCGTACGACTGGGAGCTGCACATCCCCGTTCTTGAGCGTGAGTTTCTCATCGACCTGCCCAAAGACGAGCTCGATCCCGATGAAGATGTTTTCCAGATAGATACCAAGACGAGCGAGCTCCATCTTGATGATCTCTTGAGGGAAGAGATACTCTTGCATTTTCCGATTGTTTCGGTATGCTCTGAGAGCTGTAAGGGCTTGTGCCCTCGGTGTGGGATCGATAAAAACACCGCACAGTGCGACTGTACACCTCCGAGTGACAGTCCGTTGTCAGGCTTGAAAGAGCTTCTCAGCAATCATTAGTTCACAGTTTCTTACCTTTTTGCGACATGGCAAAACATCCGGTTCCCAAAAAACGAATGTCGAGCGCCAAATCCGGCCATCGATATGCAGCATTCAAGCAGAAGAAGTACCGAGCCCTCAAGGGGTTTGTTAATGTCGTAAAGTGTGACGCATGCGGAGCCCCACGCCTCAACCAGTTCGCCTGCAAGGCATGTGGAACCTTCCGTGGACGATCAGTCGAAAAGGCCGGCGCTGCAAAAACTGCAGACAAGGTCGTAAAGGTGAAAGCTTAATCATTTTTGGTTATGGGCACCTCTCGCCACTTCAGCCGCGTCATCACTTTACAGGCTCTCTTTTCCTATGAGTTTAACGAGAAGCCCGATAGAGATCCCGAGGCGCTTTTCGCCGTGGTATTAAAGGAGTTTCAGGATAAGGCGCTCGATACCGAGTTTGCCAAAAAACTCTTTATGGGGGTCTTGGAAAACCGCATAAAAATTCGCGAGCTGATTACCGAGTACGCTCCCCAGTGGCCGATCGCCAAGATCGCTCCCGTTGACCGTGCTATACTCGAGCTAGCCTTCTGTGAGATGGTCTTTACCGATGATGTTCCCGATGTCGTCGTTATTGATGAGGCGATCGAGCTCGCCAAGAGCTTCGGGAACGACAACGCTCCAAAATTCATTAATGGTGTTCTCAATGCACTACTTATCGCACAAAACGCTGGGGGAAAAGCTTCCTGAGTTGGAGGCCCGCCTCGGCGTCACATTCACTGATCAAGACCTCCTCGCAAAAGCCTGTGTCCACACCTCATATGTGAACGAGCACCGCGACGATGGGCTGGCCTCCAACGAGCGCCTGGAGTTTCTGGGTGATGCCGTCCTTGAGCTGGTTACAACAGACGCCCTCTACAAGCAGTATCCGAGTAATGAGGAGGGCGAGCTCACTGCCTTTCGCTCGGCTTTGGTGAAGGGTGAGAACCTTGCTGCCGTCGCCAGAGATCTGGGGCTCGGGGAGTTTCTTTTGCTGAGTCATGGTGAGGAGAAGTCCGGCGGACGAGAAAAAAACTACCTACTCGCCAACATGTTCGAGTCGCTGATTGGCGCTCTTTACCTGGATCGTGGTTACGAGGTAACTCGAGAGTTCATCGATCGTCATATCCTGGAGCATATTGGTGAGATTGTTGAAAAGGGGCTGTATGTCGATGCCAAATCTCACCTGCAAGAGCTTACTCAAGAGGAAAAGGGCCTCACCCCAAGCTACGCGGTCATAACCGAGGAGGGGCCCGACCACAACAAGGTCTTTACTGTGGGAGTTTATGTCGGCGAAGAGCTTCTGGCGGAGGGAACCGGCTCAAGCAAGCAAAAAGCCGAGCAGTCCGCGGCCACTAATGCACTCCAAAAAAGAGGCTAGGCTCCTTTTCGCGGCCAGCCCCGCTCCCTCTACAAAAGGGCCCGGACAAGACTGTGCGGGAGGGAGGATTAAGTCTGGCGTTATCAGGCCAGAAGCTGGGCCGAGAAGCTCTCATCTACAAGGCGTCGCTCGGTTATTCCCTCTTCTTTTTCGTGCCAGGAGTTCACTACCTCCTCACCGAGCATCCAGCAGAGTAAGACGAGCCGTCCCTCGTGCTCACAGGGAAAGTCCACCAGCCCCAGGTGAAGGTCTTTTAAAAAGACGCCCACGGTGCGGAGCTCTTGAATGTGGTACTCGATCTTCTTTACCAGTCGGTCCACCAGAGCTGCCTCCTCGGGGGTCGTCTCTCGGCCGTAGTCTTTGAGCTCTTGATTAAGAGCCTCAGCCTCGTGAGTCGTCTGGACGATATCCGTGACGATGGGGCGGATGAGCGCCAACGCACGATTAGCCGTTTCTATGGTGAAGATCTGTGAGACCTGTGACCTCTGTGATGTCTGTGACATAACGAGCGGGTAAGTAAGAGAGAGTACCTGCTATTCTACCACAAAGGTCTCAACGAGTGAACGTGCAATTTTAGTGAAAATCATCTGGAGCTCGTCGCTGTTGAAGACGGCGGCCGTTCCCTTGTCACACATCGTGGCGATGCTTTTTCTTAGGGGAATACTGCCCAGCAGGGTGAGGTTGTTGCGCTCGGTGAGCTGGCGGGCTCCTCCCTCCCCGAAAATCTCACCACGCATATTTTCCACAAGGCCCATGATGGGGATGTCGAGCATCGTTACCATATTTATCGCACGCTGTGTATCGAGTGCGGCCAGCTGCTGAGGCTGGGTTACCATGACGATGCCATCGAGCAGGAACTGCTGAAGAATACTGATCGCATGGTCGGGCGTACCCGTGGGGAAGTCGATTATCAAGAGGTCGAGCTCGCCCCAGATCGTCTCGCGAATGAGCTGCTGAGTAATCTTAGAGCTGATCGGCCCGCGCCACATGACGGGCTCGTCCGGCTTGCCGCAGAGTCCGGCCATCGCCATAACTTTGACGCCGTACTTCTCGGCGGGCGAGAGCTTGTTGTCTTTGCTGGGGGTGAGGCGCGTCGTAATTCCCATCATGTGAAAGGTATCCGACGAGCTCAGGTCGGCATCGAAGAGGCCCACGCGGTAGCCCTGCTTTGCGAGCATGAGCGCGAGGTTGGTTGCGACGAATGTCTTGCCCGAGCCGCCTTTGCCGCTCAGGACGCCGATCATCTTCTTGATGCCGGGGACGGTTTGTGGATTGAGTTTAACGACTGCCATAAAAAGTTCGGTCCCATTGTACCGTCGATGGTCCTTGTATAACAAGATGAGGCGACGCTCTCTCTTGCGGGTTTTAGCTCGGTGTGTGCCAGTAGCGTTCCGGCTCGTTCCGTTGGAAGTTCTCCCACCGGGCCATAACAAAGAGGAGGTCGGAGAGGCGGTTGATGTAGGCGAGGAGGTCCGCGGGCTGTGGCGTGGCCTTGTGGAAGGTCGTAAGCTGACGTTCAAGACGGCGGCAGATCGTGCGGCTCAGGTGGAGGTTTGCCGCTCCCGGTCGTCCCCCGGGGAGGATGAACTGAGCGAGCGGTGGCAGATCCCCCGAGAGCTCATCGATAACGTCTTCAATCCAGCTCGAGGAGGGGAGTGTGGGCCGGGGCCTTCCCTCAACAGCATTTTCAGCAGGCATGGCCTCAACCCCTGTGTGTGTCGTTGGATCCGCCAAGATCGCCCCAAGGTCAAAGAGCTCGCGCTGAAGGTTCTCCAGATGGTGTCTGCTCAGGGACTCGGTAACACTTCGGTGGGCGATTCCAAGGCTGGCATTAAGCTCATCCAGCGTCCCGATAACCTCCATACGCGGATCGTCCTTGCCGACGCGGCCTCCACCCAGAAGGCCCGTCGTGCCGTCATCGCCGGTCTTGGTGTAAATCTTAGACATGAGCCGGACGTTAGTTCTTGTTGATAGAGATACCGCCCAGCAGGCTGCCGATTACGGCACCGCCACCCATGCCGAGGAAGAGGGGAAGTTGAGTCGGAATGGTTTCAGCGCCGCCCGATGGAATCTGAAGAAGAATCACGAAAATGATGTAGCTGATGATGAGCCCGGCAGCCATACCAAGGAGTGAGCCGCTAAACGCGCCAAGAACCATACGATTGAATGGGTGCATATCTTTAATTTTCATAGCGCAGAAAAATTATGTGCTAGAATGAGCCTCGATTGTATCACAGTTCTTAGACAATCGCGCTCTGGCAGCCAGAAAAGAGATGACAGATACCGCGTACGTGGGCCCGTAGCTCAGTGGTTAGAGCAGTCGGCTTAAAGCCAGTTTCTCTAAGTCGAGATTCGATATGAGAAACTGCAAAGGGCTGTTCCAGGGGTAACTCTGGAATGAAACCTGTCAAATTCGGGGAAGTCTTTCACCACACAGTGCGAGATAATCCCGAGCCAAGCCCCACTTTGGTGGGGAAGGTGTAGAGACTAGACGGCAGGCTCCCCAATGGGGAGAAGGGATAGTCCAGCTCACAAACTCGAAAGGGGTTGCGTAAGCAATAGTGAGATGCATAACCGATTGGTCGCTGGTTCAAATCCAGCCGGGCCCACCACTAAGAGTTCTACCGGAGAGGTGGAATTTATGTTTTTTCGCGGAATGTGCTTGTTTACTGTATAAGTTAGCGGTTTTGTTGATGTGTGTGCGGTTCGAACTTTGGGGAGACCATTTGGCTAGTTTGAGGAAGTTGAGAAATAAAAGTGGCTTATATTTGAGAGAAAATACCTTTTGGAGAGTGGTTCGAACATGGCATGAATATTTGTTGAAAAGGGTTCTTGTAAAAGATTGTGGAAGCGATACAATATAACCAAGTTTTACCAGCCACTTATGGCAACATATGTTTTATAAAATTAAGAACTCTCAGCTCGAGGAGATAGGCAAACGAGAAATACTTGAAAGGGACGTTCAGCGCCTTGTTGAGGCGAACCTTGATTTACTATTCGGTCTTGAGTTTGTTGATACAGAACTCTCGATTGAGAACGTTCGTTTTGACACGTTGGCATTTGATAAAGAAAGCAATGCGCCAATCATTATTGAGTTTAAAAAGACATTCGAAAAAAGCCTTTTTGATCAAGGATTGGAATACTTGAACATCCTTTTTTCGCGAAAGGCTGATTTTACGATTACACTTCATAAAAAGATCGGCATTTCTCCCGATCCAGACAAAATCTCATGGGAAAACGCTAAAGTAATATTTGTCGGCAACCGTTTTTCCGAACGTCAAAAGAGAGCCGTCTCCTTTCAAGGCCTCCCAATTGAGCTTTGGAGTTTTGAATGGCTGGAAAATGATTTTTTCAAGATTGATCGCGAAACATTGGTCAAAGAAGCCAGTCTTTCTGAATTTGCAAAATCCATCGGCAGTGAAGCTATTGCTATCGAAAAAGTTCGTCGAGAGATCAAAGAATACGACCGCGACTATCATAGAAAGGACGCTAACCCAAAGATTTGGGAGTTGTTTGAGAAAGTCGAAAGTGGAGTGAAGGACTTTGGAGACTTTGAGGTTAGATACCGAAAACTGTACATCTGTTTTTACGGGAAAAAATCATTTTTTGTCGTTAAACTTCTAAAGTCAAAATTGCAGGTTGAATTCGGTAAAGAAAAGGACGCGGGAATCTTCAAAGAGATAAAAGGCGTGCACGATATTACTTCCAAACAATGGAACCACGCTTTTATGTTTGAGGTTGAATCTGAAAAAGATTTGGACAGTTTGTTATTTATACTGAAAAAGGCTTCCGAGATCCTTTAATTGTTTTCATAATCTATTATTTTCAAATATGGCTACTAAAAAATCCGATCAAGAAACAATCGGTGCAAAAATTAAAGCTTGGAGAGCTATAAAAGATTTAACCCAAGACGAGTTGGCCAAAAAGGCAGATTTGCCCTATCC
>PFRX01000034.1 GCA_002788775.1 Candidatus Peregrinibacteria bacterium CG_4_9_14_0_2_um_filter_53_11 | reverse complement strand
GTATGAGTATACCCCGACATCGCTCTTCCTTATCATGTTGCCGATTCCGTCGTATAGGTATGTTAGGACGCTGTCCGGCCTCCCATTCATGTTACTGAAGCGTGCCTCGATAAGGCGGTTCAGTCCGTCGTATCGGTATGCTGCCGTGCGTCGGAGAGCCGTTGGCGCCGACTCCTTCACGCTGGTTATATTTCCCGCCGCATCGTATCCGTATGAGAGATCCTGAAGGAGAGTCGCCCCTCTAAAAGTCTGCTTGCTCTTAATATGCGCGTCGTCGTAGTAGCTGTATGTGGAGGTCACGCCGTTGGTGAACTCGGCGGTGAGAAGCTGGCCGGCGGCTGTGTATTTTTTCGTGAGTACCGGAAGCGCCGGGCTCTCGGGTGTATCCCGACGATAAATCTTGCGGACCTGGCCCGTCGGCGTGTAGCTGTATCCCGCCACGATGCCGTTTGGTGCCGTCGTGGAGAGGAGCTGGCCTACACGGTCGTATTCGTAGCCGGTGATGTAGCTCTCCGCGAGACTCCCTATGTTTTTCGTCTCGGTGGCGACGTTTCCGCGGCTGTCATATGCGTAGCTCGTGCGGATCGGTGTCGTGCCCGAGAGGTTGCTGACATTGTCGACTTTTCCAACGCCGTTGGGGGCGGTGTCGTAGACGAACAGGACGTCGACCGAGCCCGTCTCCGAGCGGTTTTCACTGAGTGGGCGGTTGAGGATGTCATAGCTCCAGCTGATCGAGCCGCCGACCGCATCGGTCTTTCGTAGAACATTGCCGTTTGCGTCATAGGTGTAGCTCCAGTGGGCGAAGGTACTATCACCCGGGCTGTGGAGATCTTCAACCCTGAGGCGGCGGCCTAGAGAGTCGTAGCCGAAGCCGCGAACATTTCCCTGTGCATCGGTCAGACCTACCAGGTTGTCGTTCGCGTCGTAGCTGTAGAAGGTTTTGTAGTTCCAGTTTTTGCTGAAAATCTCGTTCACCTCTACGAGTCGGCCGAAGGCATCGGACTTGTAGATAGTCTTGTTGCCTCTGCCGTCGATCGAGGTCTTGTCCCAGCCGCCGTAGGTGAAGGAGTGGCGGGTTACCGGACCCGTTGTTGTGACTAGTCGGTCTGCACCGTCATAGCTAAAGGTGTAGCCGGGGAGTCCCGTTAACGTGCGGACGGTGTAGCTTTCTCCGTCCTCAAAAGCCGGGATGGTCGTTTTTGCCACACGTCCCTTAAGATCGTAGGACGTCCGTGAGACGCTGTACTCTCCACCATCGTGAAGTGTCCGTGTCTGTATGGTGCGCCCGAGGCCATCCACATAGGCGATCGACTCCATTCGGTCTTGGTCGTTGGGGTGAGTTACTTTTTTCACGTAGTTGGGGAAGGCCAGATCGTTGTAGCTGTACTCCTCAAGTAACTCGGCGTTGAGGCTTGAGCTGAGGGCGCGGCCGAGGCCGTCGTACCGTGTCGTCTGAGTGACGCCGTTAGGGTCGCGCGTCTCGGTTGCCTGGCCGATGGCAGGGTCGTAACTCATCGTCACCGTCTGTCCGAGTGCGTTACTGACAGATGTAGGGTAGAGGTTGTTTGCGTCGTAGCTTGTCCTCGTTACATTACCCATCGGGTCGGTCTGGGTGAGCTGATTACCGTAGGGGTCGTAGCTGGCATCCTGATTGACGAAGGAGTTTGTCGTGTTCAGCCAGTGCGCCGTTCTTGTGAGATTGCCCCGTGTTACGCGTGTTCCCAGATAGCCGTCATAGAGATAGTTGGTCTGGGAGATGCGTCTTCCGGCCTGGTCTTGTGTGATCGCCACTGAGACCTTTCCGTTGATCCTCTCGCCGCGGTCAACCGCATAGGCGAAGAGAGTGGTTCGCTTGTCGCTGCCGGTGTCGCTGAAGGCTCCACTGTTGGAGTCGAAGGTAACCTCGCCGTAGGCCGTACTGGTTGCCACATTGCCTCTGGCGTCGTAGGTGTAGCCGGCGGCTGTTGCGCGGGCCGGGCCGTTAGGGTCGTAGCTGACCGAGAGTCTCGACTGTTGGGCAACAAAAAAGCGCTCGTTGCCCAGGTCGTTGTGGAGGTAGTCGGTGCGGCTGCTCTGGAGCGTGGTGCCGTTCGCGGCGACCAGGTCTTGGCGGTTGAGCATGCCCATCAAGGCATAGTGGTCGTTGGGGTTCGAGGGGTCGGCGGTGTGGAAGTAGCTGACCGTCTTTTCGCCGGTTGCCGAGGTGTGAGTGGACTCAGAAAAGCCGCTAAATCTATTTTTGCGTGGGTCGGTCGGATCGAGATACATGCGTCCGCCCGTGTACGAGTAGGACTCCTTAGCCACATTTCCCATCCTGTCACCATTACTGATTCGTACGACGGGATGAAGGGGGAAGGGGAGTTTATTGAGGAGGTTCCCGCTGCTATCGCGAAGCTGGGCGGTCGAGCCGTACGAGAGGCTCGTCGAGCCGCCTTCTCTGTGCATTATCTGGGTAAGCATATTATCCCGCTGGGCACGGCCGTTGTCGGTGCCAAGGTAGGTTTTGTAGGGGGCCACTACGGCATTGTAGTAGTCGAGAGAGTACTGAAGGAAGTCTGTTATGCCATCGCCATTAACATCGAGGATCTGTACGCCGAGGGGACGGTTTTCTCCAACTCGTGAAAAAAGCATATCGTTGGGTAGCTCCCACTCCGGGTCAAGGACCCAGCCGGTACCCGTATTAAGATAGACGTCGGTGAAATCACGCGGTAGACGTCCGTTGTCGTAATTGTTGCGAACAAGGTCAATCAGGCCATCACCATTAAGATCTGCAAGGCGGGTGCCCAGATCTTGGCCGTAGGTGTCGACGAAGAGTTCGGGGAGGGGTCGTGGGTCGGATCTCCAGCCGTTCCCGGTATTGAGCCAGATGCTCATCTCGGGAACGCCCTGCCACGGTGCCCCTCGTCCCTGTAGGATATCGGGGAGACCATCGCCGTTGACATCGCCCATGCGGAAGCCTAGGTCCATTCCCGTATTCGTGTAGAAGCTACTCAGGGGAAGATCCCACTGTCGTGCGAGCTGCCATGTTCCATCGCCGTTGTTGAGGTATACGGAATTTGGACCGGCGGGGCAGCAGTGAATCGACCCCTCGATCGCATCGACAAGGCCATCACCATTGACGTCCTCAAGCTGGGTGCCGGCACTGGTGCCATCAGGTTTGGCGAATCGTAGCGGGAAAAACCAGCGATCGTTTAAGTCCCAGCCGTGCCCATTGTTAAGGTAGACGTAGCTGCTGCCATCTCCCGGTGAGGTGAATATGCCATCTGCGAGTCCATCGCCATTGAGGTCGGCAAAGCGGACGCCGTTGTCGTAGCCACGGTCCGTAGTATATAAGGGAAGGACCCAGCTGCGGTCTTCAGTCCAGCCGTGGCCGGTGTTGATATAGACGTAGCGCTGGCCGTTGTTGTTGCCGTCATTTACACCTTTTACGATATCCGGCAGACCATCACCATTGACATCGGCAAAGCGTGAGCCGGGGTCCTGCCAGAAAGTCTGGAAGACAACCGGCAACTTCCACTCCTCACTCTCAACCCAGCTGCGAGGGCGTGTGTTGTACGAGAAGCGGGCTGGTGGAAGAGTTTTCGAGGCACCATCTATATCGAAGCCCGTGGTTGTCACCGTCTCTAAAAGTGAGCTGAGGTCGTTGCCCCCCGCTGTATAGGCGAGGTCGTAGCGGGTGCGGAGCTGACCGCTGACGCGCACCTCGACGGCCTTGATGCGGCGGCTCATCCTTACGGTAAACTGTGCTTGATTACTTGTGGTGATGTCGGGACGCGCCTCGGTAACAAAGTGCACCTGGAAGATCCCATCGGTCACTTTGTGGCCGGTGTAGTAGATCGTGTCGGGGATGATGGCTCCCTCGTTTTTTGTGTAGGTAAAGTGTGCGAAGTTGCCGTTCATATCGCGAATCTCGGAGAGCATCCAGCGGTAGATGTGGTAGGTGTTGTCCGGGTTTATACGTCCATCCTGGCGGTCTTCGACAACCTTGCCGAAGGTGTAGGTGGCGCCCTGCTTATCCGTCACCACCCAGGAGTCGTCGTTGAGGAAGTCGATATGGGCAAAGCTATTTTCGAGCTCGAGTCCATAGGTGCCATGAGCGCTCCCTGCGGCCAGAGCCAGTGGTTTGAGCATCTGCTCTCCACCGCCGAGATCGAGGGTGAAGTCTGTGGCCGGCCCGAATCTGTTGGATTGACGATTGAAAGCCGTGTAAAGGTTGTCGACGCCGTTGCGTGAGCTGCGTGAAATCGAGGGGAGATTGAGCTCCCAGCCGGGGCCCACCAAGCTTGAGTGGTTGCGGTTTCCCGAGTTGTAGCTCAGGTTGAGCGAGGGCTGTATGCCGGCCCGCCCGTTGGGGACGGTCAGTGGAATTCCGTAGCTTGCCGCTCCCATTCCATCGCTAATCTTGAGTTTTGAGGCGTTGCCGTTTTTTGTCTCTTTTGAGAGCTCATCCTGCTGTCTGGGGTCGGTCTCAACCGCAAGCGGTGCCTGATCGAGCTCCTCGGGCTGGGCGATCTCACCGAAATCCAGCGGCTCAATCTGCGGCAGCTCGGAAGTATTCGGAGCTGTTGGCTCGAGCTGAGTCGCATCGAGCGTTTCGAGTGGAGCGATGGGGCCGTTAAGGTCGATGCCGCCTATCGGCTCGGTTGAGAGTTTTAACGTCTCCCCGGGATCCGTTGTGGGTGTGAGAGTGGGGGCCTGGAGGGTTATCGTCCCGCTGTCAGCTCCACCGGTCGCCTTCGGCGCCGTCTGGGTGGAGGGGAGTGTCGTCGTCTCCTGCGTGGCCGCCTGAGCTATCGGGCTGCCGAGGCTGGTTGTTAAGAAAAGGGTAAGAAGTGAGAGGGCCGCGGTGCGCTTCCAGCTGATATAAGTCTTCATGAGGGAAAAAAGTTGGTGGCTAATATGCCCCCAAGGAAAACAAAAGCCGCTCCGTTTGTCAAAGACTTCTGACCGGATCTGCCTCAGCTGATCTGTAAAACTACCCCTCGATTCTGTTGTTAAATAATGACAAAAGAATTCAGGAATATGTAAAGTCTAGTCTCGACCCCCTCCCACTACCTACTCCTGGCGAACAAGCTCAAAGACGGGCTGGTCGCCGCGAGGTGCGCGGAAGATGATGTTCATGATGCTCTTGTCGTCAGGATTATTGACGAACTGGCAGATGTTATCGTCTGATGGTGGGAGCTCCGCCTGCGCCTCATTCTGGTAAAAGAAGCGAGAGAGCTTGGTATCATCAGACCAGCAGTTGAGCTGGAAGAAGCCACCGAACAGCTCGACGGTCTGTATCTTGGCATAGCGAAGGAAGTTCAGATCCTGGAGCCGGCTGTGTCTGATCTGGTCCGGCGTCACTGCCAGAGCTCCATCACCAAGGCGGGGAGGAAGCTGAAGTGAGCCACCGTACGTATTGTTACTCACCAGACTTCCCACAATCACAAGCTGGTTGTGAAGGAGTGAGCGCTGGACCGAGCCAATAAGAGGGAAGCCGCCGGCGTCGAGCATCGCCGACTTGTTGCTGCCTCCACACTCGGGCGTCGTGTTGACGTAAGAGAGGAGAGAGTTGTCGAGGACGAAGTTCGCCTCGATGTCGGTTACCTGGCTGCAGACGTAGACATTTCCACCACGGTTGGCACCGCTGAGCTTGTAGTCTTCCAGAGCGATCACGCCGAGTCTGCCCGCACCGCCCCGAATGTTGCGGTCGATGAAGACGTTACAGCCCTCGCTAACGAGAGTTACGTCCCGGTTGAGGCTTAGGGGCTGATCAGTTCCGGCGGGGCCGGTGAGGATAAGAGTACAGGGAGCTGCGGGAAGGCCCGGCTGAGTGTTTCTCTTATAGTAGACGATGCCATTGGCTCCGGCTTCGAGCTGCTCGCTCCGGAGGATGGCGGTCTGAGTATTATCGAGCTGAGCGGGAGTGCGGCGGCCAAGAAGGCTCTGAATCGCACGGTAGTAGGGCTCACGTTTTGAGCGCGCATTTTTTCCTACCGACTGGCCGATGCGGTTTTCTGCGGGAAGTCCCTGAGTGTCGAGAATGTCGATCTCGACATTTCCCCTGACGGTTGCCGACTGGTTGATAAGTGAGTTGTCATCGAGCCCCTTTGAAAAATAGCGGATCGTGCTGCCGTCGTTGCGGGTGTAGCTTATGATCGTCTGGGCGACGAGTGCGTCACTCTGGGCATCGGCCGGAGCGGTTGGGTCGAGCAGAAGGGCGTAGACCGAGTAGTCGATCTCGCGGGCCGCTCCAACGAAGCTGCTGAGCGATCGTGTGTCGAGGTCACTCAGTCCGACTCCTTCGCGGCATCCTCCCTCCTTACTAATCGCGGGGAAGCTTCCGATGGACTCGGGAGGGAGCGGGGTATCTTCAAGATCACCGTCCTCATTGAGGAGTGTTCCGTTGCCATTATCGTCAAAGACGAAGCCGTAGGTATCCGAGCAGCTGTAGAGCTGAGTGGTAACGCTAATCTGGTTCGCCTCCGGCATCTCGTTGTAGGTGAGCTGACTCGCACTGACGCGGGCGTGCTCTGCAGTGTTGGGAAGGATGCTGAGTGTGGCGCCCTCGGCGGCAGTTCCATCGAGGTCGACGGGGGCGATGTAGTTAACTACTACGGGGGCGGCGAAGCTCAGCTCTTGAGTGAGCTGATCTGCAGGAACCTGAAACTCCGCGAGGAGCTCGTTGCCCGCCGTGGGATTTCTAAGCTCGATGCTCATTCCCGTAATAAGGAGCCGGTCATCGTCTCCACTGGGGGCTTTTGAGGTAATCTTGCTCGTATAGCTACCACTGGCCGCACTCCAGATGAAGGGGCTGACGGTTACTGCGTTGTAGGTACAGCCCGCTGAACAGGGGACGGTCTGGTCGGTTCGGATCGTATTTGTTGTCGAAAGGCTGACCGTTAGGCTCCGCGTGGGGGAGGGGACGATCGGCTGCCCATTCTCGGATAGAGAAACGCTTATCTTATGGTAGTCGGCATTGTTTGCGTAGACCTCATTTGCCGCTATCTCAAGGTCGGCGATGTAGTCGAGTCCGGCATCTCCATCGGGAGGGCTGAACTGCTGGACGCCAACATCGATAGTGATATCTTCCGGGTCGAAGGGGGGAGTGAGTACATCCATTATGGAGTCGATACTCTCAATATCAACATGACCTCCGCAGAAGCTCATCCAGCCAACGGCGTCATTCCAGGCATACCCGTAAAGGTCGCCGGCGTTGAGTGTGTTGCCCGGGCCTGTTCCCTGGCATGATGCCGAGACAGTTCCGTCCTCAAGGGCTACTGAGACGCCATAGTCGACGCCTCCACAGTTAACTCCCGAGTTGTCGCCATCGCGACAGCCCAGACTGAGCCAGCCAAGTCCGTCGCCCCAGGCAAATCCGGTTAGGTTTGCATCTCCGGCATCGCTGATAGTTAGATAGCCACCGTAGTTTTGGGCTCCACAAGGAGCACCGGCATTGCTACCCGACTCACACCCCCAGCTCATAAGGCCAAGGTTGGTATTCCAACTCCATCCTCTGAGGAAGTTTGCGGTGATCTCGATCGCTCCATCTGAGGTGGTGAGTGTGCGGGTGCGGCCTTCATCTTCAATGCATCCTGAGTACGGCGCGGAAGGTGTCGAAAAGACGAGTCCGCCGGAGTTTCCGGGCTCGATGATGTCTGCCGTTGCGTGCCCCTGTGTAAGGGTTATCTCGGTACAGCTTGCCGGACTTGCTGCACGGGCAACCGTCACACTAACGGGCTCAAGGTGAACAAAACCGGCGACGGTTAGGAGCGTCACGGCACTTGCGAGATAGAAGAATGATTTTTTAATTATTCTGGCCATTATTTTTTTGTTTTTCTTTTATTTGAAACGTTAAATAATTATATCAAAAAGTTTCGCTATTGTTAAGCAGTTAAGTATAATGCCCACGTGAAAAAGCTGATCCTTCTGGTGAGTATCTTTGTTATCGGTTTGCTCATTGCCCTCTGGAACCCTTTTGAGTCCATCAACGCGCGTTTTTTGGACGCTTTTGTTCGACCCGGTCAGCTGAGTACCGAGATTACCCTGATAGCCATCGACGACAAGAGTCTCGCGCCGGAGTTTGGCCTGGGCCGTTTTAAAGACTGGCCGCGCAGCTACTACTCCCAGCTTTTGCGGACTTTAAATGAAAATAAGCCGGCGGTCGTTGGTTTCAACCTGGACTTTAGTGAGGCCGCTCAGGGGGTGAGTGCACTCCGGCTCGCTCAGCTGCTCCGGGCTTCTGAACGGGAGGGCGGTGTGGACTGGTATAACCTTCTTTCACGCTTTGAGCGCGAACAAGATACGGCTACGACGATCGGCTCTCACCCCGACGATCTGGACCTTCAAAAAGAGATTGATGCCCACGGAAACGTAGTCTTGCAGGCGCCACTGCTCTTTTCCGATGAGCAACAGACCCGGGTTTCAGCACAGATAAAGCCGATTTTTACTGGTCTTGCCGTTAAGCTTGGATTTAGCAATGTTCATCCCGACGACGATGGTGTCTTCCGCTTTTTTCTGCCACAGCTGCAGGAGTACCTGAGCTTTCCCTATGCCGTTGCGGAGGCCTATGCTTCAAATCAAGGTGGGCTTGACGAGACCAAGATCCCGAACATGCTCACACGCATCGACTATCACGGCCTTCCTCGCTCATATAACTGGATCTCATTTGTGGACGTCCTTGCCGGGAAGTTTGATCCCACCTTGGTGAAGGACAAGATCGTCTTGGTGGGAGAGGCGAGTGGAAGTTTGCAGTCGCTTCAGACTACTCCGATCGAGGGGCGCTCGATGTCTTCTCTGGAGATCGCGGCCAACGAGGTTCAGCAGATACTCGACGCCTCTTATTATAAGGAGTCCTCAGCTCTTCTCCTGATCCTCACGATTCTTGTGATGACCCTCGGTGTCGGTTTTGCCCTTTTTTATCTGCCACTTCGCTGGTTCGGCCTTCTTTTTGCAGGTGTCTTGCTCGGCTATCCCGCACTTGCTTTTGTCTCGTTTCAGCAGGGAGTCGTACTGAACGTCGTCTATCCCGCACTTGCTCTTATCCTGACGACTCTGGGTGTTCTCTGGTACCGCAATGAGAGTGAGCTCAAGGGGCAGCGACGCATAAAAGAGGCCTTCTCTCACTATGTGAGTCCCGTCATTGTTAATGAGCTCGTGAAGAATCCCGAGACGCTCACGCTGGGAGGAAGACGCGAAAACATTACCGTCATGTTCTCTGATATCGTGGGCTTCACCTCTCTTTCAGAGAAGCTCTCGCCGGAGGATACGGTCGCTATCTTGAACGACTACCTAACGGCCATGACCGAGGTGATTTTTGAGTTCCACGGAACGCTCGACAAGTATCAGGGGGATGCGATCATGGCTCTCTTTGGAGCTCCGCTTCATGACGAGTCACACCAGGTAAATGCCTGTCACTCTGCTCTGCGAATGCGTCAGGCGCTGAGCGGCCTCCACGAAAAATGGAACGGAATCGAAGGGCTGCCTATGAAGGAGGAGCTTATCAAGCTCGACTTCCGCGTCGGTATAGCCAGTGGAAATGCCGTCATTGGAAATGTGGGGTCGGAAAAGCGTTTTGACTACACTGCCATAGGTGACATCGTAAACCTCGGCTCACGTCTTGAGAGTATAAATCGTAAGTATGGGACTCAGGTGATCGTAGATAAGGAGACCTTCACTGCCATAACCGAAGGGACGAACCCCTTCTGTTTCAGAAAGCTCGATATCGTCCGCGTCAAGGGTAAGCAGATCGAGACCGACATCTTTGAGGTTATGGGGCTGAGTGAGAGGATGAACGACGAGATGCGCATCATGCTCGATGACTTTGAAAACGGCCGTCTGGCCTACTGTGATCGAAACTTTATCGACGCAAAGCAGTACTTCACCTCAATCTTGGAACACTTCCCCGACGATGGGCCCTCACAGATCTACAAGAATCGCTGTGAGTTTTTCCTCCGAACGCCACCACCACGCGACTGGAGTCCGATTGTGAAGTTGGACGAGAAGTAGTTGTGGGTGCCCGGCGGCGGAGAGGCGAAGCGCCTCCCGCCACCGAGACGAAGGTCATAGATCCACAGCTGTTGGGCACTCGGTTGAGGCTTGTTGCTGGGGCGGTCTGGGACCGTTCAAGGTGGGCAGCCGTTGAAGACGGCACTTCGGTGATAACCGGAAAGCTGCTGGTAGCTGAGCTCGTGGACGGCGCCGCGGTTTGCGGAGCAGGGCTCGCTCACGTAGTGCAGGGTCAGGAGGGAGGGCAGGTCGGGCTGAAGGTGAAGGTCAGTGCTGACCTTGTACCAGGCGTTTTGCGAAGGGCAGTCGGCGCTCACGCACTTGAGGTACGAGCCGATGGGGTGGGAGAGGTAGAAGCTGCCCCACTGTGACCAGGGGCCCGTGTTGTTGAGTGCGTCGACTCCTCGTGCCCGCCAGATGAGCTGAGTGCCCATCATGCTGGCCTGGGTGATGAAGCGGTAGCGGTTGTCTTCGCTCACCTGGCGCATGATCAGGCCGCCTTGGTTGCCGGCGAAACGAATCTCGAACTCGTAGCGCGCAGCGTTCAGGACGGAGTTGACGCGCAGGTTGGTTGCCGCCTCGCTGCCGAAGGCGAGAGCCTCGATGGAGCCGATTGGGGGCCAGGCGATGCTCGGGGCCTCGCTCAGCGCGGGGGTCGGAGGAGGAGGTGGTGGCGGCGGGGGGTCAGGAGGTGGGCAGGCTGCCGCTGAGCAGTTCTGCCATCGGCCACTGTTACATGTCTCCGCGCCTTGGTTGCCACACTCGTTGAAGCAGCTCCGGCTGAGGTTTTCGTCAACCTGTCCGTTGCAGTTGTTGTCTCGTCCGTCACAGAGCTCGACCTGAAGCCCGCAGCCATTGGCGGGGAGTGGGGGTGGCGGTGGAGGAGGAGCGGGGAGGCCCGCGTCTTCCCGAGGGGGTGGCGGTGCCGCATCCGGTTGACCGGAGGGCGGCACAGGCGTTCCGGCGTCGGGTTGGGCGGGCGGTGGAGGCGGGCTCCCCGCATCGACCGTGGGAGGCGGCAGAGGCGGAGGAGGGGGCAGGTTGGGGGGTAGCTCCTGGATGAGCGGCGGGCATTGCGGTGCGTCGCAGCTCCCCCAGATACCGTTGGTACACTGACGGAGGCCGCGGTAGCCACACTCGTTGATGCAGTCGTGGCTGAGGCCCTCATCAACGGCACCGTTGCAGTTGTTGTCGATGCCATCGCAGCTCTCGGCAGGGAGGCGGCCGCAGCTGCCACAGGCGTTCGTGACGAGCTCGTCGGTCAGGCCGTCACAGTCATCGTCGCGGCCATTGCAGACTTCCAGGGGTGGAACTCCGCAGCTGCCGCAGGCGTTCGTGACGCCTTCGTCGATCTGTCCGTCGCAGTCGTCGTCGCGCCCATTGCAGCTCTCGGCACGCGGGGAGGGAGGTTCGTTGCTGGCGACCCAGCTGCCGTTGCGACAGCTGAGGTGCTGCTCGCCGCAGGGTTGCTGTACCGTGCGGCGCAGGTTCTCATCGATCTGCCCGTTGCAGTTGTCGTCGTCGCCGTTGCAGACCTCTTCTTGAGGAGTGCGCGTTACACAGGCCTCCCACGAGCCGTTTGAGCAGTTTTGCCGCCCGGCGCCACAGCTGCCGTAGCAGGAACGGCTGAGGTCTTCGTCGATGCTGCCATCGCAGTCATCGTCAAGCCCGTTGCATCGTTCCACTGAGGGAGTCGGTGCGGTGCAGTCGAGCCAGCGACCGATGTCGCAGAGGCGGAGACCTTCGCCGCAGGCCGTTTGGCATACACGGGTGACGTTCTCGTCGACCTGTCGGTTGCAGTTGTTGTCGCGGCCGTCGCACAGTTCAGCCTGAAGTTCGCAGCTATTGGCCAGAGGAGGGGGCGGATCGGGCACGGCAGGGGGATCGTTCTGGGGTGGGTCTTCGTCGGGAGGGGGCGGAGGGTCGGCAGGCGGCTCCGGAGGAGGTGGTTCGTTCGAGCCGATGACCGGCCCGGTGAATGCCTCGTGGTGCGAGATCTCGTCCTCCTCACCGCAGGTCGCGATGTGGAAGCGATATCGGTAGGTGCCCTCGCTGAGGGGGCTGCCGGTGTAGGTGAACTCGTAGGGCTCTTCGGTGCCCGCGACGTAGCTCATCGGGAAGCTGAACTCGTTTCCGCTCAGGGGATTGTAGAGGATCAGCTCAGCGATGAGGGGGATGGCGGCTCGGCCAAAGGCGCGAAGCCGCCAGGTGAAGGCGCTTCCGGGTGGGCCCGCTTGCGGCTCCACGAGGCCCTCATCGATGCGGGTGGTCGGCTCGTGGATGCCCAGGAAGACCGAGGGGTCGAACCAGTTGTCGAAGATCCGACAAAAGCACTCGTCGTTGGGCGTGTAGCTGTCGCTTGCGTAGCCCGCGTAGGTCCAGCTTCCGCACTCGGTGCGTCCGCCCGCATACGGCCCCTTGTGGATGCCGAGGTGCAGGTGGGGGATGAAGCCGCCGTTCTGTGCCGAGGTACCCAGCGTGCCGATCACCTCGCCCTCGCGGATCTGCTGGCCCTCGCGGACGAAGATGCCGGGCTGTTCGTTGTCGCCGCCCTCGGGGTCGATGGGGCCCAGGTGGCCGTAGATGACGCTGACGGGTCCGAACTCGCTCTGGTACTCGATGATGATGCGTCCGCCGTAGTTGCCGGGGTTGTTGCGGTAGGCGACGTGGACGACGCGGCCCGCTCCGATGGAGTGGACCTCCGTTCCGGCCGGCGCGACGATGTCGTCACCGAGGTGGAAGCAGCGGTAGCCGCAGCCCCAGAAGCCGTTGCTCACGACGTATCGGTCGATGGGCTGGCTCCAGGCCTGGGCTCGCCCGAAGGCGGCGCAGATCACGATCTGCGCCGCCAGGATGAGTCGGATCATGACACGCTCCTTTCTACTTCACCGAGATTGACTCGATGAAGGTGGTGAAGTCCGGGGGAATCTCGAAGCTGAGGTCGTTCTCGCGGATGTAGATGAGTGCCTCCTCCGGTTGGTGGGGGAGGTTGGGGACCTCCCAGTTGAGTCGGTAGATGTACTCATCGCCGACGATGAAGGCGTGAATGTCGGGGAGTGCGCCGTTGTCATCGGTCTTGTAGAGAAAGGCCGTCTTGCCGTTGTCCGTCTGAACCGTCTCTTCCGAGATCCAGGCGTTGCCGAAGCTGACGCGCTCGAACCACTCGGGCAGGCTCTCTCGTCCGTTGCGCTGAAAGATCAGGGCGTCGTAGCGGTTGCCGTTGGGGCGGACGAAGCGTCCGTTCGCGAGGGTGTGCGGCGCCCAGGCGGGCTTGTCGATGTACTCGAGTCGCGTGTCGCTGGGGCCGACGATGACGTTGAGCTCGCTCGGGACGTGCATGGCGACCGGCTCGCTGGCGCTCGCCTCCTCGTTCGTTCGGTCGGGGAGGGAGACGGAACCGCCGGCGCGGTTGTCGCCCTGGCTCGGGTTGTTGTTGGGGGCCACCGTTCCGTCCTGATCGTTCTGTTGGGTGGCCGGCTCCTTGCTGCCTTCGCGCAGCTCGCTGCTGTTGGGGACGCAGGCCGTCAGGCCCAGCGTCAGCAGAATGATTCCGGTAATGGGAAGTGTCTTCTTCATGGATGCTCCTTGTTAATGACCAGATATACGGCTTCCTACACAGCGCACAGAATTGTGTGCATGTCGGACTACCGGTGTCTGCCCAACTCACTACACTTTCAATGTGACATTTTTATGAACGGGGCGAGTCCACTGCGCCCGGGGCGCCTCCATAACTAGACCTAATTTAAAAAATAAGACGAGATTAATGTAACACCGACATGTTTAGCTCTAACCTTTTCTATAAAATTATTACGCATTATGTATATTCCAAAGAATTCCCTTCTTTTTTACCTTAGTGCTAGATTTGGCTCAGTTATTTTAGATGAATAATTCAAGGTATATGAGGCTAAACAAATCTCACCCTATTATTCTCTTTGTTGTTTCGGTGCTTGTCGTTGAGATGCTCATGCCTCCGGCTCTCTTTGCCGAGGTCCTGCTCGTTTTTAAGGAGCCGGAGCTCAAGGTTTCTTCTCTGGGGCCCGATCTCGATAAACTGGAAGCGCGTCTTAAAGAAGACTCGGTCGCAGTTGATCTCTCGACCCTGCCTCTCTTGAAGCCCTCCGCCGTTGGGAAAAACTCATTTAAAGAAGCGAAGCCCACCTTCAAGATAAACGATAAAAAGGCCCTCTTGCAGACTCCGAAAGCTGTACTCAATAAAGCTAACGGTAGGCGTATTCAGCTTAAGTACGAACCATTGAAGCCCTCCGATTCTGTAAACAAGGCTCGCAGCCTCCTTGAGAAGAACGGTCTTCTTAGGGGGAAGCTGATCAACAAGCTTCACGACTTTTTCATCTCGACCGCCTCGGCCGACTTCGAGGCTCCACTGATTCAGGACTATCCCGAGATCAGCTCCTACCCGGTCGACTTTGCTCTGAAATATAGTGCCGGTCTTCAGGATGAGGAGACGGGTCTTTTTGGTACTGCGGGCGATTTTATTCAGACCTACCAAACTGTCGATCTCGCCGCTCGCTTCGGTCTTACCAACAACGATCAGTTTGCCGCCGCCCTACAGGGACTGGAGCACTACGAGCCAAAGACTACCCGCGAGAAGGCGGTAAAGGTCCGTTACCTTCGCGCCACCAACCAGAACTACGATGCTCTTGTGGCTGACCTCCTCTCACTCAAAAACAGCGACGGTGGTTATGGATTTGATCCCGGTCACCCCAGCGACCTACTCACAACTATCCATGTGCTGAGAGCACTGAATGCAGTTGGCTACGATGCCGATAATACGGCCGTTCAGGCCCTCTCCTATATAGCCAGCCGCGTGCCCGCAAGTGGAGCTCTCCATTTTACCAGTGAGAGCAATGCCAGCTACTACCTGGTGAATGAGGTCGCTCGTGTTCTGAAGCCCTACGCCGGGCTCAGTGTGGGGACGGACGGTAACCTGATTAACATTGATCAGAAAATCGCCGCTCTAGTTGGATTTTTGGAGGATCAGTATGACCCCGCAACCAAGAGGTTGAACTATAGTGATGACGTTATCGATCTGGCGATGAGTCTCCAAACCTTTGAGCTCAACGACGGTCTAACCGCCGATCAGCGGGCTGCGCTGCGGGACGAGGTCGTTCGTCTGCAGGGGATTGATGGGCGCTTCGGTGACTCTTACGAGAGTACTCTTGAGGCTGCGCGAACACTGGCTCAGCCTGATCTTGTACTGACAGGTATGACGGCTCCGGCTAACTTGATTAATGGTACGGCCGCCACAGTTACCCTCTCACTGAAAAACGCCGGCTATGCTCCCACGAAAGATATCGACCTCTACCTCTTTGCCGATGGAGTTAAGCTTCTCGAGCTTACCAACTTGGATCAGCAGGGACTGAGCCTCGATCCGCAAGAGACTGTGAACTTGAACATAGCGCTTCCCAATACCAAGCAGTTTGTAGGACAGACCCAGCTCACCTTCTACATTGAGGCTGAAGGTGAGGCGCGCAGTGATAACAACTGGCGCTCACAGACTCTGAACTTTGCCACGGCCTCAAACGGTCACTCGGCTCTGCCCGTCTACTACACCGTTCGTCAGTACGAGTGGCAGGGGCAGCCGGCTATCCTTATGGATGTCGCGCAAAAAGCCGATGCCAATAGAGCGGGCTACGTTCTCGGTTGGCGCGCACCGGGTGGAAGCTGGTCTTTTGGCCTCTTCAATCCCAATAACAATGTCATTTTTGGCGGCCTCCCCGGACTGCCTTTTACGGAAGGTAGCGAGATCGAGATAACCGTCGGAACTGTTTGGAACAATAATGGCTCACTGAGTCTGAACGACTACTTTAATCCCGGAACCCGCGTCACACTGACCTCAAATCCGGTCACGCAGCTGGGGCAGGTCTCGGGCCGCACAACTGTCGGCGCAGTGGGGCAGAGCGGCCTTACGGTTATAACCGGTGAGGTTAAGAGTGAGAAGGATGGAGAGTACGAAATTCCCAACATGCGCAACGGTGCCGCCATGTTCAGCGTACTTGATAACGCCTACCAGCGCCTTTATACGCGGGCCGTAATACGTCCTCAGCTGGAGACACCCGATGTCCGTATCTTCACACAGCTTAATCCCGACAACCAAGCCCCTCAGGTTACCGGCCTCACAGTCGGAAATTTGGTGAATGGGCAGCTTGAGTATGACCAGTCTGTTCCGCTGACGGTAACGGTGAGTGACAACCTTCAGGTAAAAGCCGTCGATATCTACCACTATCTTCCAACGCAGCAGCTCTGGTCATTTGTCACAACGATCGCGGCCTCAGGCACTCAGGCGGTAGGGGAGTGGAACGTACCCGCTCAGCTCGGTGCGGGCCACAAGCTTCGAGCGGTCGCCTGGGACTATCAGGGAAATACCTCGGCTCCTTTCATAACACCCGCTTTTGAGATTATCCCTCCCGCCGTGGGAGTTGTCCCCGGGGTAAGTGTCGAGGCAGCGCCCGGAGGAGTACACATCGCCTGGGAAGAGTATGTTAATGGCCGAGAAGACTTCAGCCACTTTGCCGTCTACCGAACTGAAGCTGCCAATGCGCAGCTGGCCGGTCTCGCTCCAATCATCACCTATCAGAATCTTGACCGACACTTCTATCATGACCTCGAGGTAGAGGTCGGTCGCACTTACTACTACGCTGTTACGGCTGTGCACGCCGGTGGTGTGCAGAACCCCGCCGCTCAGTTTGTCGGGTCGGTAACACCACAAGCACCCATCAATAACTTGGTCACAGATGGTGTTATGGAGGCCGCCGCTGTCGCTCCGTGGAGAGCTTGGGGAAGTCCAACCTCGTGGGCGAAGTCTGTCTCAGACTCCTACTCCGGTCGACGCAGTATCGCCGTCGACAGCACCACTCAGCATGCCGGTATTCAGCAGCTTCCACTTCTCGTCGAAGCGGGGCACTCATACAAGTACTCGTTCCGCTATAACCTTGCGAGCGGTCAGCTCAACACGATTCTTGGAATCAAGAGCTCGAATGCCGACTTTGAAGGCCGCACAACGCGCCTCCCACCAACGGATGGTCAGTGGGAGAGCTACGAGCGACTCTTCACGGTCCCCGACGACTTCACTTCCGATTTCCGCGTCCGTCTGAGTATCGATCACGGCACGGGCTTCATCGATGAGGTGGTTCTCGAAGAAGTTGGAGCTCCTCCCATTATTCGTGATGGCGCTATGGAGCTTGAAGGAGGCGACTACTGGTCTCGCTGGGGCAGTGCCGGTCAGTGGGAGAAGACGACAGAGTCGGTACACGCCGGCAGTCAGAGTCTGCGCATCTCCGGAACAGGCGGAGGTGTCTACCAAAGCTATATACCCGTAGAGGCCGGTCTCAGTTATCAGTTCTCATTCTGGTACAAGGTTGATTCGGGACTACTCAATAATATTCTTGGTATTCGCAGCGCCAATCTCGATTTTGAAGGAAAGACCACACGATTTGGCTCGACAAATGGCACCTGGGTTCGCTTCCAACGCGACTTTACGGTTCCGGAAGACTTTGTCGGTCCTTTCATCGCTCGCTTCAGCATTAAGAACGGAACGAGCTACATCGATGACGTCTCAATCGTTGAGATACCCGCTCGTCTGGCTCTTTCGGATGGGAACATGGAGGGGGAAAACCTCGGTCCATGGCGCGGTTATGCCGGCCCCGGAGTGCTTCAGAAGATCAGCGATTCTGTGCATGGCGGTCTTCGCTCACTCTACCTCGAGACGGTTCGCGATACCGTTGTGGGCCACCGCGAGGATGGGGGAGTACAGCAGCTCAACCTCGACCTTGTTCCCGGTCAGCGCTACAAACTTTCTTTCTGGTACCGACTCCGCGGACAGGTTGAGCCACGTATCGGAAACGGAACCTCCAATAGAGATTTTGAGTTTAATGAGTTTGTGGATGACCATGCAAACTGGCCCATACTCGGGTCAGCGGACGTCTGGACCTTCTATCAACGCCAGTTCGTCGCTCCCAATTCAGATGACCTCCGTCTAGTCTTCGATGTAACCGATGGCGAGGGAATCTACGATGCTCAAGGAGTCGCAGTGGAGTATCGAGATTATGACTATGCGCAGTTCTGGCTCGACGATATTCGTATTGATTCTCTTTAACGCTCACCCTCATGCTGGTATCAAAAAAAGTTATTGCCGGTTCAGTTATTGTTCAGCTGCTCCTGGGCTCGGTGGCCAGTGCGGCAGCTCCCGTAACTGAGACGCTCCCCCCACCTGCTCAACAGGTTGAAGAAGCTCAGTTTGAACTCCCAGCGGAGCCCCAGCCAGAGCCCGCTGAGCCGGTCGGGCTGCTGGGCGAGATCAAAGAAGAGGTGAGTTACCCCGAGCTGATGCGTCGTTTCGATGCCGGCGACTACTCCATTGCACCGAAGATTGAGAAGCTCATTCAGGATGAAGAGGCGCGCTTGGACGAGCTGAATGTAGCACCGACCCGCAAGGGTCCCTACCTGGAGCGTCTGCAGAAGCAGGCCGACGAGATTAAGGTGAAGGTGAAAGAGGCCGAGGGAAAAGTTTACGGGCCTCCCCATCCATCTGTTCAAAAGGTGGAGACCCTCAAGCCGCTCAAGATCGAGGTGCCCGAGAAGCCGGCCAGTTTTAAGTTCGATACGACCGAGGTAGAGGTGGAGAAGCTCAATCTTTCTCCCGCCCCTCGCACGGCGAGCCAGCGAGTTCGCTCCTTTGTAGCGAGTTTGTTTAACATCCGATCTGCCGGAGCACTTGACGAGACGATCTTCCCCGTCTTAGAGGACGCCCGGGCCGACGACCAGGAGGTGATAATCGACGAAACTATTCGTGATCTCGCTCTTGAGCTGCACAATAATCCGGTTGAGATTATGAACTATGTGCGCAATCACATCGCCTACGAGCCCTACTATGGTGCCAAAAAGGGGAGTGTGGGTTGTCTCAGTGAGGGGCTGTGTAATGATGTCGATGCCAGCTCGTTGACTATCGCGCTACTTCGAGCAGCCGGCATTCCCGCCCGCTATAAAAAGAGCGTTGCCGTCTTCAATGTTGAGCAGCTTCAGAACCTCCTGGGTGTCGACCGTACCAGTAGTGTGTACGCCGCACTTTACTGGAACAAGGTCCCGGTCTTCGTCGTCTCGGGTCTCGACCTCGGGCCCGATCCCAGCATCGATACGATCGACCTTTCCGGCGAGACCCAGCTCGGCCTTGAGTGGGTTTTTGTCGAGGCGTTCTACGACTACGATGAGCGCGGTGGTAAGATCAACAACACCCTCTTCTTTGACGGCGTTCAGAGTACAAACGAGTTGAGGTCTTTGCTTGAGCCTTACGGCAAAAAACAGTGGATTCCGCTGGACCCGACACTCAAAGAGTACGGCCGGACTCAGCGAGATGTTCTTGTAGAGACGTCGAACTTTAACGTCGAAAACTTCTGGAATAACTTCTTCAGTTACCAAGGGTCACTCTCCCCACTCGACAAGTTCATTCAGGATCTTGAGCAGGCATCCGGTAGAAGTGTTGCCGATAACACCTCGTCGCGTGATACGCTCATCCAGAACTACACGGTCCTCCCCGCGACTCTTCCCTATGGCCTTGCAAGTGGAGGAAACGATGAGGTCCAGATAGATACCGAGGTGTTTTCTGTTCTTCCCAACGAGCGACGTCAGCAGGTTAAGTTTTCGCTGAAGCGGAAAGATAACAGCCAGATTGTCTTCTCTAAAACTTTTTATGCGAGCGAGGCAGATAACGTCGATTTCGATCTGAAGTACGAGGGGGCAACTCCTCAGGACGCACAGCTCATTGCCGATCAGGGAGGTATCGCCTCAACGCCTGTCGAGCTCGTCCAGATCAAGCCCTATCTGGTAAGTGCCACGCAACGTTTTGCCGGTATTGAAGGAGGAAATGCACCCGCGGTTAGAATAGGCGACGACCTGATAATGGGCTTCGAACTTTTTGTGAAAGGTGAGTCGGTCTATGGGGACGAGAAGTTTTCCACTGCTGGAAATCACGAAGGCATCGTGATCGTCTTCTCACGTGTTGAGGATCGCCCCTACCTTGCCGACAACTCCGATACGCTTATTGCCGGTAATGCGGCCATCGCACGTGCCTACCTGATGGATGTTCAGAACAAGGGAGAGAAGCTCAGCGGCATCTTTGATATCGGTTACAACTTCCACTTTTTACGAGCCGTTGTTACGCAGACGCGTGACCTGCGCGAGGTTGACGGTACTCCCACGACATTTGATTTCGGAGGTCTCTCACTCGACGCGACCAGCTATATCGTAAGCTACTCGCACCGCGGTCCTCACCAGGCACACCGTAAAGACTTCCACCTTGTCTGGGGACTTCAGTCTTCATATGAGGAAGCCCAGATTTTTAACGACCTCGGTGGCCTGACGGGCATCTCGACCGTAAAGGGACTCCAGTACGCCTCCGGCCGTCCCAACGAGTACACGATTCACACGATTACTTCTCAAAATGAGGGCGTAATTGACTCGCTCAATCTTCCCGCAAATGTTCGTCAAAACATGCACGCCGATGTTCAGCAGGGCCGCACTATAACTACCCCCAATACCGCCGTTCAACAGGGAGCGTGGCGCGGAGTGCTCTATATCTCACTCGAAGCTGATGGAGCCGGGACCTACGCAATTGGGGAGCAGGTGCAGAACGGAGGATGGACGGGGGACATGGTTACTCTTAACGAGCAGGCCGTTCCCGAAGATGGCGTCATCCTCGCCTCATATCAGGTGGCCTCTGCCGATAGCACCTTTCTCTACTATCAGGATCACTTTAGCAACTCCTCCACATTATGTGGAAACGTCTCTCAGCAGACGAAAAACTCAATTTTGGCTATTAGGGATGCCGACTTGAATGCGACGGGGGAAAAGGTCGCCGGGCAGCCCTGCCAGATGAAGACGGTGAACGGCATAGGCGGCAAAAGCCGCTCGTATGTTCTAACCACTAATGGCGTTAAGTTTGCCGATACTGCCGGTGACTACGCCGGCTCGGGCTACTGGGTTCCCATCGACTACACCAACACCGCGTGGCAGCCGGTCTCATGGAAGATAGATCAGTACATCTCGGCAAAAAAGAACCTTGCTCAAGGAAGCCTGAATCGCATCGCCGATGGTGAGCAGTACTCACTAACCTTCTCGACCATCCTGGGAACCTTTATCCAGAGTATCTGTGAGAAAGATGGTCTGTTTACCTGTGGAACCTACGCGACGGTTTACTATGTTCCCTACAATCAAGGAGGTCAGCGCGGTCAGATCTATCGCGTTCGCGGGAACATGCTCTCGGAGTTGGCTTCGGACAATAACGCCGTAGTTAAGAAGCTCGGCCTTCCTACAATGGATGAGGCCTACGCGGCGAAAAGCGCCGAGGTAACCACAGGCGGTAACAATGATGCTAGCCGCGTCTATCAGTCGTTTGACAATGGCCAGCTCTACAAGTACCTGCTCTCATACGCCGGACCGGTTGTCTACTACACTTTTGGAGGCATTACCGACGAGCACAATGAGCTCCGCAACGGGCAGCGTGGAACGAACACAACCCTGGGCTTCCCCAAGGAAGATCCACGCCTCTCTAATGATGGCGTTACCTACCATCAGCTCTTTGAGCAAGATCAGGAGATCACTTGGAATACTCAGACGGGTGCGACGGCGGTTATCGAATTTTACAAGTACAACTGTGACGTCTACTCGAATATTCAGAATAGCTTGTACCTTGACGCGATAGCGGTTCAGGGAGTTGTCGACACGGGCGTGCAGACACTGGATGATCTGGCCGGTCTGGTGGTTACCGTAGGTGGAAAGCTCCTGCACCCTAATCAGACCTACAATGAGATTAAAGAGATAGCCGATGAGATTGCCGGCCTCGACTGGGATGAGTTTACTGAGATCCTCTCTTCCTTCGGCAGCGCTGCCTACAATAATATCGTTCAAGAGCTCAATAATGCGAGCTGTCCCGCACGCCAGCACTACCTGGGTGGACGGGTCGTGGGACAGGTTCTCCTGATTTTTGTGCCGGCCAGTAAGCTGAAAATGGCTGCGAAAATCCGCATCCTAAAGCGTGTCGAGTTGGCGATTCCGGGGCTGGCAAAGCTTGAAAATGTAAGCAAGTTTGTGAGAAAGTTGAGACTGGTTAGTGAGGCTGATCTTGAGGCATGGCGTGTCGCCAAGCTCCCGGGTACAAGCAACGAAAAAGGTAGAGCCGGCGAGGAGTTCTGGAAAGCGCTCACCCACACTGAAACTCCCGACGGGGATGAGACTCCATGGGGTCTTCGTAAGATTGACGCGTATGATCCTATAAACGGTTACGCTTATGAGGTGAAAAATTATGGTACCGGGAAGGCGAGTCTTACTACACGCATTCGAGAGGAGATAGATAAAGATATTTACCTCATGAATAGTAAAAAGAATTACCGTCCGGTCTGGGTCTTTATTGATCAGGGGCCCACCTCGGCCCTTGCTGATGAGTTAGCTGCTAGCGGTATCGAAACTATACTTCTTAAGTAGACATCTATGTCTGGAGTGAAGCGTTACAATTTTGAGAAGTACTCGGTCCTGGACATTAAGGCGTACTTGGAAGGGAGGGGATACGGCCTTGAGTATATCCCTCCCTCCGGAAGTCTTGCACCAAAATGGCACGTCCTCGACAGTGATATTTATGTAGATGTTCCCGTGATCGACATAAATGGTACGGTCTTGGCCTGTATTCGCTTTCAGGACTATCCTCGCACCGAAAAATTCGAGGAAAGTAAGAAGCTTTTTGGAGCGCTCAAGCGGAAGTTTCAGCGTGCTGAAGGTGAGGAGTTAAAGACCATTAAGGATGCCGACAAGCTTGAAATTCGCGATTTCCGTAAGGGGACGTAGACCGCTTCTCTCAAAAATATTTCTCCCCCGGGTTGTTTATAAACTCGTGAAACGAGCCCGCTCAACCTTGACTCATCCGCCATTTGGGGCTTAGAATGGGCCCGGATGTATCTTGATACTCAATCAGCTTCAGCCGCAACACACAGCCCATCTATGATGATGAGCATGATGATGCGCGCGCGGCGCGAGCTGATGCTTATTGGATAAGTTCCACTAGGACGTCACACAGCTCCCGCCGCAAACGGGAGTTTTTTTGTAGTTCTTAACTTACTATTCACATGTCACTCGATTACCAACGTACGTACCTTTTTTCAGACACATACGGCGGACGCCGTCGTCAAGATGGAGCTCCTCTGGGCCCGCTTGAGCGGCCCGATCTCGATGTCCAGCTCGAGACCGACTTCGGCTCTGCCGAGGCGCTCGGGCCCGTTCACCTTCGCGAGGATGTTTACGGCCTTCCGGCCGCTCACGTCCGGCACCTGGTTCGTCTGGCTCTCAACCTTCAGGCGGAGCATGGAGCTCCGGTTGGACGTACCGGTATTTTTTACAACGCGGCTCCCCGTCTGACTCCGGGAGGTGAGCCGGCAGCTTTTTATGTTGCTGACGCCGTTCCGGGGGGATCAGAGGGCTCACTTGCCCGCATCGTCACAACCGATCTGGATATTCTGGCCGGAAGTGAGCGTCACCTTACCCGACTTCGAACGTTGCCAACGCGAGATAATCTTCTGCATGAGAACGGTGACCAGTTCCGTTCGCGCCTGACGCCCGGCCTGTTGAGTGAGCTCGTTGCCTCAGGGGCGCGCCTTGCCGAGGTTACTGATCCAACTATTCCCGGCCTTCCAGAAGGTTGGCGAGTTCGCTGGGTCGATGCTTTTGGTAATATACTTACAGAGGCCGTAGGTCCTGATGCGCAGGCGCAGGTGGCCGCTATCTTGGCGAGACAAAAGCCCGTTAACCTCCGACTCGGTGCAGCAAAGCAGGGATGTCTTGTAAAAGCGACCGATGGGCTTGAGAGTTCGGGCCCGGGCGACCTCTCACTCTACCCCAACGGGAATATCGATCTGGTTCGCCGCTGGGGATGGGGAGCGGCACGTTTCGGCTCCGGCGGCTCACGTGACACTCCCGGCTCACTGCCGGAAGAGAATCCACAAACCCGTATCTACCACTCGGCCTACAACTCATTTGGTCGCCCGCGACTCGATGATAAGGTTCAGGTCGTTGAGGATGTAGCCAGGTCGGCTAGTTGTGTCGGAAGCCGGTTCTGTTAACTTTCTGTCAACCGTTTTTACCGCATCGCCAGGGATGTGTTAAGATACGTGCGATCTCTTAATCTTTTTATAAACTACTCATGCGTACCCTCTCATTCCTTGCGCGACGAGCCGACCGTCGAGGTTTCACCTTGATGGAGCTGCTTATCGTTATCGCCATCATCGCCATTCTGGCCGTTGCCTTTGTTCCCAATGCACTCAAGGCGCCTGCAAAGGCACGAGACGTTGTCCGTATTAAAAAGATTCAAGACGTTCAGACGGCTGTTGAGTCTCATCTTGCCGAGACGGGGCAGATGGTCGCTTCTAATGTGAGTTTCTGTCTCACGAATATGGAGGCCCTCCCTATGGGATTGGATGCGGCTCCAAATGACTCATCTGAGCTCAATAGCTGTGAGAAGGCCGGTTCAGAAGGGGATTACTTCTATAGGGCGGTAACTGTTGGCGCCGATCGCTTTTACATTATTGGCGCAAAGGTTGAGGTTCCAACATCAGGTAATACACGGGCAGTTATCAGTGATGCAGGGGATGGCATCCCCACCCTTAAGACCGTTGCAGATCTTGCCGCTGCAAAAGCCCTCGTTGAGGAAGGTCTCGATGACGCTACCTACTTCATCGCCGTAGGTCCTCGTTAGAGCCGGGTGCGTCGGTCAGAAGGATGTGTTAAGATACGTGCGATCTCTTAATCTTTTTATAAACTACTCATGTGTACCCTCTCTTCCCTTGCGCGACGAGCCGACCGTCGAGGTTTCACCTTGATGGAGCTGCTTATCGTTATCGCCATCATTGCAATTTTGGCTGTAGCCTTCGTTCCGAACGCACTTAAGGCACCTGCGAAGGCACGAGATGTTGTCCGTATTAAAAGGGTTCAGGACGTTCAGACGGCTGTGGAGTCACACCTTGCCGAGACGGGGCAGATTGTTGCTTCGGATGGAGGAAACTGTCTGGATGCAGCAGCTGTGACTATGGGGCTAGATAGCGCTCCCACCGACTCGGCTCTGCTTAACAGCTGTGAAAGTCAGGTCAATCCAGTTAACTCAGGGGCTTACTACTACCGTTCGGTTACTGCCGGAGCGGAGCGCTTCTACATAATCGCGGCAAAGGTTGAGGTGGCCACGTCGGGTAACTCAAAGGCCTCTGCAGCAGCTGCGCCTGCTCAAGGTTTTGCTTCTCTCAATACGCCTGCCACCCTTGCTGATGCCAAGGCACTTGTTCAGGAAGGCCTTGCTGATGCGAATTACTTTGTAGCGGTAGGCCCTCGCTAGAGCGAAAAACGGTTATATCGACCCTTCGTTTGAAGCTAAGCCGCCCCTGAGTCATTGGGGGCGGCTTTTTTGTTACCGGGCGCGGGGTGACGGAGGGTGCAAGACGGTCGGTAAGGCTGAGTGGTGGTGACTCTGCGGGCTCCACTTTTGGAGAGCCACTCGGGGGCTTGCAGGAAATAGAAATATGTTATAGTATGATGCCTCTATTAGATAGCATGACTGCCTCAGCTCTCTCAAAAGAGAGGTACCTCTCATCTTAATATGGCTAAAAGACCTGAATCAGGGGCTCCAAGTGCGGGGAAAAATAAGCGAAGCCCTGTGCTGATACGGCAGCTCTCCGAGATGATCCCCGAGCAGCACGGTTATGATTCGTTTTTTGTAGGGGCAACAACACCCGAGGAGGTGCTCACGAACTATAAACGTCATATTGGGACGTTGCGTCGAAAGGGGAAGCTAGTTGATGACCAGGTTCCCGAGGGGCTCATTGTAAGAATCGCGGCGACATTTCCTGTAACACCGCTGGAGAAGGCCCGATTTGATGCTCAAAATGGCCTTCACCGTGGCCGTAGTGATGTAGCGGCTGCGGTAGTGCGCGCGGCCACTCCCCCGGAAGAGGCAGGCCAAGATGGTGTCCGGGAGGATTTTAAAGAGCGTTTTGATCAGATGGCCGAGTCAACGTATCAGCAGCTTCTGTCTAAACTTGATGAAGTTCCCGAAGAGCACCGCGAGCTAATAGCGCGTCACCTTGAAAATTACCGAACCCTGGCTCCGGCCCTCTCCGAGTCTCTTGTCCGACTTGCCGGTGAGGGCTTTACGCCGGAACATGCGCGTGATGTTCTGGAGAAGATGCTGAATTTTGTGCAAACGCGCCTCGTCTTGGGGAATCTGACTGATTGTAAGGTTCCTGAGTTTGTCTCGATGGTACGTGCCTTTAATGCGGCTCTGCCCGCCGGGCTTGCCGGCACGCTGCAGACACTCTCGCTCTTTATGATCATTGCATCCGTGAAGAACTTGCTTGCGGGGCTTCCTATATCTGATCTCAAAGTGGCGGAACGGTACTTGTTCGGCAAGGAAAACCTACACTTGGAGAACCTGCCCCTCTTGGAGTTTTTGGGGCGTTACGGGGGCCCCGAGCTGGCCCCGTTTGTCAGTAAGGCATTGTTTTATAACAAGCACTTTGATGGTGCGGGCGTTGAGGGTGAGGGCAACAATGAGCGGGCGCGTATGCGTGCCCGGAGGGTAGATCCACATGAGCTTTTTTCTGAGCTCAACAACTCTCGCCTGCCACTGGTTAGGGAGCTGCTGGCGCAACTCGATCTTGGACAGCCGCTTTCGCTCAATCGTCCTTTTGAACTGTACTGTGCCATGTGGATGACCCCAATGCCGGCAGGCACCGATCGCACTCAAGTGCGGGCCGGAGGAGAGGCTGAAGGAGGGGGTGCCGATACGGGGGCTGCACCTCGTTTTGGTATGCTTAGGGATATTTTTGAGGCCGATTGCATTCGCTCCAAAGGGGTTATAGCCGGTGATCAGCTTGATGCGCTGGGGAGTCTGTTTTACTCGTCCGCACTGCTCAGGGTGAAGAGTGATCCCGAGGCGGATGTAGACTCTCTTTATAAAGACAGTGTACGTCGATTTCTGGAGACTCTTGAGGGTGACGACTCCCGGGCAAGCGGGGCTCTTGGTGAGCTACTGATCGACCCTGGGCGTATACGTCGCGCCGCTGAGCGCGCCGAATCTAATGAGCGCTATGCAACTTATGTGAATCGCTTTAACCACACGCTGCGGTCCATAAATGGGTTAGGACGTGAATTAATACCTCCGGAAAACCTTGGGATGCGTAATGAGCTTATGAACTTACGAGATGAGTCCATCCCGGAGGTTAAACGAAACGACTACGCCCGAGCTTCAGTGGGCGAGTTGCTGCTCGATCTCTACCGATGCCTCATTTCTGATAAAAAGCCTTCCCCCGTTGATTATGAAAAATATCATGAGCTGCTTGATTATGTTGTTACCACGGCCGAGGAACTAATCAACAGCAATCCACACACGCTTCTCGGTTTATTTGAAAATGGTCTCAAGAAGGGGCGCCTTAACGTATCGGTGATTAGAATCCGCGAACAGCTCAAGCAGCTCGTCCATGACCGCGAACATGCTTATGAACTTTTCCGTACAGTACTGAAAAGGGTGAAGCCGGCTGGCATAACTCTGGAGCACGATACACCTCACGAGCCGGTTATCAGCAGGGCGGACCTTCCAATTCAGGTAGCGAGGTATATCATCCCGATGCTTGCGGAAACTATAGCCGAGGATCCCGACTCCCCCAGCAGTGACTGCGATCTGCTTATTGACGAGATCCATCGCGGGGACTATGAGACCCACTATCCGGCTGCTTTTATGCTCATATCAGACCTTTTCCGCACGATGCAGCTTGAGAGGGGCTCTTTTGTTGATAGGCTCAGGTACGTTGTGAAAAGGCTTTGTGGCAGCCCGGAACAGCTCTGTTCTCCCGTAGTGGTTGAGGCGCTCGTCTCTATGGTGGAGGCTGTTACAAACGGTATACCTTATACGGTTATCAGAGAGATGCCGGGAAGAGCGCGTTTCTCTCCGCAAAAAGCCAATGAGATACTTCAAAGTGATTTAAGAGATATCTCCACGAATTTTCAAGCGACTGTTGCTACTCAGATTATGAGCTTGAATCTGAGCGAAGAGGCGGTCGGGCGGCTGGTCGGGTTGTTCCACGGGCGAACGGATATCATACCGCTGATACAGCAGCAGGTGGAGGAAAAACATAAGGAAGAGCTTAGACGACATGCTGCCTACGCACGTAAGCGCATCGAGGAAGAAAAACTCACGGCGGCCTACGCCGGCTTAGAGCTGCTTAAGAGGATGAGTGATTCCTCAGGTGACGATATTGAAGAGTCGTTGGCTCCCCTTGCCAAGGTACTTCAGACCAAAATCCCCGGAGTATCCGTCGATTTTGAGGCGCTCATTAGATCTCTTCACCAGACCCATACGATTCCTGAAGTTTCAGACTCCAAGGTGACACTAAGTGCGACGGCCAAAGGCGAAACTGAGGGCGTGCAGATCGATGTTGATATCCGCAGACTGAGAGCATCGGGTGAGATGACTGCCGTTATTCAGCTTCCCGGTGGCATCCCGCTCTACTGTGCGTTGGGAGCGGATGGCCGAATGGTAATTCGTATAATACTTGGGACCGCCGAGCGCGAGCGCCTCGACCTGAGTGAGTGTGTAAGGCGCGGAGTCGCACCTCATATTTTTGAGTTTTATAATGAGCTGCTTATCCGGATTCTCAAAACGTATGTTCTTCCACGCGAGGCGATCTCGTCGCTAGCTGAAGGTAGTGGCAATGGTAGCAGTAGTGAGGCGGCCGGGAGTTCAGATGCGGGTTCGTCGGAAGGTTCAGGTCCCGCTGATGGTTCATTATCTGCCGAAGCTTTAGCCGAGCCCGAGACTCGAAAACTTCCCCAGGCTTTCGACTCGCTCCGTGCCCTTACCGGACTGAGTCCCGTGCCGTGGAGCGAGATTCGCACGCGCGCCGAGCAGATTAGAGAGGGGCGGACGATTATGC
>PFRX01000023.1:9377-10566 GCA_002788775.1 Candidatus Peregrinibacteria bacterium CG_4_9_14_0_2_um_filter_53_11 | reverse complement strand
TCTTTTAAATGTATTTTTTTGATTTTTTCACTTTTCTTTCTTGTTTCATGTAAAAGAGAAAGTGATAGCAATGGCAATGTTTTAAACATGGCCTTGTCTGGAGAGGTTTCAACTCTTGATCCGGCCAATGCTTACGACACGATCTCCGCCAGTGTGATCTATCAAAGTTACGAACAGCTTTATGAGTATCATTACTTAAAGCGTCCCTATACAATCATTCCTCTTTTAGCTCAAGAAATGCCGATTGTTGAAAACAACGGTAAACGTTATACCATCAAAATTAAAAAGGGAGTTCGTTATCACGATGATCCTTGCTTCAATGGCAAAGAGAGATTTGTGACTGCTCAAGATTTTATAAATCAAATTAAGCGGCTTGCCTTTAAAGGCACCAATAGCAATGGTTGGTGGCTCTTTGACGGAAAGATTGTGGGTATCAATAAATTCCGCGATGAGGTTGAAACTGATTTTGAGAAATTCAAATCAATGAACATTGAAGGACTCAAGGCAACTGATGATCAGACACTGGTTATTGACCTGGTTGAACCTTTTCCTCAGATGCTTTTTGCTCTCACCATGAGCTTTACTTCTCCAATGCCAATGGAGGCAATTGAAACATATAAAAATCTTTTGAATGATCGCATGATCGGTACTGGTCCTTATCAAATGGACAAGTACAATCCTCTCTCTGGTGTAAAATTAGTGCGCAACCCGTACTTTAGAAAAACGCTCTACCCAGAAGAGGGTGACAGAATGGCCAACAGTATGAACCTTCTTAAGGATGCTGGTAAGCAGATTCCTTTTATAGATGCCATTCAATTTCAAATCATAAAAGAGTCTCAAACTCGCTGGCTCAACTTCATGGCCAAGAAAGTTGATGTTCTCTCCATTCCAAAGGATAACTTTGAATCAGCGATCGATCCAACTGGTAATTTGACAAGCCAGTTAAAGAAAGAGGGAATTCAATTACAGATTTTCCCCACTCTTACTTATTGGTGGCTTTCATTTAACATGAAAGATCCTTTGCTTGGCAAAAACAAAAATCTTCGCCTGGCCATTGCCCACGCTATTAATACTGATTCTTATATTGATACGTTTACAAATAGTATTGGTCAGAAGGCCAATTCCATTTATCCACCGGGAATTCCTGGTTACAACCCGAGTGCAACTCTTCCCTATAAGTTTGATCTCA
>PFRX01000023.1:8377-9361 GCA_002788775.1 Candidatus Peregrinibacteria bacterium CG_4_9_14_0_2_um_filter_53_11 | reverse complement strand
TTTATCCAAAGCTGGCTTTCCTGATGGGAAAGGAATTCCTGAGCTTACTTTTGACGTTAGAGGAACCAGTTCTACTCACCGCCAGCAAGCAGAATTCGTTAAGAGAGAATTGGAGAGAATTGGCATCAACGTAAAAATTGTTCTCAACACATTTCCTGCTTTTTTGGAAAAGGCACGTTTTGGTAAGCTACAATTTTGGCAAGATGGATGGGCACTCGATTATCCAGATGCCGAAAATGTTCTTCAACTCCTCATCTCCAAGAATCACCCTCCTGGTCCAAATGCTACTTATTACTCAAATGAAGTTTTCAACAACCTCTACGAAAAAATAAGAACGATTCCAGAGGGTGAGGAAAAGTGGAACCTTATGGGTAAGATGGAAAATATCATTAATGAAGATATGCCTTGGGTAATGCTCTACTACGCACGAAACTATATTTTGTTCCAGAAAAGACTGAATAACTATCGTCATTCTGATGTGATCTACAATAATATTAAATATTTAAAGTTAGATGCTCAATAATCCCTAGGCATTTTTTGCCTCTCGCCTAGGGAGGCCTAAACTCCTCCTTCCTTTTTGCCGAAAATGTTAATGAGCAAATAGCTCAGTTTCAGCAAACAAGGAAAGCTTATGACCTGCAATAAGATGCTTTTCCTGATTGCACTTTTGATGAGTGTATCAGTGAGTGCCAACGATTTTCAAATCTATAGTATTTTTCATGAAATACCCATGACCAATCAACAACAGGTCATGATTAAAAATTATTACGTCAATGTCGGAGAGGAGTCTGGAGTCAAAGATGGTACAGTCATGGATGTCTATCGCTCACTTTCAGTTCTCGATCCTTACGATACAAAAAGACGATATCAACATAAAGTCAAAGTGGGTGAATTAAAAATTATCCATGCTGATCAAAAATCATCTATCGCGATTTTTCATGAATTGAAAAATGGAGTGGATCAACCGAGACTAGAAGTTCAAAA
>PFRX01000023.1:2861-8319 GCA_002788775.1 Candidatus Peregrinibacteria bacterium CG_4_9_14_0_2_um_filter_53_11 | reverse complement strand
CTGCGAAAGCGCGAAGACCATGAAGACACTAGCTGCAAGGCGCAATCGTACTTTTTCTAGTAGAGTGGTAAGGCTCATGCGGGAGGAGTTAACACTAAAGCTGAGGACTCAGTGTCCTTAATCTACTACATGAGCTGCGCGCACGAGTTACACGGATATGCGTGACAAACGTTCCGCCTTGTTTCCTAAATCGTGATAACTCTACGCCTCGAGCTCGGGGCCGTACTGCCCCTCTCGCGCCGCACTATTACACTTGAGGCGCTTAAGGAAAACTTCACGAGCCGCTGGCATATTGGCCTCATCGCCTTTCCAGACATCAAGAGCCGGACCTTGAAGAGCACGAGCATACGAGAAGGTCAGCTGCCAAGGAATATCCCCGCGTGACTGTGCGAGCTTGTTGATTGCATCAAGGTTTCGGGTAGCTTGAACTGCCTCCTGCCCACCTGAGAGAAAGACGATTCCGCCGAGCTCTGCGGGCAGACTGTTCTTGAAGCAGCGGAGAGTGGCCTCGGCTACCTGCTCGGGCGAGGCCTGCGTTGGGCACTCCTTTCCACTAATAACCATGCTCGACTTGAGAATGAGTCCTTGCATCGAGACACGCTGAGCAGCCAGCTCAGCAAAGAGAGCCTTGAGTGTTGCCGTCGTCACCTCCTCACTTTTTTCAAGTGTGTGAGGGCCGTCGATCATAACCTCCGGCTCAACCATAGGCACGATTCCGGCCTCCTGGCAGAGAGCGGCATACCGGGCAAGAGCGTGAGCATTTGAGTGGATGCAGGTCTCCGTTGGAAGGTTGTCGCCAATCGTGATAACTGCACGCCACTTTGCGAAGCGGCAACCAAGCCGGTAGTAGTTGGTAAGGCGCTCGCGAAGGCCGTCGAGGCCCTCGGTAATCTTCTCGCCGGGGAAGCCGGCCATATCCTGGGCACCGGCATCGACTTTAATTCCGGGAAGAACTCCCTTCTGCTTGAGCAGCTCAACAAAAGAAGTTCCACTGTTAGCATTCTGGTGAACAGTCTCATCGTAGAGAATGACTCCACTCAGCGACTCCTCCATGCCATCGGCACTGAGAAAAAGCTCACGATAAAGACGACGGTTCTCATCCGTCTGCTCGACTCCAATAGAGGCGAGACGCTTGTTGGCCGTTCCACTGCTCTCATCGGCAGCGAGGATTCCTTTCTTTGGTGCGACCATCGCGCGGGCGATCTCAGCAAGGGCTTGGGTATTCATAGGTTCAAAACGGTAAGGGATATTCGCCGTCCATACTAAACTGAACAGGCCTTATAGCCAAGTTTTCTTCCCTCCACCCCCCTGAGTTCGATCATAGCTACCCTCGATTGACACAATTGCGAAAAGAAGATAAGTTTCACCACTGAGAATAGGTTATTACTAATCAGTTGCCTCATGCGCCATACAAGAGAACTCCCCCTCGACCAAGCCCCGTTCGCAGAGGTTATCAACCGGTATGCCACAGCTGATGTGAGACCGGCCACCACCCCAAGACCCTTCAGGGAGGATGAGGCCCGCTTTGCCCAGATAGGAGCAGGAGTCGCCGCCCAGTGGAGCTGGCTTGCCGCCACGCCCAAGGGTTCTCCACGAAGTGTCGCAGATATGATAGCCTTCCAAGTGCGGCATGGGAAGGGCGGCCCGGGGGAGATCTTGCAGATCTACCGGCCTGAACGCACCGAAGCTGATCCGGCTATTTTGAGTGCACTGTATGCAGCTCTGGCCAGTGCGGTTCTCGAACACAGTAATCGTAAGGGGATAACGCCGCGCCGCCTACGTTTTAGCACAAAAGGAGATGAGGCTCGACGACGGAATGAATGTGCACCCTTGAGCGAAAACTTTGGTGTATGGCCCGACTCTATGGCAGCATTTGGCCGTGAAGGGACAGCAATGGAGAGTATCTTCCAACCAACAAATGACCAGGATGTAGGCGATACGCACCTTATTACGATGGTTCCCGGCAGCTATCACTTCCTGGGAACACCTGCTCGCCGAGCCGGCACTATGAACCGCCAGCTTGGTTTATCTCATCGAGTAAGCGGCCTCTGCCTCGATGTCCCCACCCAGATAAAGAGAACGGCAGCAGGATTTTGCGTATCAATGAATCACGGCCCTTTCGAGCCAACTCAAAATGCCTTTGATAAGGCGGGACGGGCTCATGTAGTGCCAAACGTAAGCCTTGATCTCCTCCTGGAGCAGTTCGCTCCCGCCCTAAGCCCAGCCGAGCGACGCCGACTCATCCTCCAGAATGATGGAAAGACTCTTGACTGTAGCGTCCTTGATAAAGTGGCTCGTCTAAAGTTCCATCAAGGTGCCACGAACCCCGGGAGAGATGTCGTCAGCGAGCTTGATCTCTCGGTCTATGGTGCTGGAAGGGTAGACGTTGGCGGTAGCAGAATATCCAATCTCACCGATGTGAGCTATAGCTACACTACTGCTAGTGAAGAAGAGGAACCAGACAGAGAACGCGTCACCGCAAACGCAGAGTGCAGAATCCAAGATGCCAACGGCCGTCCCCACTCTGAGCCCCGCACCAAGGCCATTCTGATGGGACTGATAGACCAGGCCCTCAGAACTCTTGAACCACGCGAACCTCAATCCACCTAAGCCCACCACCACTATGGCACGCCGAACACTCGATAGCATTCCAGATGCACTTTCAGCCCAGCTTGATGACCTCCTGGAACGGAGTCTTCAGCTCATGATGCCCGGCGTAGAGGGCGTTGCTCCCCTGGATGAGGCAACTGTAGCGTACATACGCAGGCAAACAAGTTGGGTTCTTGCAACTCCACAAGGAGATCCAGGAACACTGGCGGGTATAGTCGGATTGAAAGTGGCGCACCGCGGACTCAAGGCCGATATTGTCTCGATGCTTCGCAATCCCACTCTTGATAGAGCGGCTCCGGCAGTTGCCCCAGCCCTTGCTGACCACCTCGTCGACCTCATCGTCAACCCGGCTCCGGAAGATAGAGCGACCTTTGTCAGCCCCGGCGTCGTCGGCTTTCAAACCTGGGCCGGTAATGGAGAGCGAAACGCGCCCACTCACGAACTCTTTCAGGCCCTTGCACGAAGACTGGGCATCCGACAACTGGCAACGAGTCAGGGCTGGCCGGACAGTGTTGACCTGGTTAATGGAGAGACGGTGAGACCTGAGCTCGTAGACCATCTCATCTACATTAACCCCGACCGCCTGCAGCCCCTGAATGAACAGCCTGACTATGAGACGATATTCGTTCCCGGAGCTGAGAACTTTGTAGGAACACCGGCCCGCAGGTTCGGACAGATCAGCCTCATGCTCCCCAACGAGGACAGACGAGAGCGCTTCGGCCTCCTGCCCGAGAGCCAGGTCGGACTCCACATCGATGGCAAAGAAACCGTGGAACCCACAGGCAGCACACGGCTCACACTTTCTATTCGACAGATGGACCACAGCTCAGTTCTCGTTGGCCCCGACGGCCGCTACACCCCAGAGACGACAGATCCATGCCTTGTTCGAAAAGTAGACCAGGCGCTGGAAACTGTGCAGTTATTCCTAACAGACAAAGAGCGACGCTACTGTCTGGAATCCATTCTAGGAGGGGACCAGAGGAGAACTCTTGAACTGAAGAGGGTGGACGGAAAAGTTCTCCTCAAAATTACAGCCGTCGCTGAGCCAGGAGACGCCCCCCACTTGAAAGTAGCTGTTGAGTGCACCCCTCCTGTTGAAATCCCCCTAGGTAACGGCGAACAGGGCACGATAACAAGGATGGAGACTAACGTAATACGCGGCACCGTCTGTGATATTACCGGAGATTTCAACCGCGACGCGGATGAGCGCCTCTTTCTCGACGGAGTTATCGGTGCGGCCGCACGAGGTTTTGGTAGACGCCAAGAATAGACGGCCGTGAATACAGTCGCCTACTCGTTGGAGATCAAGCAGGATCTGACCGTTCCCTCATAGTCCGGCAGTCTGCTCACAACATAATACTGTGTGGGAGGATTTTTGTTACACGCACGAAGGGGTATATACTGGGGCTATGAGCTCCACCTCTCTCCTTCACACCACTAAAGCCCACACCTTTAAAGTCTCGGTGGTGGGATGTGGCAATGTGGGAGCGACGATGGCCTACACCCTCCTTTTGGATGGCAGCACCACCGACCTGGCCCTGGTGGATATCAACAAAAAAAAGGCGGAGGCTCTCTTGCTCGACCTTGAACACTCACTCTCGCTTACCTCGTATACACACCTCACCGCTGACGATAAGCCTGCGGCCGTCGCCAACTCAAACCTAATCATCGTCACCGCGGGCAAACGTCAGGAAGAGGGAGAAAGTCGACTCGATCTTACGGAGGCAAACAAAAAAATCTTCGATTCTCTCATCCCCGCGCTCGTTAAAGCAGCCCCCGATGCCCTGATACTTGTGGTAACCAACCCGGTCGACGTGCTCACTCACCACGCCCTCACCCTCTCGGGCCTGCCTGCCGGACGCGTCTTTGGTAGTGGCACCCTCCTCGACACCGTCCGATTTCAGTTTCACCTCTCGCAGCGCCTCAAGGTACACCCCCGCAGCATCAATGCTTTTATTCTGGGCGAGCATGGCGACTCATCCTTTCCCGTTATCAGTTCGGCGAACATCTCAGGGAAGCCGCTCACCAGCTTTCCCCTCGTAACGCCTCAGCTTATCGATGAGTGTTTCGAGGAGACCCGCTCGGCAGCCTACCGCATTATCCACGATATGGGCTATACCTGTTACTCGATAGCGACCGCGACGCGTACGATCGTTCGCGCGATCGCCCAAGACACCCACGAGGTCCTGATGCTCTCGACTCTCTTGGATAACTATTACGGAGAGTCAGATATCTGCTTGAGCGTTCCCTGCGTAATTGGTGCCGAAGGAGTCTACGAGACAATCGAGGTTCCCCTGAATGAAGAAGAGAAGAAAAAATTGGCAGAAAGTGCTACAATTCTCAGGCAGTTAGCACAGCCAGAAGCAGACGCTACCGCTCCGGGTTTCTCTCCGACCACCTAACTTACTTCCCATGAACTCAGCAAAAAAACGCACACTCGGCATCATCCTCCTTGTACTCTCGCTCATCGGCGTCGGCCTCACGGTCTACCTCACCTATCAGCATTTCAAGGTCGATGAGTCAGCCTTCTGCAACTTCAATGACTACCTGAACTGCGACATAGTTAACAAGAGCGAGTACTCCGAATTTGCCGGTATCCCCGTCTCGATCATGGGCATGGTGGCCTATGTGGTCTTCTTTATTTACAGCATTGGACTCCTCAAGAGCGCACGCTGGGCCCAACGGAGCACGGGACTGATGACCGTGTTCGGCGGAGTCTCTCTTCTAATCTCACTTGTACTCACTTATATCGAGTTCTTCGTCCTCTACGCAGTTTGTATCTTCTGTCTGAGCCAACAGTTCGTCATCCTCTTTATATTCTTACTCCTCTTAAGCTTATGGCGCGCAC
>PFRX01000023.1:0-2792 GCA_002788775.1 Candidatus Peregrinibacteria bacterium CG_4_9_14_0_2_um_filter_53_11 | reverse complement strand
TCTTTGGAAGTGGCTTCAAGAACATCAAATACATTGAGTGCGACCCCAGTAGTCGTGCGGCTCAGCTCAACCTCTGTGAGGCTGCCGGTGTAACAAGCTGGCCCACTTGGGTTCTGCCCGATGGAGAAAAACTTGTCGGAGAGACCTCACTCGAGACTCTGGCAGAGAAGACGAGCTGCTCACTGCCCTCACTCACACCGACAGAGGGAGAGAGCACCTCGATGATCGACCAGACCGCTCCCGCCGATGAGGCGGCCGAACCTGTCACCAACTAGCCCGGTCCCTATACCATTTTAGATACTATCCACAATCACCATGAACAAAACATTAATCACACTCGGCATAGCCCTTCTTACCCTCTCGGCCTGTAACAGCGCTCCCGTCGACGAGGCCATGGATGGCGAAGAGAACGGAGAGGCGATGATGGAAAGCGATGCAATGATGGAAGAAAACGGCGACGCGATTATGGAAGGCGATGCGATGATGGAGAGCGAGAACAAGACTGAAGCTCCCGCCGCGGAAAGCTCAAAAACAGAAGCGGATGCCCCAGCCAAGACCGAGACAAAGACCGAGGTCGAGGTAGAAGTTGAGGCGGAGGCTTCGGCACCTGTCGGCCAGACGGTCGCTATGGTCTCGGGAAACCTCTTCTTCAGACCTAATGCCGTCACGGCAAAGGTTAACCAGCCTCTCACGATTACCTTTACCAACACGGGCTTCCACACCTTTACGATCGATGCGTTGGGCGTTGATGTTGATCTTCGCAACAAGCCAACGGGTAGTGTGACCTTCACGCCAACCAAGACGGGAAGTTTTGAGTTCTACTGTGCCATTCCCGGACACCGCGCCGCCGGTATGGTCGGAACTTTGACCGTTACCGAGTAGTTGATGAAAAAAGCCGAGCGAGTTGAGAAGATTATCGAGGTGCTGGACCGGACCTATCCCGACCCACATCCACCTCTCAACTTCAGCTCTCCTTTTGAGCTCCTGATTGCGGTAATTCTTTCTGCCCAGTGCACGGACGAGCGGGTGAACCAAGTGACACCCGCTCTTTTTCGTGTCGCCACTACTCCGGAGGCGATTCTTGAGCTGGGCGAAGAAAAACTTAAAAGCTACATTCGTCCCACCGGTTTTTTCAATGCCAAGGCACACAACATTATCAAGGCCTGCCGAACTTTGATGGAGGAGTTTAACGGAGAGCTGCCGCGGACTCTTGAAGAGCTTCAGCGGCTGGGGGGCGTTGGCAGGAAGACGGCAAGTGTCGTTATCTGCCAGGCCTTTGGCGTGCCCGCCTTCCCCGTGGATCGCCACGTCTTCCGCGTTGCACAGAGACTCGATCTTGCCCGGGCAAAGACCCCCGATGAGACCGACCGACAGCTTAGAAAAGTACTACCAAAAAAGCAGTGGATTCCCCTCCACCTTCAGCTCGTCTTCTTGGGGAGACAGTGGTGCCGGCCGCGCCCACTTTGTGAGAGCTGCCCCCTGCTTGAGCTCTGCCCCACGGGAGCAAAGAATGTCGAGGCGACAAAAAAAACAAAGCCTAAGGGGATCTCAAAAAGGTAGAGCAGATAGTTCCAGCTGCCGACAGGCAAGACAGACCTTTGAGAGCAGTGAGCCCTCCTTGTAGCCAAAAAGGGCAGAATATGCTACAATACGAAGATTGCCTCAAGCAAAACAACGAGGGATACCCCAATGAAAGACAAAAAAACCAAACCGAAGCTTAAAGGAAAGCATATCCGCAAGTTGCACCAGGCGACGAAAGTTGTCCGCAACAGCGTCCTGCTCCTTATCACGCTTACAATCCTGAAAGGTTTTGGTGGATACATCACCAACATTATCGCGCTGACGGGTGATGCTGTGGGCAGTTTTAGTGATATTATCGCCAACAGTGCCATCTTCATCGGCCTTTACGTCTCCCAACAGAAGGCAAGCGGCCATTTTAAGTATGGCCTGCATCGTATTGAGACCCTGATCTCATTCTGTATCTCCCTCCTGATCCTCTACCTGGGATACCACATTTTTTCCGACAGTATCGTCCGCCTCTTCAGTACGGCGCCGACGGCATCCCATGGCATCGGTGTGCTTACCGCCGTTATTTCCATCGGCGTCTCACTCTTTGCCTATTACTATCAGCGCAAAACCGCCGAGGGGATCAACTCTCAGGCGCTGCTCGCCAGTGCTTACGACAAGCGCAACGACGCCCTCGTCTCACTCGGTGTACTCTTCAGTGTCTTTGCTGAGAAACTCAACATCTCCTATGTTGATGGAGTCGTGGGTCTGGCTATCGCAGTCATGATCCTCTGGAGTGGGCTCAAAAATACCCAAGAGTCACTCTTCTACCTGCTCGACTACTGGGACAACCCGGAGATCACCAAGAAGATCCGGGCAATTCTCAGCAAGTCGACGATCATAACGAAGGTAAAAAATATCCGCCTTCGCCATGCCGGAACGTACATTTTTGGTGAGGCTTTTCTTGAAGTAAATCCCTTCACCGAGAGCAAAGATCTCCGCGACGAGATACACCGCCTTAATAAGAAGGTGGAGAGCAGTGTGGAACATCTGGGGGACCTTGTTCTTTATATCGACCCTCCCAAGCCTACACAGGTAATGGTGGCTCTTCCGGTATGCCAGCTCGACGGCCTCAACTCACGCATTGCCGAGGAGCCCCACGCCCCCTTTCACCTTATCTTCGTTAAACTGGGAGGCGGCAAAGTTAGAAGTGTGACTCCCGACGAGAAGAGTTTTACCTTCCAAAAGGCTACCGAGCTCGCCTTGTACCTCAAGGAAAAGAAGGT
>PFRX01000016.1:457-32799 GCA_002788775.1 Candidatus Peregrinibacteria bacterium CG_4_9_14_0_2_um_filter_53_11 | reverse complement strand
TTGCTCACACCCAAAACTACGGCGTTGAGACCCTGTAGTTTCGGAAGGTTGTCACGCAACGTGCAAGCCTCGGTGGTGCAGCCCGGCGTGTCATCTTTAGGGTAAAAATAGAGTAGAACCCAGCGACCTCGGTATTCGGCGAGCGTGCGTTCCGTTCCGGTCTGGTCGGGAATGTTGAGTTCCGGGGCGGGGGCGCCGATTTGGAGAGATGTTTGGCTCATAGTAACTGACATTATACCTCATTTTGTGGGTTAAGTCGCCTTGGCTTCGTAGTGAGTATATACTTAGGCTTGATGATGAGTCCTCAAGATATTTTTATGGCCGTTCAGCAGGGAGCTTCGCGCAGCAGCTGGCTCGTCTTTCGCTATAACAGGAAGTGGGCCGGTTTTAACCTAATTCTTCGGTTTATCGTTCTTGTACTTCTTGTCGGTGCGGCGCTTATCATCCTCGGGCCGGCCGGGTTTGGCGGTGAGGCGGTCTCGTTCCGCCAGGGGCAGGCGAGCTTCCTGGCCTTTGGGAGTTTTGTGGTTGGCGCTTTTATCGCCTACTACTTGATTCTTGATCTGCGTGCCTATCTCAAGCCGGATCAGCAGATGCTTGTTCTGACCGATGAGGGAGTTCTCCGTGCCTATCGCGGCCGCCTGGACTTTTTCACCTACGAGCAGCTGGCTGATGCCTCACTCCTGACTGTGACCGGCTACTTCGTCCTTCCCGCCGACTACTCGATCCGTTTTACTGATAAAACAACCGGTCGTTCTCTTAAGCTCACCTCGGGCCGTCTCTTCGGCCATGCCTCAGATATCTTCAACGCACTAAAGTCTCGACTTCCCACTGCATAACTAAACTCTTTCTATGGACTTCTCTTCGGCCTTTCCCATGCTTCTCGTCTTTATAGCTATCGTCTCGATCGTCTCTAAACTGACGCGTGGGCGGATGAAGCTTAATGTGGAAAAGAGTCGTCAGCAAGACCCGCTTCCCGAGCTCTCTAAAGCCCTCGAACTCTCCTACAAACCCGATCCTCAGCCGGCCGATGCGGCGAGCGACAAAAAACACCTTTATACCCTTGGCGGAGAGGCTCACGGCACCTACCGTACCTGGCCCGTTCAGCTCGTTATGCGTTCTACGGCCCGTGAGAGCGATCGGCCCGGTCTCTACCGCTACTCGTATACCTACAGCGACGTTCGTTCGATTAGCATGACCGTTAAAAATCCTAGCAATCACTCATTTGAGATCATGCCCCGCACCGAGTCTATTGAGGCTGCGCCCACGGGTGTTGCCAGCTTCGACAAGGCACTTGTGATCGTTGGGGAGCGCATTGTTCCCTCCTCAATTCTTGAGCACTTTGGACAGCTCGGCTGGATGCATCTCACTTTGAAAGGTGAGACGCTGACGATGCGCGATGATTTTTATTCACAGGCTCAGTTTAAGGGCTTTGGTGCGGCGCGTCAGCTGAGGGCGGTGCACCCCGTCTGGGGAATTAGTCTTAAGCATCCGGCTGCTGATGTGGAGAAGGTCCGAGCGGTTTTGGATGATATGGTCTCGATTGGAGATAAGCTCGCTTTTTAGTATTTGCACTCGTCTTTACTGAGTGCTATTCTTTAAGGTGCTATGAATCTGAATGAGTACACACAGCGATCTGTTGAGGCGCTCCAGGCAGCCATTGGGGCAGCCGTTGAGGCTCGTCATTCCGAGCTCACTCCTCAGCATCTTTTGCGCGCTCTGCTCGACCAGCCCGAGACGGCCGTCATACTTGTTCTTGAGAAGTCTAACGTCGATGTCGACAGGCTGCGTCAGGAGATCGACCGGGAGTGCGAGCGTTTTGGAAAGCTCAGCTCAGTAACCGCCGAGACGTTGGGCGTCTCAACCGACCTTCGTACGATTTTTGCCCAGGCACAGCGTGAGGCCGAGAAGCTTGGCGACACCTACATAAGCACCGAGCACCTTTTGCTCTCCATGCTGGCGAGTGAGGGGCCGGCTCGCAAACTTCTGGACCCTCTGGGGCTTAGTCACGACGATGTCTTCACATCTTTAACCTCTATCCGTGGCGATATGAACGTTACCGATCAAAATCCGGAGTCGAAGTACAAGGTTCTCGAAAAGTATGGTCAGAATCTCACGCAGTTTGCGCGAGAGGGAAAGCTCGATCCCGTTATTGGACGTGACGAAGAGATCCGTCGTGTGATGCAGATCCTTGCTCGTCGTACCAAGAATAATCCCGTTCTCATCGGTGAGCCGGGTGTTGGAAAGACGGCAATTGTCGAGGGGCTTGCACAGCGTATCGTCATGGGAGACGTTCCCGAGACGCTCAAGAATAAGGATGTCGTCGTGCTCGAGATCGCCTCGCTTTTGGCGGGTGCCAAGTTTCGTGGAGAGTTTGAGGAGCGCCTGCGTATGGTTCTAAAAGAAGTTGAGAAGGCGGAAGGGCGTGTCATTCTATTTGTTGATGAGATCCATACCATTATGGGAGCCGGTAAGGCCGAGGGGGCGATTGATGCCGCGAATATGCTCAAACCCATGCTGGCTCGTGGAAAGCTCCATATGATCGGAGCGACGACCTTGGAGGAGTACCGCCGGCACATCGAAAAAGATGCCGCCTTCGAGCGACGCTTTCAGCCCGTTTATGTGGGCGAGCCCTCTCTGGAAGACACGCTTGCGATTCTTCGCGGAATTAAAGAAAAATATGAGGTGCACCACGGAGTTCGTATTACCGATGGTGCTCTCGTAGGTGCCGTGAACCTCTCATCTCGTTACATCGCCGACCGCTTTCTGCCCGACAAGGCGGTCGACCTTATCGACGAGGCGACCTCTGCACTCAAGATGGAGATCGAGAGTATGCCCGTTGAGCTCGATATCCTCAAACGCAGAATGCGTCAGCTGGAGGTTGAGCGTGAGGCTCTGAAAAATGAAAAGAGTGAGTCGGGAAAGAGGCGCCTTGATGAGATTGAAAGGGAGATCGCCGATATGCAGGAGCGTGATACGGCCCTCGAGGTTGAGTGGCAGCACGAAAAGGAGCTGCTCGGAAAGTCTCGCGAGCTCTCGAAAAATCTGGAGAAGCTGAAGATGGAGGGGGAGCAGGCCGAGCGAGCCGGTGAGTTACAGAAGGCCGCTGAAATTAAATACGGAACGATGCCCAAGTTGGAAAAGGAGCTTGCGGAGCTTCAGAAAGAGCTGGCGGCGATTCCCCCCGAGCGCCGCCTCCTCCGTGAAGAGGTTACCGAAGAAGACATCGCCAAGGCCATATCGAAGTGGACCGGGATTCCCGTTACCCGGCTGTTGCAGACTGAGAGTGAGAAGCTCTCTCATCTTGAGGAAGAGCTCGGGAGGCGTGTCGTTGGTCAGAAGGAGGCTGTCGAGGCCGTCGCTCGCGCCATTCGGCGCTCGCGTGCCGGACTCTCGGCACCAAACCGCCCGATAGGTTCGTTTATCTTTTTGGGCCCCACCGGTGTTGGAAAGACCGAGCTCACCAAGGCGCTCGCCGAGGTTCTCTTTAATGATGAAAACGCCGTCGTTCGCATCGATATGAGCGAGTATATGGAGCCGCATGCCGTCTCCCGTCTCATCGGTGCCCCTCCCGGCTATGTAGGCTACGAAGAAGGTGGGCAGCTCACTGAGACTGTCCGTCGTCGTCCTTATGCTGTTGTGCTTTTTGATGAGGTCGAGAAGGCCCATCCCGACGTCTTCAACGTTCTGCTCCAAGTTCTCGACGATGGTCGGCTTACTGATGGGCAGGGCCGAACCGTCAACTTCCGCAACACCGTTATAATCATGACTTCAAACTTGGGAAGCGATCGCATCCAAGAGTGGGACGGTAAGGATGAGGAGAAGCTTGAGGCTTCTGTGATGGACGTTGTTCGTCGGCAGTTTCGCCCCGAGTTCCTTAATCGCGTTAACCGTCTCATTCTCTTCCACCGTCTTGATGAGAAGCAGATGCGCTCGATCGTCGATATCCAGCTCTCACAGCTTCTGAAGCATGTCGAAGAACAGGGCTACACGATTGAGATTGATGACGCCGCGCGCGCTCACCTTGCCTCCGAAGGTTTTGATCCTGTCTATGGGGCTCGGCCGCTGAGACGTGTTATCGAGGAGCAGGTGCTCGACGAGATCGCCTCCTGGATTATCGACGGCAAGCTCAAAGAAGGCGACCGTGTAAGCGTCGGTTACAAAGAGGGGACGGGTATTCAGCTCAAAAAGTTCTAGCTCCAGAAGGTGAGGATCAGTCCCTGCACCATTAGGACGGCGAGCCAGTGGCCATTGTCTATCAAATAGAGGCTGAAAGGTTTCTTCTTTATAGTCCAGAGGAAGCCGGTCGCCAGCGATGGTGCAATAAATCCGATCCACAGCCAGAAGGCGATCTGAATAGCCTGTGCCGCGTTTCTCACTCCTGCATACTGCAAGATATGTGCTATCACATAGGACATTACCAGAAGGCCGAGGAAGGAGAGGCTGTAGGGGAGGGCCATATTCTGCTCTTTGGCTTTTTCCATGGCCTCACCGGTGAAACCCATAAGGCGAACCCAGGGGCGTCCCAAGATGAGAGGAGAGTACCAGAGGGCGCCGACAATCATCGAGGCTATTGCGGCCGCCAGCACTGTCCAGTAGTTGATGGTGAAGAGTGTATTCATGCTTTGGATCTTAAATCTATCTTGCAAATAGGGCAAGAATGTCGTTAAATCTTACGCTTGTCGTAATAGAGCGCAGCCAGAAAGGATGAGATGGGAACACCCAGAACGAGGGCACTGCTCCCCACCAGTGTTCTAACAACTTCTTCGGCGATCAGCTCTGAGTTCAGCGTTACCCAGAATGGCGTTGTCGGGTCGAGCTGGAAGAGTAGGAGTAGGGGAAGGGCGGCTCCTGCGTAGGCCAGAACGAGGGTGTTCACGAGTGAGGCAATATGCTCGCGGCCTATTCTGAGTGAGCGTGTATACAGCTCGCGAAAGCCAAGGTTTTTGTTTGCCCGTTTGAGCTCATAGACGGCCGCCGTTTGTGCCGTTGTAACATCATCGAGCACACCTAACGTACCTATTATTATTCCACCGAGCAGGAGACCCTTAAGGTTGAGCTCTCTGGTATTCGCCAGCTGGAGGAGGAAGGCCTCTTCCGCACCCGCACCGGAGAGGTTGGCGAGATCAACGAAGAGAAGTGAGAGGCCCGCGGCGAGCCCCAGTGTAATGAGCGTACTGCCCAAGGCAAGGGCTGTTCTTTTGTTGAAGCCGTGGGCCAGAAAGAGAGAGACGCCGGTAATCGCCAGTGAGCCGATAAGACTGATTACAAGCGGATTATCTCCGGCCAAAATATGGGGAATTATATAGCCCACTAAGACTCCGATACTCACGAGTAGTCCGGTCATTGAGAAGATTCCTCTCATGCGCGTCAGCCCTACAACCAGTGCAAAAAAGAGGGCAAATGTTATGAAGAGGGAGCCCAGGCGGTCCCGGTCATAGAGAGAGTAGAAGTTGGATTCTCCATCGAAGAAGTCATTTACGATAATCGGATCGCCCACCGCCACTTTTTGTTCTTCAGTTATTGAGTAGCTTTTCCCATAATCAACGATGAGCTCTTGTCCCTTTTTCTCGCCGGAGTCGAGCCTAATCTTGAGCTCCTGATAGGGCGTGGGCTCACCGGTGAAGGTTGTCGTGGAGTCTTCGAGTACTTCTATTACGGTGGCTCTGAAGTAGCTGTTGCTTGTGGCTTCGACCGCCTCATCTAAGGGTTGCGCCATCGCCAGGGTCGAAAGGCTGAATACTCCTAAGAGGCCAAGTGCCAAGAATCTGGTGAGCAGTGATAAGTATTTTTTCATGAGGGAGATTTTAATCTTCGCTCATTGTACCTTATCTTATTGTCATCAGGGGAGTGTCTCCGTGGAGCCCTTTGGATTGCACTATTTCGCTTTTGTCGTATTATTCAGTCTCCTTACTTGTAATAGAAGTATATGCTTAGACGTGCTCGCCTTGAAGGTATCTCTTCACCTCCGGCTCCGGGATCGATCCCCCCGAGTGCGCTTCCTCCCGTAGAGGAACATCGCCTTGAAGTTGATTCGCTTCTCGATCCGCGGTTGCGCTCCCTTAAACTTCTCTTTGCTCGTGATCGAAAGTTAGGTCCTTACGCTGAAGTTCTATCGGCCAGTGTCTCTCAGAGGGTAGCCGAGACCGTTGGTCGTTATGTGCGCGGGATGCACCGTTCACACCTCCCTTCTTTTACTGAGCTTGATCTTGAACTTGATCAAAGCGCTCATAATCTTGGGGTCGGAGTGGTGAGTCTTACGGTACGCCCCCATCTCACAGCGATGAAAAGTGTCCGACCTCGTGCTTGTACGCTGATGGTTGGCCTTCCTCCAAGTGCGGTTTCTCATGGAGCGCCCCTCACTCGAGACTATCGTCTTGGAAGTTTTGGAGCTCACCCTCAGTTTGACCAAGAGCTGGACGCCCTTGGAGATGAGGCCTTCGTATGTGACACTCCGGAGCTCTTTATCTGGGCGCTCAAGCATGGTGGAGGGGCTGCTCGGCTTCGAGAAAGGCTTACCCCGGGAGCGACCATATCTCTTCCTGAAGGTCTCACCTTAGCTCTGCCCATTCGCTCACCACATGCTTTCCATGGTTTTGCGCGCGCCTCGGGCCAGATGGGTCTCTCCAGCCGTCTTTTGTCCTCACCATCAGCCGGTCCGCTGGCTCCAATCCCACCTTGTGATCTTCCCGGAACTGTTCCCCTGAGCGTCTCACAGGTTAAGATCGCCGATGCGACGACTCTCTTGGATCTTCAGCGCGGTGATAAGGGGATGGTTTTTGCCGTGCGCCCCGTCTTGTAGCCGGTTCGCCACGTCTCTTGTTTTGCGGCTTTTTGATGAGCTCCGGGCCCTCCGTTGACAAAAAAAATAAAGGCTATAAGGTAGATATAAGCGAGATGTGATTACTGCCGAATTTTAGTATTTTATTTTTTGTATGGGATACCAACCAACTGACGAGACAGACCAGAAGTCAGTGCTTCACTTAATCAGCACGCCCGAGGAGATAGTTGCTTCGTACAAGCTGGGCTACAAAAAACCGGATCAGGTGCGTATCGGTATGGAGGTTGAAAAATTTGGTGTGCACAGGAGTAACTACGGGCCGATCACCAATCTCGAAAATAACGGCATGCGCAAGATTCAGCAGCATATGATCGATGAGCTGGGCTGGGAGATCCATCGACAAGAAGATCGCTATATCACTGCTATGCACCGCGGCGGAACGGCTCTTACCCTTGAGTTTAATGAGTCTGCCAGTGAGCTTTCCGGTCGTACTCATCCGTCGATCCACGACCTCGCTCGCGAGCTCCGCATACATCAACATGAGCTGGCCGAGATGTCGAAGCTTCACGATGTCGTCTGGATGGGCATTGGCTACCACCCTTTTCACACTGCCGACCAGACCCGGTTTCTGAATATTGACCGTTTCCGCATTAGTGATGAGGCTCTCCGTAGGGCTTCTCCGAAGATGTGGAAGGAGCATGGCACGCGTCACCTCTCGATACAGGCGAATATCGACTATACCTCCGAGGATGACGCTCGTCGTAAGTTTCAGCTCCTCCTTTTACTTGAGCCCTTCATCTGCGCAATGTATGCACACTCTCCTCTCAAGGAGGGCAAGACGACCGGTTATGTGAGCTACCGTCTGCATATTCTTCGGAAGCTCGATCGTCGTCGTTATGGTATCCGTAAGCGCTTCTTCGACGCCGATTTTGGCTTTAAAGACTGGGTCGACTTCGTCATGCGCATTCCTATGATTGCTATTGCTCGTGAGGGCAAGTGGCTCCCTGTGAAAAATATGACCTTCGCACAGTTTTTGCGCTCCGGCTATGAAGGCTATGCTCCACTGATGGAAGACTGGGAGCTTCACTCGAGCTTTGTTTATACCGATGCTCGTATAAAGCAGTATATCGAGCTCAGAACATGTGACAGTCTCCCTCCTTTTTTGATCCCCTCGATGCAGGCCATCGTCAAAGCTTTTGTGTACCATCCGGATGGTGAGCGCTTTATCCGGGAGCTCACCAAGGGTCTTGGCTTCCGGGAACTTCTGGCTCTCCTTGACGATATCCCAAAGCGAGGAATGCAGGCTGAGCTGAAAAATAAGAAGCTGCTCGACTACTGTAAGGAGATTCTCGAGGTTGCCTCTTCGTACCTTCGTGAACAGGCTATTTTGAACGAGAAAGGCGAGGATGAGTCCGTGCATCTTCAGCCCATAAAAGATTTCGTTTTTGTTAAAGAAAAGTCTCCCGGTCGTTGGGTTATGGACAAGTGGGATGGTGACTGGCGTCAGAATCCCGAGCGGCTTATCGAGTGGTGTTCCTTTGAATAAAACAGTCTCATGGATATCTCAACTTTTACGCAAAGAAAGAAGCTCCGCGACCATCTCGTTAATTTGACCAAAGAGCTGGTTGGTTTCCCGTCGCATCTAAAAGAGCCGCTCAAGACCTTTGAGCTGATGGAGTTTATTAAGAGTTACTTCGAGATGGACCATCTTAATATTCAGTCGTTTGTTCACGGTGGTGTGCCCTCGATGGTTGTAACTTTTGAAGAGACGCGTCACACGCGCGTTCTGCTTTCCGGCCATATTGATGTTGTCACCAGTGCCACCAAGTTCACAGCCACTGAAGAAGACGGAAAGCTTTTTGGAACCGGCACTCTCGATATGAAAGGTGGAGTCGCCTGCATGATGGCCTTGATGAAGTACTTCGTTAATCGTGATGCACCGCCACCGTCTCTCGCTCTGATGATTACCAGTGATGAAGAGGTTGGAAGTCGAAATGGTACAGAGATCTTGCTGGGAAAAGAAGGCTACCGTGCAAACTTCGCCATAATCAACGAAGGGCGCTCTCGTTATGAGCTGGTCACCCGAGAAAAAGGAATTTTGATTCTCAAACTCGTTGCGATGGGGGAGTACATTCACAGCGCCTATCCCTGGAAGGCGGCAAACCCTCTTGAGCTCTTAATGAAGACCTGTCTCGAACTAAAGAAGCTCTTCCCCAAGGCGGCTGATCGCTGGGCTCCAACGGCAACGGTAACCATAATGCACGGAGGTAAGGAGACCAATACTATTCCCGGTACGGCGGAGGCGTACATTAATGTCCGCCTGACAGACAAGAAAACCCATACTCGAGAGAAGATCCTTGAGAAAATTCGTGCCCAACTTCCCCAGGGGATTGAGCTTTTTGAGGAGATGCATGGAGAGGTTTTTATTCAGGATCCCAAAGATATTCACGTCCAGCTTCTGCGGAAGACGGCTGAGAGTGTGGTGGGCAAAAAGCTTCGATATGGAGAGAATCATGGTGCTTCGGATGCTCGTCTTTTTATGATGAACAATATACCCGCCGTGGCCCTTGGGCCCGTGGGACTCAATCATCATACTCCCAATGAGTTCGTTGAGATCGAGAGTCTGATACAACACTTTTCGGTTCTCAAGGATTTTGTTGAGGCGGAGGAAAAGTGTAGTCATTCGGTTGTTGATGGGCTTACCGAGAGGCCTTAGAGCCTGGCGGTTGATTTGTATTTCTTTAAACGGTAAAAAATATATATGGAATCTTTGCGCTTAGTTTTTGGAGACTCTCTTTATGTGCTGCCCTCTGTTCTCTTCATAGGGGGAATCCTCTGCGGCATCATCTTCCAGCAGGTTATTTACAGCAAGCTCAGTGCACTTGCTAAGCGGACCAAGTGGCAAGGGGATGACATTATTGTTGAATCTTTGCATAATGTACTGCTCCTCTGGTTCTCGCTAGGTGGTCTTTACGGTGCGATTGAGACCTTCCCGGAAATGAGTCATGAGTTGCGTGGGCATCTCACCACGGTCGTCCTCATCCTCTACATCGTCTCGGGTACCCATGTCGTGAGCAAGATACTGCTGGGGTACGTTAAGCTTTACTCTAATCATGTACCTAACGGCCAAGGCTCAACCTCGATTCTGCGTTACCTCAGCTTTCTAGTAGCTTACAGCATCGGTTTCCTCATCATCCTTGAGACCCTGGGTGTCTCTATCGCCCCCATCCTTACCGCCTTGGGAGTTGGAGGTCTTGCTCTGGCCTTGGCTTTGCAAGAAACCTTGTCGAACTTATTTGCCGGCATTCACATTATTGCCGCACGGGATATTCAGCCCGGTCAGTTTGTTGAGCTCGATACCGGTCTTCATGGGACGGTCGTTGATATCAGTTGGCGCAACACCACCATCCTTACCCTTGGAAATAATGAGATCATTATTCCAAACGCCAAACTCGCGGCGGCTGTTATAACCAACTACACCAAACCGGTCGCCGAGCTCTCGGTCATCCTCACTCTCGGTGTAGCGTATGACAGTGATCTTAATCATGTCGAAAAGGTCTGTTACGAGGTGGCCAAAGAGACGGTTTTTGAGCTTGAAGGTGGAGTCGCGGACTTTGATCCACTGATTCGCTTTTTCGAGTTCAGCGACTCATCTATCCAGCTGCGTATCGTCGTTCACTGTCGTGAATATACCGATCAGTACCCGCTTATTCATGAGCTGATCAAGAGACTGCACGTACGCTTCCTCAAGGAGGGGATCGTTATTCCATTCCCAATACGAACGGTCTATATGAAACAGGCTCACTAGAGATAAATAGCCCCGGCCAGTAGCTGGCCGGGGCGGCTCCTTACCACCCTCCACATTTTTTCATTGACCCACCGGAACTTTCTTTGCCGGATCCTTAGCTGAGAGCTCTTCCTTGAGATGCTCAAGGAGTTGTGCGATCTGCTCTTCCTTGTAGATCCGGAGTCCATCCCAGAAACTTTTGAGCTCCTTATCTTCGAGACAGTCTTTTTTGTAGCACTGCTCGATCCTAAAGATACTCTTACTCTCTTCTACAATTTGATTCATCAAGTTGTAAACAGTATTTGTGAGCATGGTAGTGGAGGGTTAGGGAATAAGGTGATATAGTGGTGTGTACTCACCAACACACGGGCAGCTTGAAAGGTTTCTAACTCCTATCACTATGGGAAAAAGTGGACCATACACGGGCAGCGCTTTTGCTGACCGCCTAGCAAAGAGATTGGAACGTAGCTTGGACTCCGTTCAAGGCTATGTTCTCATAACCGATCCTCAGGGGAAGATTTTGTATGCCAATCGCTCATTGCGTCATACGGCCGGCCTCACTCTTAACACTCTGTGGGACGTCTCTCCATCGGATCTGTGGAGTCGTGTTGGTGTCTCCGGAAGCCAACGTATGTGGAAGAAGATTGCCGAGGGGCAGCGCCCTTTGGTTACCGGAGCAGCTATGGCTCCCTCCCGACTTAGACATATTCATATTGCCCCCGTTTTTGATCATGAAGGCGATCTTGAGTACTACCTCGAGCTCGATCCTCATTTTTCATCTTTGGAAGAAGAGCAGGTTTTCGAGACCGAGTTTGAGCAGATAATGGCTGATTCCCGGAGCGGCCCGCCCGTCATTATGCCGGCTATCTTCAGCTGGCTTTCCCAAGACAATCCCTCTCTTAACGCTCTTCTTTCAGATATCCACCGTGTTGCCGCTCAGTACGATGACTTTACGCCTGTCTTAGAGCACCTCCTTTTTGCCTACGGCAGGCTTGCTCGTCATGAAGATCAGCGGCTTGTCGAGGCCGCTCATTCCGATGGTCATTACTTTGCAGTCCTTTATGACAAGTACAGGCATCGAATTTTTAACTATCTGCTTTACCGGCTTTCACGTAGTGAGGCGATCGCCGAAGAACTTACACAGGAGACCTTTGTGCATGCCTTTATCTCAGTAAAAAATGTCGAGCTGCGTGACTGTACCTACCTTAGCTATCTAATGACGATTGCACATAACTTGTTGGTAAACTACTACCGCAAGAAAAAGGAGCTCCCTCTCGATGAGGCCCCCGAGCGTCAGCCCCAGACGGCCATAACTGAACCCGGGCGTGATCTTGATGAGGAGTTGTTGTGGGCCTCGGTGCGCACTGTACTGACTCCCTCTGAATATCGTTCTATGAAGCTGCGCTATGGCTCCGATCTGGCACTTCGCCAGATAGCTCTAACTCTTGATAAGAGTGAGAATGCGATCAAACTCTCGCTGAGGCGAGCACGTGCAAAACTGGCCAAGGTCGGAAAGCTCTATGAGTTAGTTCTGAGCTTCGGCACTATAAATGCTTTTTTCGGTGGGATTGCTTTCGCTTGAGTGTCTCCGCCTCTTTCTCGTCAATTATCTCTCCCACGAGCTCCTCCAAAATGTCGCTCAGTGTTAGGAGTCCGACCGTCTTTAGGTTGTCTTTTACTATGGCCATGTGAGTTCGCTTTTGTTTGAAAAGCAAAAGAAGATCGTCCGCGCTGCTTGTCGGTCTAATTATAAGGATGGGGCGTATGAGCTCTTTAATTTTTTTTGAGTGCTGGTCGCGTGCAAGTGCCTCTATCACATCCGTTCGAAGGACCATGCCCTTGATCTTTGTCTCTTCATCGTCGTAGACGGGGAAGCGGCTGAAGCTCGACTCCATCATTAGAGGCGCGATTTTTTCAACCGTCTCATTTTCCTCAAAAGAGACCATCTTTTCGAACGGCACCATTATGTCTTCGGCCTTTTTGTCGTTGAGCATGAAGACGCGATGGATCAAAATTCCCTCATCATCTTCGATGTGTCCGCGTCGCCATCCCATACGTACGAGTGAGCGAATCTGACTCTCCGTTCCAATCTTTCTCTCCCCTTTGTTGAAGACTTTCGTGACAAACTCCATAATGACAATAACCGGCATCAGGATGTAGGTGAAGGCCAGGATGAGCGGCGCGAAAAGCGGCGCCATAAGATGTGCGTGGTTAATGCCGATACTTTTCGGGATAATCTCAGAAAAAATAATGACGCTAAATGTCAGCAGCGTTGTGACCAAGGCCAGAAACTGATCTCCATAGAGCGCCATCGCACTTCTACCCACCAGGATGGAACCAACGATATTTATCGCATTGTTCAAAACGACAATTGCCGTGATTGCCTGTGACTGTTTTTTGCGAAGTTTGCGGAGCGTTTTTGAGCCGAATTTTTTTTTGTGAACAAGATCTTCAACTTCTGCCGGAGTGATACTCAAAAGAGACGCTTCTGCACCCGACATTATGCCAGAAAATAAAAGGACGCCAATAACAAGAAGTGCAAAAGACAACATTCAGTGTGCGTGATTATATCATGCCTGTGATATAATCACACCATTATTCATTAATCATATCAACCTATGATGTGTCTTAGTCGTCTTAAGAACCATGAGGGCTGGGGACTTCTTGTCTTGCGCCTTGTTCTTGGTTACATTTTCATCTTACACGGACTGGAGAAGTGGTCTCTTTGGGATATGACCGCGTCCGAGCAGATGTCAGAAGGAATGCTTAACCTCTTCCGCCTTCTTTCGATTGTTGAGCCTCTTGGAGGTCTCGCACTCATCCTTGGATTTTTGACACGTTGGGCTTCGCTTGGCTTGGGAATAATCATGGTCGGTGCTATCTACTTCAAGATGAGTGTTTGGGGAGTTCCTTTCGCAGCTCAGAATGCAACCGGCTGGGAGTTTGACCTTGTTCTGCTAGCCGCCTTCGTCTCATTGATGTTCACCGGTGCGGGTCATATCGCTCTTGACCGAATGATGTGTAAGAAAAAATAAGCGAATCTTTTCGATCTGCTTACCGGCCGGTCTCTCTTCCGTTCAGGAATCTAGCACTTTAGATTTCTCATCCTGGGGAGGCCGGCCTTTTTTGTGCGGATAGCTGGGATCGTGCCCTTTCTAGTAAAGGTGCCCTACGATCTTAAAGCCTGCTTCTTTAGCAACAGATCGCACACCCCGATGTATTTGAGATTTGAGCGCTGAGACTGATACGCCCCCAGACCTTGCGCCTTCTTTATAGCTAACTTCGTTTATGAAGTTGGCATAGCCGGCCCTCATCTTTGGAGCAACATTTTCCGCAGCTGCGTCGAGTCGTGCCATCACCTGGGCATGAAAATAGCGTTGTTCAGGACTCGGAACGTTTTCGGGGTCAGGATTTTCATTGAAGAAGTCTCCTTGTTTAAGACGTTCCACGTAAGCCGCTCCGGTTCGGTCTCGTCTTAATTCTAATCGTGCTTCGTTGTAGACAATTTGCCGCACCCAAGCACCAAAGGCCCGTGGCTCTCTAACTTGATCGATGCGCTCCAGTACTCTTAAGAGGGCTGTCGATACCGCGTCTTCAGCGGCCGTTGGATCCCTCACTACGGTCTGCGCAAAGCGCTCAAGTCCGAAGCGATGAGCGCGCACCCATCGATCGAAGTGGGGAGTTCCTCTTGCTGGGTCGGTGCGTCTCTCTTTAAGCTCACTTACAACCAGCATTGATCTATCACCGGGCGAGAGCTCGCTGGCCACTAGTGGATCTTCGCTGTTGGGGGTGAGCTCTAGCTCAGGATTATTGGCCGCCGGCTCTGCTTCTACTTCGGTGGTATCCAGCTCTTCGGGGTTGTCTGTTGTTCTCATAATCAGCACCAATCTATGATATTTTGTCCATATTTGTCAAGATAGGTGTTTGCCTTACTGAAATGTTTGCAGCCAAAGAAGCCGCTGTGGGCTGAAAATGGCGAGGGGTGTGCGGACTCCAAAACAAGGTGCCGCTGTCGATCAATTATGGCTCCTTTCGCCTGTGCGTAGCGCCCCCAGAGGATAAAGACAAGGTGCTCTCGTTCAGCTGAAAGCCGTTCGATGATGCTGTCGGTGAACTCTTCCCACCCTTTTTTCTGGTGTGATCCGGGCTGGCTTGCTGCTACGGTGAGCGTCGCATTAAGAAGGAGGACACCTTGGTTGGCCCAGCGTGTCAGATCTCCCGAGGGCGTTGGTCTCATGCCCAGATCACTCTCGATCTCACTAAAGATATTTCTGAGCGATGGAGGCAGTGTAACTCCCTCATTCACTGCAAAGCAGAGGCCGTTTGCCTGGCCCGCCCCGTGGTAGGGATCTTGGCCCAAGATAATCACCTTCACCTTGTCGAATGGGCAGTGGTCGAGGGCTCGAAAGATGTTAGCCGGTTCCGGATAAACTTTTTTTGATCTGTATTCGCTTCTAACAAAGGCTCGTAGCTTCGCGAAGTAGTCTTTATCAAACTCTCCGTGCAGGTGTTCTTTCCATCTGGGCTCCATTCGTACATCCATGATGAGAGTATAGCAAAAGTACGCTAGTATGTGTCTGTGCCGACTCCAGCTTTTCATCGCTCGGTTAATCATTTTTCCGCACTGGCCATCTTGAGTCTCTTGGCAGGGCCTCTTCTCTACTCCTGTCGGCAGGAGTGGTGTCTTGGTCCCTGGCGCGACTGGAGTTATGCCGTCGGGTGGATTCTACTGGGAGGTTTCTATTCTCGTATTTTTTATCGCCAGTTAGGTGGAATGAAGTCGATTCTCTTTGTCGCTTATTTTTATCGCCTCGTCTTTATCGCCTCGATCGGTCTTTTTGCCGGAGGGCTGCTTATCCTCATAACACTTTTGAGTCGATGATTCTGGCGGGTCTCACAACCGGACGAACGGCTGCCGGTCAGGAGGTTTTAAGCTTTACGCCGGAGCTTCGTGCTCCACCAAACTCTGTCGCTTATGGTGGGCAGATTTTCGTTGATGATATTACCGAGCTCCGCCTCTCAACTCTGCCCCCGAGTTGTGTGGTTGCCCGCCGAGAGGTCGTTTTTTTTGAAGAGGGGAGCCGCCTCATGCTTGAGCGGATCGCGGTGTCTTTTCGCCTAAAACTCAGTGAGCTCACTGATCCGTGGACCCTTATTTGCGAGCCCTTTCTTGACGGTGAGCGTGGGCCGGCCGATGCGGAGCAAACGCTCGAGCAGCTCATTGAAATGGGATTTCCCCGTAAGGAAGTTGATGAACTTCGTCAGCTGATAGCTCCTCATATGGCGGCCTATAATAGCGTGCTTTGGGAGTGGGCCGAGTTGGGGCAGAGTGATCTGCTTGAGGCTCTTGCCGCCGACCTTTCCGAGGGGCTCAGTCCTGAGCGCTACTGGTGGATTATGAAGATTGCACTCAGGCCCTCCTTAGGTGTTACCTCACACGGGGAGGGGAGCTTTGCTGGTAACTCTGGTTTTTTATCTTAATCCTGATATAATTATTCTTACTATGAACAAAGAATTCGCTACATTTGCGGCCGGTTGCTTCTGGGGTGTTGAAGAGACCTTTAGGCAGCTTCCCGGGGTTATCTCAACGCGCGTCGGTTATACTGGCGGGCATACCGAAAATCCCACCTATGAGGACGTCTGTTACTCCAACACCGGCCATGCCGAGGCCCTCGAAGTTACTTTTGATCCTACGCAGATAGGTTACGAAAAACTTCTTGAGGTTTTCTGGAGCAACCACAACCCCACAACCTTTAATCGGCAGGGGCCGGACGTTGGCTCGCAGTACCGTTCAGCTATTTTCTATCACAGCCCCGAGCAGAAGACGCTTGCTGAAGCGAGTAAGCAAAAACTTCAGGACTCAGGGAAGTTCGGGGAGAAAAAAGTAGTCACTGAGCTTGCCGAGGCGACGACCTTCTACCCTGCCGAGGAGTACCACCAGCAGTACTTTGCCAAGAGGGGAGGTGGTGCCTGCCACTTCTAGCCGCAGTAGACGCAGTCATCCCGCACCATGAGGGGGGCGAAATCTTTTAGCTTCAGGAGCTTCGATATGGGCACGTTTTTGCCAAGGAGCTGCCACTGGGTGCAGCTCTGTTCGAGCTCTCCATCGCAGATCGCTTTGAAGCCCGCTTCTTTGAGGGCCGCCCGAAACTTTGCGGTTGGATAGGTTGAGAGTTCTACTGTTGAGCCCAGTGTGTATGTCCGTGGATTAGCGCTCAGATCGACCCCCCAGACCTTGTCGAGGCTGTTTCCGAGTCCGCAGTCATCCGCCGTGAAGATGGCCCCAAGGAACTGTTGACTTTCTCTATAGTGGTTGTTCACCAGAAGTTTCGGTCTTCCACTTGCCGTTATTCCCGGATTGACGACACAGAGCGTCTCGGGATCGCGGAGGTGCCTGAGGGTCTGGAGGAGCATTACGCTCAGTTCGGCACGGTTTACCTTCTCATTTGGGCGAAACGTCTCGTCGGGATAGCCGTTGACGATACCGGAGTTACTCATATGCATGACTGCTGCGCTGTACCATTCATTTTCGGGAAGATCCTTAAAGCCAAAAGCCGCATAGGCCGCAACGGAGAGGCTCAAGATAGAGAGCGTGCTGAGCGCAATGATGATTTTTTTCATGAGTTTGGGCGTTAAGAGTACTATTTTTAGCAGTATAGCACTCCTTGTTGATTGTGTATGTTTGAAATCGGGAGATGCCTTGGACTGGCGAAATACTGGGAGTCAGCAGCACGTGGACGGTATGATCGCGGCCTGAGGCCCGTTTGAAAATGCCCGCTGATCGGCCTATACTGAGTGTATGAATACACTTCTTTCTTTTCTGAACAACTCAATCAAACCCACTCCCGCACATGCTCACTGTGATGTTCCGTGCGGTGTTTATGAAGTTGATTCTATGAGCTGGGCCGTCGAGACTTGTATGAAGCTGGTCGACAAGCTGGCCGCTCTTGAGGAACCCGCCCATGATGACCAGGCGCACCGACTTGAGTATCACAACACAGTCACGCGTGCGGTTATGGTTAAGGAAGAGTACGCTCAGATTTGCAAAGAGCAGGTTCTTATCTTGTGGACCGACTACTTCAAACCTGAGCACCTTGAAAAGTGGCCCAACCTTCACGATCTTGTCTGGAAGACCACCAAGCAGTGTTCCGTTGTGAAGAGGACGGTCGACCTCGCCGAGGTAAAAAAACTTCACGATCTTGTCCATGAAGTCGCCGATATATTTAAGGCTACGAAACAGGCTTAGTTCCTTTGTTAAGCGCCTCGCTCCGCTCCGTTTTTTTGTCGTTGGAGGTAAGAGTATGGAGCCAACGCTGAAGGAGGGGAGTAGGCTGCTCGTTTTTTCCTGGGCTCCAAAGCGGAGGGGGGATATTCTCGTCTTTAGAAAAGAAGGGCTGATTATGGTTAAGCGAGCGGTAACTTACGAGAGCAATCGCTGGCAGGTGCGAGCGGATAATCTAAAAGAGGGCGATGACAGCCTCGTCTTTGGTGGAGTTCCGGATGCAGATGTTGTGGGAAGGGTTATTGCTCACTGGTAGTGCGCGAGGTGTTTTAGCGGTGGCCTGCTTTTGGCAGTTGACGGCCTTACCTTACGTAGTGTTCTCCCACGTAATTTATGATATCCGCAGACTCGTACATCATCGTGCCGGTGTCTGTGTCGATGAGGAAGGGGACCTGTTCTTGTCCTCCCAGCTTGCGGAGAATCTCACGTGAGGGAGAGCCCTTCTGACTCACCAAGGAGATGTAGCTGACGTTGTTGTCGGACATGAACTGCCGAACTTTTGCAGAGTAGTGGCAGTCTTCGCGGTGAATTAATATCAACATAATAATGGGGTTAAAGGTTTTTGAAGTAAGGTTTTTATGTTGGGGTAGTAACTGAGTCTTAGCTTCCTGCGGTGGCATTTACTTGTATCGTGTTGGCACAGTTGCCGCCGGCGCCGACTTCAGGAAGGTGGAGATTGAGATAGAGGGTCGAGGTTGAGGGCGTTCCGTCGGTTGTCTTGATAAGGTTAAGGTCTACTGCTGTGGGGGAGGTTGAGAGGCCCACCTTCTCGCCGTACGGTGAGCCTTGGGTTGTTGAGTAGAGAGTGTTGCTTACATCGATTGAGCCGCTATCACAGATCATATTCCCATCGGCGGAGATCTCCACGTCGATCATGCTGTTGCCACTATTAATTATAACCAGGGGCTGCTCAGAAGTATACTCTCCCAGTGAGACAGCCGGATAGGATATGCCGCTTGAGATATTCAGAGCCCGTAGTGTGGCAACCTCGAAAAAACGTGTGATGGAGTTTGAAAGTGAAAGGGAGGTATCTGCAACGCTCACTCGTGCGCTCCAGTCGCTTGAGGCATAGTCGCCGGTGTCGGTCGCATCGGCATAGTAGTTAATGGGAATGCGCCACTCGAAATCCAGATCAAAATCCGCGCCTCCGGGAGTGCAGTTGCTTGTTGTTATAGAGCTGCCGTCTGCTGTTCCATCGTAGCATGAGCGCCCATCGGGAGAGCAGCTCGCCCCGCCGTTTGCATCGGTTCGGTAGACGTCGAGAGTCCAGCTGGTGAGGCCGGCCTCGATATCATCACAACCGTTGTCGTCATGTGCTACGCCTGAGACATAGAGGGTGGTTGTGGTGTTTTCAATGAGGCTAAACGGATTGACCCCACTGCCTGCCGTTGAGCCACTAATGTCTTGACCTCCGCTCAGCACGGCTACGGCAACCGAGTCTAAAACAGGTGCCGTAGCTAGGACGTCGTTGAGCTGGTGTTGTGGACTTATCTTTGTTCCCAGTCTTACGAGTGCGCCCAATATAACCATCAGGCATAGAATGCCTACGATCTTCGCTGCGTTTTCAAAATGCTTTATCTTCATACCAAAAAACTACGAGATATTGAGTTGATGGTCAATTATTTCTACTTGCCGATTGCTCCTTCAATAGCTGCTAGAGGGAGCTTGATCAGGCGATCATCTTGGTCGGCTGCAACGCCTCGGCCGTCCGTATTGGATGTGGTGATGAAAAGAGATGTTTCATCTTGGTTGAGGGCAAGTCCTCGGAGACGTCCGAACTGGCCCACGAGGTGAGTTTTAATCTCAGTCACACTTCCTTCCGCCTCGTTAATAACTGCCTCGTACAGGGACTCTCCTCGGAGGCCGGTGAAAAATATACTCCCCTTATAGTAGAGTGCATCGGCCGGTGCCCATGTGGTTGTAGCTCCCGAGTGCGCCGCCGGTGTGATGAGCCCCTGAGCCTCAGCGCCACCCTCGATTGTGGGCCAGCCATAGTTGCCCCCTTTTTCTATCTTGTTGAGTTCATCAAAGCCTGAGCTAACTCCGGAGCGTCCGTGTTCCGTAGCCCAGAGCCGGCCCGTTGAGTCCCAAGCGAGTCCTTGCGGATTGCGGTGGCCATAGGAGTAGACGGCATTGTTGAACGGGTTATCCGTGGGAACTTCGCCCGTGTCGGTAAGTCGTAGGATTTTTCCCGCAAGAGAGTTGATCTCCTGAGCGTTTGCCGAATTTTGTGCATCCCCCGTCGTTATATAGAGCAGCCCGTCGGGACCGAAGGCGATTCTTCCTCCATCATGGAAGCGTGAGCCCGGGATGCCTTCGATAATCGTCAGCTGCTCGCTCAGGTTTTTTCCATCAAAGAGGTAGCTCTCCACGCGGTTACGTGTCCCTTCGGATGTAAGAGTTGTGAGGTAGAGGTAGATCCGATGGTTGTTTTCGAAGTTTGGGTGGAGCGCGAGGCCCAGTAGTCCACCTTCGCCACTATGATGGACTCCCTCAATAGTAATTCGTTTTTGAGAGGTGGGATCAATCTTCACGAGTGAGCCCGTTCGTTCTGTGACGAGGAGCTCTCCATTCGAAAGGGGCGCTACTTCCCAAGGGATTGAGAGGTTTGAAGCGGATATCGTCAGCTCTCGGGGGACCTCCTCAGTGGGACCGTTCGGTTGATTTTCCGGAGTGAAAATAACTGATCCAAGGGGGAGTATGCCGAGTACGATGAAGGCTGCGATGATGAGCGGTACGTGAGTCATATAGATCATAAGTGCGTGCCTGCCCATGAAGATGAGAGGGCGGACTGGGAGGGGGGCCGTGGTCGGCGTCGTGCTAAGGTACCTCATCAGATAGTGCCCGAGCCACATCCCTAAAGCGATGAAGCCGAACCAGGGGAAGAGGGGAAAGTAGTCCAGACTCGAGATTGCTTCACTCTGAGCCATTCCAAGGCTGTAGCCCACTATTCCACTGCCCCGTATGCTCGCTACCACCGGAGTCATGATTAGAACTGCAATCCCCATAATAAAGGCTGTCCGCGGTCGTCGTCCCACTACACTCAAAATCAGGATAGAGACTCCGATGAGATGTAGAATCCCAAACCGGACAAACCAACCGGGTACGGAGAGCCTCGTTGCCAGCGTGATTGCCAGCCCGGCAAGGAGCACTACCTCACCATGTTTAACAATGCGTGCGCGTGAGTTGTGTCGCTCGTAGGAAAGTCCGACACTCACTCCGGCCAGACCAAGAAAGGTCAGTCGTATGATCGTACCGAAAACATCCCACCCCCCGCTAAATAAATCGAAGTTCTGGATTCCATAAAAGTCCAAAATGAAAAGGGCATGGAATACTACCATGCCCACGAGTGCACTACCGCGCAGTATGTCTATAAGGACGAGGCGGTTCTTGCTGCTCTTTTTCATATAACTTCTTGTATTAGGCGATGAAGCCGTAGTAGCCGAGGATCAGCCCCAGAACCGCTGTGAAGGCGCCGCTGAAATACATCAGACCGGATGACTTGAGCCAAGGCTTGGCCATCTCTTCCATGACATTGGGGAAGACCAAGAGGAAGAGCCCCTTCACCAGTGTTAGGATACCGAGAACAGTGATCAGTGTCGTCCACCAGGCTCCATTCCAAACGTTGTGGTTAACTACCATAGCGAGTCCGAGGACTGTCGTTAGAACTCCCCACGTAAAAATCGTGCTGGGCATTTTTATGAAGTCTTTGTACATCTTTCGGTAGTATTCGGAGTTGAGTAGGAAACCGATTCCTACAAGAAGGAAGGGGACGCTGAGCATCTGTGCCCAGAGAAGAGATGAGGTGTGCATAACGGGGGAGTTAAAGAATCAATAATTACTTTGGATTGTACCATAAGATCTGTGCGTTCAACCATGAATTTTTCAGCTCGGCAAGGTGCCCTCGGAAGACGGAAAATGAGCCCCTCCATCCGCTGGAGCAGGGCGTTTTTTCCCTCGTCTTCGGGGACAGGAATCTCGGGAGGGAGGGCAGCGGGCCGGCGTAGCCGGCCCGCTGCCCGGTTGAAGCTCCTCAGGGAACTACGAGCGTGCAGCGCACGTGTTCGGTGAGCGAGCGGAGCAGGATCATCTCGGGGGTGTAGTCGGTGGGCGTGACGCACCAGGTGAAGACGTCGCCTTCGCGGCGGACGCTTCCGGTCCGGTGCGAGATCGTCAGGTAGCCGCTCTCCCGCAGAATCTGAGCGCAGTACTCGACGCCGGGCAGTCCGGTGAGACTGACCATGAAGGGTGTCTCGCGGTTGACGTCCAGCTCTTCGCGCAGGTAGCCCTCTTCGCAGGGGGGCAGCAGCTCTTCGTAGCGCGGTCGCAGCTCTACGAGTGAGTCGCGATCACGGATGATGCACAGCTCATCGCTGTGCTTTCCGCTCGTCGTCGGCTCCGAGTCATCCCAGACGAAGACGCCATCGGTGGAGTTTTCGTACTCCCCGCAGCTCATCGCGGCCAGGGACAAGACCAGAGTCAGCCTCATCAAGATCTTCACGCTCAAACCTCCTTCTCATCTCCACGATGGGAGAGCCTCGTCATGGCGTGTGCCACGACAGTAATGGGATACCTCGAAAGATCACTCTGCATCTTTCATAGCATTTTCAGATGAAAAAAAACTGAACCCCCCTGCTCAACTTTGCGCTCCTCATTAAGTCAGTATGAGTGCGCTAATGAGCGAGATGACCGAGATCGCGAGCCATGCGATATAGTTGTATTTTACCTTGGAGTTACAGTGTGACTTGACCATCGCACTCAGTATCTCGATGTCATCATAACTGAGTTCATGTTCTTTGAGGCGCTTTATTAGACCTTGATCACACACCTCTCGTCTGTGTGTTTCTATGGAAATTCTAACAGCGTAAAAAACAGTGTAAGAGATAACGCCGAAGTACCAAATCCCATTGACGATATTTTGCCCCCACGGGGCGGCGAAGATTGTTAATCTGAGAGCACCACCCCCAAGTAATCCCAGGACTAGGAGCAGCTCGGCGATGTAGGGCACACGCTGCCAGTAGTGTCTGTGATTTGAAGGAAGCGGTGAGTTTCGCATAGTCATTAAATGTCCTTGGGCTCATGCTAGTACTTCATCCACCTAGGGCGCAAGCTATTCATCAAGACTATAAGACAGGCTCATCGCATCTTCATATGCAGTGAGCTTAGGGGCGTCGTCTTCCTCCGCGGAAGCCTCCTCGGCTTACCGGGCTGCGTCCTCGTCCTCCACGCGGTGCAAAATGGCGTCCGCCTGAGGGAGCTGAGCTATCGAACTCGACGAGCTTTGTTGTATTGATCGTTGTGCGGATGAGTCGCTCAATCTGACTGACCTTTCCTCGTTCGTCGGGAAAGGCGAATGAGACGGCCTTACCGGTTTTTCCGGCGCGTCCTGTTCGTCCGATGCGGTGTACGTAGTCTTCGGCATTTTCGGGAAGGTCATAGTTCACGACCAGCTCAATGTCATCGACGTCGATTCCACGGGCGGCAATATCTGTCGCTACGAGTATACGGATTCGTCCCGACTTGAAATCTTCCAGGGCACGTTTTCGCTGGGGCTGTGAGCGGTTCGAGTGTATCTCGGCTGAAGAAAGTCCCAGCTTTCGAAGAGTGGCGCAGAGGCCCGTCGCTCCACGCTTAGTTCGCGTAAAAATAAGGACCGTTCCCCCATGTTCGTGAAGAAGTTTTTCCAAAAGTGGTAACTTTCCTTTTCTGTCTGTGACGAAGACCTCCTGCTCAACTAATCGAGCGGCGGTTCCGGCGGGGGCAACTTCGATGCGCATGGGGATAGACATATAACGGTGTGCCATCGACATTATTGGGGCGGGCATTGTTGCCGAAAAGAGCATCGTCTGTCGCTTGGGTGCCACCTGCTCCATAACCTTTCTGATTTGAGGAGCGAAGCCCATGTCGAGCATTCGATCCGCCTCATCAAGAACCACCATGGTCATCGCACGAAGCTGGATGCTGCGTCGTTCGGCATGGTCTATGAGGCGGCCGGGTGTGGCTATAACCAAGCGAGGATTTCTGCGAAGAGCGGACATCTGCCCGTTCATCGACTCACCACCTATCAAGACGGCCGTGTTAATTTTGAGTGCTTGTGCGACTCCGTGTAGTGACTCATCAACCTGCTGTGCAAGCTCACGAGTGGGCACGACTACGAGAGCCCGTGCATGGGGAAAACTAACGAGTCGTTGGAGGAGGGGAAGGCCGAAAGCAAAGGTCTTTCCCGTTCCGGTCTGAGCGATTCCCACGATGTCTTTCCCCTCAATTCCCGATGGGATAGCTTGGTGCTGAATCGGAGTCGGGGTTTTTATGCCCTGTCTCGCAAGAAGGTCGCTGATAACTGGTAATATGCCGAGTTGTTCAAAGGTAACGTCTGCGTTTGCCATCGGTGGCATCGGAGGTTCCTGGATAATTTTGTCTGTCATAAAAGGGATGGGGGTTTAGTGTCGGTCGCCCCGCTCATGCAAGAGTAACTAACTTATATAGCCTAACTATAACATATAACCGTCAATAAAGCTATCTCCGGGCCAGTTCAGCGATGATCGCACAGATGGCTTCGTACTTCTCCGGGGTCCAGAAAAGATGACGGTTATAGGCTTCAGGTAGGGTGCTTGTAATGAGCCCGGTATGGTTCGGGGTGTCGAGCTCTCCGCTCAGCTCGACGTGTAGGCTCCTCTTCGCCTCACCATTGAGACCGGTCCGGAGTGTTTCGGTATCCGCCCTCTTCGTTATCTCAATGTTATGACTTTTGGGTAGGCTCATCGCGGTTGGTGGGACGATGGCATCTGTTGCGTGTCCGATTGTTACGACTCCGGCGACTCTGCCGTTCCCACTCGCAAGCGCCTCACCGATCGACTTCGGCCGCTCATCATAGTACCTCTTAAAAAGGCGGAGTGGGGGAAGGAGCCTTGGCGGCCTTACCTCTACCGACGGGTTCACGGGGGCCTCTATGCAGAAGACGCGATCAATCGAGTGCTCGCCCCGGTCCTGCATATATGCCTGCAGCGCAATGACGCCTCCGTATGAGCGCCCAACCAGTATCTGTTGTCGGGGGGGCTGGCCGGATGTATGCGAAAAACGCTCTCTTATGGCTGCCATCGCCAACTCCACAGCAGCCTGAGGATCGCGGCGAAAGCTTGATCGTGGTGTAGGGCCCACCGTGTGAATCTCGGCTCCCTTGAGGTGAGTTCGCAGAGCAGCATCGAGACCGTCTTCTTTGCCGCTCATCATCAGTCCCGAAATATTTATTATGCTCAAGGCATTCTCTGGGCCAGTCATATGTCTGAATTTTGCGTTTTTCTCTGTATTTGTCAAATTCGGCTCGGCCTCTACTCTCACCGCCCTGCTCCAGGTTCATTGATCTGTCTCGTTTTTCCCTCCACCATTTGCTAGTATGGGCCTTATGAAATCACGCACCTATCTCTTCCTGAGCCTTCTGGCTATCGTCATCATCATCGCTGTTTATCTTCTCAAGCCGGTTTTTTATCAGTCCGTTGTTAGCTCAGACCTCGCTCCCGAGCAGGTTAAGGAGTTGATGGGCGCCGTGGGTGGCCAGCCCTCCTACACCGAACTGCCCTCGCCTTATACTCACGAACTCTACGACAGTGAGCTCTACTTTACCGGCTCCGCTCTTATTGATGTTGATGGTGATGGGGTTGATGAGGTTTTTGTCGGTGGACAGAAGGGAGACGCACTGCTCTTTTTTCAAGGAGACCATTTTGAGAACAGAGCCGAGGCCTGGGGACTTGGTGAGACTGACGGTCCGGGGCTCGGCTCACTTTCTCTCGATTTCGATAATGACGGTGATGTCGATCTTCTTGTGGCACGTCCCGCTGATGTTTTCTACTACGAAAATACAGGTACAACTTTTATTAAAAAGCCGCTGGGAGTTTCGGTAGAGACGACGACGATGCCTTTTGGTCTCACTGCAACTGATAGTAACGGCGACGGTCTTCCCGACCTCTTCATCAGTACTTTTATCCACCCCGACGCCTTTCGTTTAGCAACCTTTAACGACCCGACTCATGTTGGTATCAACCGCTTTCTCCTTAATAAGGGAGGTGGGGAGTTTGTCGATATTACCGAGGAGTCGGGGATCGATTTTAAGCAGAACACTTTTCTCTCAACTTTTGTCGATCTCGATGGCGATGGGCTTCAGGACTTCGTATCGGCACCGAATACCGATACGGTGAAGATCTACCGAAATCTTGGAGGAATGAAGTTTAAGGCCCTTCCACCTCAGACCGGTTTTGGTTTTTGGATGGGGCTTGCGGTGGGGGATTACGATAACGATGGTGATCCCGACCTCTTCTTCACGAATACCGGCAACACGGTCCCCGAGTCGGTTGTCCGTGGTGATCTGAACTCTGAGCAAGAGATTGATCTTAAGTGGGCTCTTTTGCGCAATGATGGGAACTTTGCTTTTACTCGAGCCAATGATGAGGCGGGCATCGCCAACTTCGAGTTTGCCTGGGGGGCTCAGTTTGCCGACCTAAATCTTGACGGCCGTGAAGATCTGATCGTCGCACAGAATTACAAAAAGTGGCCCGCACACCGTTTTGTGAAGCTCAAGGGGAGACTTCTGGTTCAAGGTACAGATGGGCGCTACCTGCCTGCCGGTGAGGCTCTCGGTATCGAAAATCCCTACTATGGGATGACTCCACTCGTGACGGACTTCAATGCCGACGGCATGCTCGACCTCGTCTATATAAATATCGATGGTCCAACGCGAATCTACCTCAGTGACGGACGGGCTAATAACACGCTCTTTGTACGACTCCCCGATGATGTACGCTCACTCGGAGCTAAACTCGTGCTTCACAAAAATGATGGCAGTACGATGAGTCGTTGGATTACAGCGGGAACGGGACTTCTCAGCGATCAGAGCGCGCAGGCAGTCTTTGGTCTCGGTTCAGATGAAACGGCCAGCAAGCTCGAGGTCTTCTGGCCCAGCGGGAAGCAGACCGTGATAGCCGAGCCCCAGCTCAATACCGTCCTGATGCTTCGTGAGGAGTAGGTTGCCTGCCTCCTCCGTATTCTTTATAATTGCTCTACATTTACTCCCTTTTTACTGCTATGAAGATGAAGAAAACATTACTGGTGCTCCCCGCATTTCTATTGCTCCTGCTCCTTTCGGCCTGCAGCTTTTTAACTCCGGAGACTGGTACTGATGACGAGATGATGGAGGAGTCTTCTGCTGCTGATGCTATGACTGACGAATCAGTCGCTACTCAGCCCGCGGAGTCTTCCGCTTCGGTTTCAGGTGAGGCTGCTGTTTCAGTTCCCGCCGTTCCCACTCAACCTGCTCCCGCAGCTCCCGGTGTTACTCCACCTGCCGCTCCGAGCACTGCCGCGCCAGCCCCCAAGACTCCCGGAAGTTACGTCGTCTACTCTCCTGCAGCCTTCGAGGCCGCCAAAGACAAAAAACGCCTCCTCTTTTTTCACGCCGCCTGGTGCCCACTCTGCCAGACAGCCAATGCTGATATTAACGCGCACCTTGAGGATATTCCCGCCGATGTCGTCGTTTTTAAGACCGACTACGACACGGAGCAGGCTCTTATAAAAAAGTATGGTGTAACCTACCAGCACACCTTTGTTCTTGTTGACGTCAATGGTAATGAGGTGAAGAAGTGGAATGGGGGTGGACTCAAAGAGATTCAGTCTCGCACCTAGTTCTCCTCAGTTCCGGTCCGATTTTTTCTACTTTCTACTTTCCCACTTATGTTGCTACTCATTGGGTTCGCCTTCCTCGCTGGTATTGTAACTATCTTGTCTCCCTGTATCTTGCCCATCCTTCCCATCGTCCTTTCAGGTAGTGTGGGAGGAGGAAAAAGGCGTCCCTTTGGTATCGTCGTCGGATTTATCTTGAGTTTTACATTTTTCACTCTGGCACTCTCAACGATTGTCAGTCTGACGGGTCTTTCGAGTAATGCACTTCGGACTGTCTCTATCGTTGTAATCTTTCTCTTTGGTATTGCGCTTCTCGTTCCCCGAGTGCAGGTCTGGATGGAGATCCTTTTTGGTAAGATGTCCGGCTTAGTCTCCGCCAAAAAGAAGGGTGAGGGATTTATCAGTGGTGTATTTCTTGGTCTGAGTCTTGGTCTCCTCTGGACTCCTTGTGTCGGCCCGATTCTCGCCTCGGTCATTACTCTTGCCGCAACGAGCACGGTCAACTCGGCGGCCTTCTTCATTACTCTCGCCTACGCAATGGGTACGGCCATCCCGATGTTCTTCATTATTTACGGAGGCCGTCAGCTGCTTAACCGTGTGCCTTGGCTGCTTCGCAATACCGGCAAAATCCAGAAGATCTTTGGTGTCTTGATGATTCTTACTGCCGTTGCCATCTACTTTAATATCGACCGTAAGTTCCAGGCCTATGTTATCGAAACCTTCCCACAGTATGGCGCCGGTCTAACGAAGTTTGAAGATCAGGATATTATTTACAAGCAGCTCGATAAGTTGAGTGGGGCTGAGTCTGGAGATGCCGAGGCCCTTCCAGAGGGGCAGTTCCCTCAGGCTCCCGAGCTCATCCCCGGTGGTGAGTGGATCAACTCTGCTCCTCTTACGCTCGAGTCTTTGAAAGGCAAAGTCGTTCTTGTCGACTTCTGGACCTACACCTGCATCAACTGCATACGAACACTGCCCTACCTTCAGTCATGGCATGAGAAGTATGCCGACAAAGGACTCGTAATTATCGGCGTTCACACACCTGAGTTTGATTTTGAGAAGGATCTGGGCAACGTCCAGAAAGCTGTGGCCGATTTTGGCCTAACCTACCCGATCGTTCAAGATAACGATTACAAGACGTGGCGCGCTTACAACAACCGCTTCTGGCCTGCAAAATACTTTATTGATAAGGAGGGACGTGTTCGCTCAACTCACTTTGGTGAGGGTGAGTACAACGAGTCCGAGGAGCTTATTCAGGAGCTGCTTAAAGAGACCGGGGCCGACCTCTCGGCTGAGACGATCAACAATCCTGACTATAAAGTTGAGACACTCACGCCGGAAACCTATCTCGGTTACGGTCGTCTCTCACCGACTCAGTTCTCTTCGCCCGAGCAGGTTACCCCGGATGCGGCGATGGCCTTCTCAACTCCCGCAATGCTAAAGTTGAATCAGTTCGGCTATGCTGGCGAGTGGAACCTCTCATCCGAGAGGGCCAACCCTTCAGTTGGTGCGAAGCTTCGTTTTAATGTAGCCGCGCGGAAGGTCTTCCTCGTTATGCGAACAAGCGACGGGAAGCCCGGTCGGCTCAGAGTCACGCTTGATGGAAAGGCTCTCGATTCGGCCCTTGCGGCTGATGATGTTAAAGATGGAGTGGTAACCGTTCAAGATGATCGGCTCTACACACTTCTGAATCTGCCCGGCCTGGATCCTCACGAGCTTCAGCTTGAGGCTCTTGATGGTAATGTCGAGCTCTTCGCCTTCACCTTCGGATAAAACCTTATCGTTCCAAACTTAAAGGGCCCGCACCTTCTTAGGAAGAGTGGGGCCCTTTTTTCATCTATGACCTTGCTTGAGGGCCAAGGCGAACGTTATTTGCTATGTTTCGCTGTCTTACAAATCGAGCAGCACTGCGGCAATCCAAGGGAAGGCGACGGTCACATCACTCTGGATGATCTGGTAGTAACTTTCTGTGGAGAGCTTGTCCCAGGTGATCTTCTCTTTTCCACCTGCACCTGAGTATGAGCCGTAGGACATGGGGGATGAGCCGATCTCGATGAAGCCTGCCCAGTCGCGGATTCCCTTGAGCTGGAGATCGTGTTTGAGTGAGGGGACGACACAGATCGGGAAGTCGGCGGCAATTCCTCCTCCCAGTTGAAGGAAGGCAATGGGGGAGTCTTTTGAGGCCTCCATATACCAGTCGTAGAGGTAGGTGAAGTACTCAAGGCCCGTCTTCATGGTTGTGGGGTTGAGTACGACGTCTTTATTCTCACGGTGGGCGCCTGTGTAGGTGTAGCTGGCAAAGATGTTTCCCATGGTCGAGTCCTCAAAGCCGGGAATGACGATGGGGATGTTCTTCTCATAGGCGGCGTAGGCCCAGCAGTCGGCGGGATTTGCCTGAGGATCGGGCTCGATCAGTCCCTCAGAAAAGAGACGGCGGAAGTAGTCATGGGGGAAGTAGCGCTCACCTTTGGCTTCGGCGTCCTGCCACATTTTTAGTAGGTGTGGCTCCATGATGCGTACGCTCTCATCCTCGGGTAGAAAGGTATCGGTGATTCGTCGGAGTCCGGCGTCGCGAAGCTCCGCCTCCTGCTCGGGCGTAAGCTCGGTGTAGCGGGGTATGTATGCGTAGTGCGAGTGGGCGACATAGCGGTAGTAGGACTCTTCGTGGTTTGCACCGGTCGCGGAGATCAGGTGGACCTTGTCTTGTCTGATAAGATCGGCGAGCATGACGCCTACCTCAAATGAGCTGAGCGCTCCCGCGATTGTGACGACCAACTTACCTCCCCGGGCAAGGTGATCTTTCAGCCAGAGGGCGGCCTGAAGAGTTGAGCCTCCGTTGCAGTGATTAAGCGTTCTCTGGGCAAAATTAGAGACGGGATTGGTGCTGTTTTTAACGTGTGAGCTGAGCGTTCCCTCGTTTGAGCTGAGGCCTGCTCCCGGGTGGGTGACGATGTATTTCTGAAGTGCCGGTGATAGTGAGCTGAACTTGGTCTTTTCCATGGCCGTATTGTGTGTTTTTTTGAGCAAAAAGGCAATGGGAGGGCGGCCGCAGTTTTACGATGGGGGGGGGACTAGATAGTCTTGGCCGCTTTTTTGCAGGCCTCGTAGACCTCCCGGGAGAGTGGTTCGTTCGTGTCCATAGCTTTGCGTTCAAAGTGCCTGAGCCCGTCCGCTGCCTTTTCAGGATAGTGAGCCAGAAAGCTGAGCGCGACGTCATGGGCAAGTTCCCGAACTTCCTTCACCTCATCAACCAGACAGTCGATGAGATATTCCATAAGGTAGCGCCATCGTTTCAAGTCAGCATTGTCTTCTCTCCAACGGATGAGCTGCCAGAAGCCGCGAAGCCCGGCGAGTCGAATGCGCTCATTATTTGACCGTAAAGCCTCGCAGAAGAGATTGATCCCGTCGTATGCGTAGTCGGCCTTAGTGCCGTAGGTAAAGAGGGCGTTGAGGCTGTGTAAGGTTATTGAATCAACCGAATAGAAGAGGCTGTGCTCAATTTTTGGTATGTAGGGCTCGATTGAGATGCCCTTTTCGCAGAGCAGCTCGAGGCAGAATGTTGACATAGAAACCAAGTAGTTATCTTTTGAATCGAGGAAGAAGGCCAACACCTCAAGATCGATGCCATACGTTTTTTTGAGTTTTTTTTCCTCGAGGTTGTCGGGGAGAACTTTGAGTCCGCGTGAGACAAGATAAAGAATATCGCTCGCCACTTTTATCGAATCTCTGCTTTCGGCAACTGCCTCAAAAAGTTCCTTCAAGCTCGGTCCGCTGCCTTCCGCAATCTGCTGAGCCAGCTCGCGGAAGTGTGCCTTAGCGCTCGGGGACTGTCTGTCGGTAAGAAAGATTAGATCCGGATGCATGATCAAGTATTATGCGGCCTCTCTCCGGCCTGTGGGGCTTCCGAGTTCTTGTTCGTAGCGCCCTTCGTTATTAATGAACTCGACACTGTTTCGGCTGCTCGTTTCGGCGTTAATAAGAACACCGCCCGCGCGGGCCTCCTCCTCTTTTGAGACTCCCGGGCTGAGTGCAAGATCGTTAAAGATAATGGTCACACCGCCAATCTCAACGGTGTGCTGCTTGCCATCTTCAGCTTGTGAGAAGTGTTTTTTGCCCTCCTCTGTCTGTGATTTTTTGCTCAGTAGTGTGCTTGGCGTGTGGCCAATAACCAAGGTATTGATGCCCGCTTTTTTTAGGAGGACCGCAACTTTTTCCAGGTGATCTTCCGAGGCTTCTTTTCTGCCCGCCGCACTGGGGATCTTTTTTTCTGAGAGGAGGCGGCTCCAGAAGGCATCATTAAAGGGACGAAGGATGAGTTGATCGAGGTACTTGGTCTGAGGTCCCTGCGTTACGACTTTGCCGTCATGTCGTATCACTTCTTTAGGATACGCTGCGCGTTCAAAGGCTTTTCGCCAGAGGTTGTTGACGCGGTCGATTCCACCACCTGCAACAAGGTACAGGAGCTGTGGGCTGATCTCGGAGTGAGCATAGAGAACGTCGTCGACCTGTTCAACGACTTTGAAGTTAGAGATGAGCTTGCCGTACTTGTCTTCCGGTGATGAGCCGATAACCTCCTTTTTAAGAAGGCCGCTCACCTCTGGCCCAAACTCTTCTTTGAGCTTTTTCAGTGCCATCATCCACTCTTTCTGGGCAGCTGCTTTTTGGGTGTAGGGGAGGGTTCGTTCGCGTGTTTTCGCCTCAAGTTCACTCAGCGCCTCCTGCATGGCTGCAAGTCGCTCGCCAAGATCGCCGTACTCGGCACTGTTGCCAACGAGGCCTTTGATGCTATCTAGGCCGCCCTGCTTGTATATCCAGCCGTAAAAGGT
>PFRX01000016.1:83-427 GCA_002788775.1 Candidatus Peregrinibacteria bacterium CG_4_9_14_0_2_um_filter_53_11 | reverse complement strand
GAGGAGGATCGTCTCGTGGTTTCCCACGCTGACGACAAAGCGGCCGCCCTCGTCGAGCCTTTTTATAAGCTCGAGAATCTTGGTCCCATCAACCCCACGGTCGAAAATATCTCCGAGGATGACGACCTTGGTTTTATCCCCAGTCCACTCAGGTTCGCCCTGCTCAACTGTTATGAGACCTGCCGTTATAAGCGATTTCTCGAATGCCTCATAGCTTCCGTGAGTATCTCCGATCACGAAGACCGGTGTGCGATTCTGAACCTCCGCGAACTCCTTTCTCTCATGATTGCGTTGCACGTTAAAGGTCTCACCTGTGGCGCTGGTTACTTCTTCGTAGGGCATGC
>PFRX01000025.1 GCA_002788775.1 Candidatus Peregrinibacteria bacterium CG_4_9_14_0_2_um_filter_53_11 | reverse complement strand
ACTTATATAAAAAAAATATACGCAAAAACAGATCGCTGACAAAATTCTTTCAGCAGATCTTATTTATGTGGGCGGCGGCAATACACTGAAGATGATGCTTAGGTGGAAACGATTTGGCGTTACGGCTCTTCTCAAAAAGGCCTACAAAAAAGACATCGTCTTAGCCGGGGTGAGCGCAGGATCGATCTGCTGGTTTGAGTATGGAGTAAGCGACAGTAGACAGTTTAAAAATCCAAAGAGCACTGAGTACATTCGCGTCTCAGGACTCGGCCTCATAAAAGGGCTCCACTGCCCGCACTACAAAAGTGCTCTTGAAGATCGAGGCCATCGATCAAAAGGACTCAAAATTATTTCGCGCAGAACTCCGGGGACGGCAGTTGCTATCGAAGATGGTTGCGCAGTTGCATTTATTGATGACACAACTGAGGTTCTTTCTTTTAGAAAAGGCGCAAAAGCGTGGAAGCTGTACTGGAAAAACGGAGATTATAGTGAGGAGGAGTTGGTAGAAAGCTCAAAAGTTAGAATAGTGTTGTGATTTTTAGCTCACCAAGTCTTCCGCAGGAAGCCAAGATTGTTAACTTTATCTGGCTATAGTAGTATCTGATTATAATCAGATACAGAAGGAAGCATTATTTATCGTTTATTTCATGAAAAAACTCATCATACTGCTTATATTAGTTGCAGTGGTGCTCTTTTCCGGCTGCCAGCAGAAAGGCGCGGGGAATCCAGCAGACAAGGCCCCAGAAAAAAATCGTTTTCTCAGTGCCAATAAAGAAGCTTATTGCCTAAACGTAAAAGCCAAAAAGTCCGAAGATCCTTCCTTAGAACAAAAGACCAAAGAGATTTACATAAACTACGGATTTGATCTTGACGACAGTCAATCCATGCAGAATCTTCTTGATAACTATGGAGAAGATGCTGAGTTCAAGACCATGGTAGAGTCCGCCCTAAAAGAATGTGGAACAAATGAAGATATCGAAGCTTTAAAAAATGCACCTCTCAGAGCCAGAGATGCGGCGAGAATATCTAATTTGAGTAGCATTCAGCAGGTGTTGGTTAAAATTAACTTGGAGGGAAAACCTTATCCGAGAAAATCCGGCGTCATTTCCGATGATTTGGACTATTCCGGATATGGAGGTTCTAACACGTGGGCGGAATTAAAGCCCCATTTCGGGAAATCTCCGCACGAACTTCCCAAAGATCCTTCAACAGATAAGGATTATTATTTCGTGAGCAATCCTACCTCAAATCATGAGGCCGGAGTATTTGCGCTCGTAGAAGTAGCCCCGAATGCAAACGCCAGATGTACTACCGGGGAGAGTCCTACAATTACTTTTGGGGCTCCTGAGGGTAATTTTGATCCTACACAGTGGTGCTATGCCGTCCTTATGGAATTGGCTGAAACGCCAACCAAAACCACGACCGTTGAAGATTATTACTACTCCCTTCCTTCAAAATATTTGGGAATGGGAATTGGTGATTCGAAAACAGAACGGGAAAATGCCATTGCGAGTTTGGATTTAAAGAATGATTATATTGAGATTCGCACCCCTAGCTGGGACGGCGGTGGAGATATGGCAATTTTTCGCACTACAAGGGGGGATGACCTGATTGCCGTGAGTAACACAAGTTGCGGACCACTGTGCATACAGAATTTTTACCTCCTTCGCTATAAAAGTGGCAGGTGGACTGACGTTACAGCCGAAGTGATGCCTTCAATAGATGAAGATGCCGCAAAAGAAAAACTTGCCGCACACTTGAAAGAAACTGGCGCCGGTAACGTGAATAAGGAGGGCCTTGATTTCGCCCCCATGATAGAGATCCCTCAGTTCGGGACGACTATGAACTATTTCGACCAGTATTCAAATACTGTCATTTATGAAATAAAATGGAGAAAGGGCAGTTTCTATCTGAACTAGCCTTATTAAGGCCAGTATTAAACGAGAAACTGTAAAGGATTTCCGTCTACTCAGTGATGTTTTTCGCGCTCTTTGCGAAGGATTGAACCAACAGGCACAGAGTCTGAGAGCTCAATATATACATGGTCACGCTGCCCTGGATGAATGACGTATACAGTCTCACCATCTTTTGTGAAAAATTCCTTGATCGTTACCTCATACGTGTCATCAGGTGTGAGGATCTCGCATGAAGTCGGCGCATCGAGGCGTCCCTTTACCTCAAGCGCATAGAGAGTTTTGTTCTCTTTTTTAATTACGTCGCGAATCACGGCAATAAACTCATGCGTTTGATAGCTAAGATTTTTTTCATACTCCTGAGCACTATCACGCGGATTATGGACCAAGAATCCGGGAATAAAACCCCGATTTGACGTCTTTGCCAGCTCAACTAGGTAGTCCCGATTAAATGGCTTACCCGCTTCCATCTCGTCGATCGCTTTTCTATAGGCGCGCGCAACTGTGGCCGCGTAGTAAAGTGTTTTATTGCGTCCCTCAACCTTAAAGCTACACACACCGGCATCACGCAACTCCTTGAGATATTCGATCAGACACATGTCTTTCGAGTTCATTATGTAGGTACCATTCACATCCTCATCGATTTGGAAAAACTCCCCGGGACGACTAACCTCTTCTAGATAATAGTCACTATCGAGCGGTTGGTACGCGGCATCTACCGCCTCCTGTTCATCGACGGTGTTTTTATCGATCGCCTTATGAAGCTTATACTGCCAACGACAACTATGCGCACAAATGCCCTGATTCGCATCGCGGTAGGCCATATAGCTCGAAAGCAAGCAGCGCCCCGAGTAGGCCATACAAATAGATCCATGCACAAAGAACTCTAACTCAAGCGTTGGGTTATGCGCATGAATACCGCGTATTTCTTCAAGTGAAATTTCACGCGAAAGAATAATCCGACTCACTCCTTGCCTATGCCAGAACTGAGCTGAGGCCCAGTTAACGTTGTTTGCCTGCACCGAAAGATGGACGGGAATCTCTGGAGCCAACTCTTTACACAACATCACCACGCCCGGATCAGCCACAATAAATGCATCCGGCTTTAAATCCGCCATTGGCCGCAAGGCAGCTTCCAAAAGGGGGATCTTATAGTTTCGTGGAAAAATATTCACGGTGAGGTAGATCTTTTTGCCTTGTGAACGTGCATATTCAACCGCCTCCTTTACAATCGCAATGTTGAACTTATTTTCTTTGGTACGCAACGAGAGCATGGGCACTCCGGCATACACGGCGTCGGCTCCATACTGAAAAGCAAATTTCATCTTTTCAATATCACCCGCTGGAAGTAAGAGTTCTGGTTTCATACGGGCGCAGTATAGCCCCTCGGAACGGAATAGAAAAAAGTTTTTTTGTAATTCGTGCAAACGTACACTAGCTGTATAGTGAGCACGCTCACGTTAGAAGTAAACCTTCCCAATGATATTTAGCTCGCTGCTCTTCATCTTCGGATTTCTACCGATTTTCCTCGCACTTTATTTTCTCACACCGGACCGCTGGAAAAACTATACTGCGCTCCTTGGTAGTTATCTCTTTTATGCCTGGGGAGCGCCCGGCTTTATTTTCGTACTAATACTGAGCAGCGCATTTGATTTTTTACTGGGACGCAGTATCCAATCGAGTAAGAAGTCTGGGGCGAAAAACCGTTCAAAACAACTGCTCATAATTGGTCTTATCTCAAATGCCGGGCTCCTTGCCTATGCGAAGTACGCCAACTTTTTTGTTGATCAGCTCTCTACCCTACTCTCAGTTGCCGGTCTCGACGCCCCGCACTGGACGGCCATTGCTCTGCCCCTCGGTATCTCGTTCTTCACATTCCAAAAGATCAGCTATCTCGTGGACATCTATCGTGGGACAACAGCACCGGCCCGCACCTTTGCCAACTATGCTCTCTACGTTGCACTATTCCCCCAGCTCATTGCCGGCCCGATCGTGCGTTACCACGACATAGCTGAACAAATCAGGGAGCGCACACATACAGTCGACAAGTTTCTCTATGGCTCTTTTCGTTTTGCGGTTGGTCTCGGGAAAAAAGTTCTTATTGCAAATGGAGTAGGTCAGATAGCAGACAGCCTGTTCGCACTCGACCCTCACACACTGCCCTCAGCGTACTTGTGGCTCGGAGCTGTTGCCTATGGCTTTCAAATCTACTTCGATTTTGCCGGCTACTCAGACATGGCTATCGGTTTGGGATATATGATGGGCTTTCGGATCGCCGAAAACTTCAACATGCCGTACATCGCAAAAAGCTTTACCGAGTTTTGGCGACGCTGGCATATATCTCTCTCCGCCTGGATGAAAGAGTATCTCTACATACCATTAGGAGGAAATCAGATATCAACAAAACGCACCTATTTCAACCTCTGGATTGTTTTTCTTTTCTCGGGACTATGGCATGGCGCAGCGTGGAACTTCGTCGTTTGGGGAGCATTCCATGGCCTGTTTTTAATGTTGGACAAGATCTTCTGGCTCAAAAAAGTAGAAAAGTTGCCACCAGTGCTAACCCGCCTCCTCACCTTCCTCTTGGTAACAACCGGCTGGGTATTTTTTAGAGCCGAGAACCTCAGCACAGCCCTTACCACTATAAAAAGAATGTTCATCTGGCAAACCACGTCCCTACCATTAGTACTATGGGCGGATTTAGTAAGTAATCGTGGCCTTGTAATCCTCCTTGTTGCAGCTGCGATCTCGTTCATTCCCAGCTTGAGTATCGTACGAAAGTTTATTGATGAAGTGAAATGGCCTGAGCATGCCGGAGTAAAATACATCATCACCCTCGTCTTGTTTTCCCTCTCTATACTCTCACTCGTCAATGCGAGCTTCAATCCGTTCATCTACTTCCGCTTCTAATGAAAAAGGTTTTAAAAATTATCGGGATCATAATAATCCTACTCCTACTCTGTGTACCGGGAGTGCAGATGGCAACAGGAATCTTTAATACGGTTCCGCTCAATGGTGAGACCAGTGAGAAAGAACGGCCGACCTTGAGTCTTCAGGATTTCATGGCGGGAAAGTACCAAGATACCCTCCAAAGCTGGTTTGAAGATAAACTCGGGTTTAGAGGAGAGTTAGTTAAAAGTGAAAATCAGCTCAATTTGGATGTTTTCGGGGAGATAGCGAGTGAGAGCGAGAGAAAGATCGTACTGGGTAAAAATGGCCATTTATATGAAAAATTCTACATAGATGACTGGAATGGTTACTATCTTCAGGACAAGCACTATGCTGAACTTAACAACAAGGTTCAGCAGCTGAAAAAACTGCAACTCGCCCTCGAAGAGCGAGGTAAGAAGCTCCTGATTTTACTGAGTCCGAGTAAGGCAACTGTCTACCCCGAGTTTATCCCGGAAAAGTATATTAGACCTGACCGTGCAGACCGTACGAATAGACATCAGGAGATCGTACCACTACTTGAGAGCAATGCTGTTAGCTTCTTTGACGCGACGGCATTCCTCATTAAAGTTAAAGAGGAGTCAGAGCTTCCACTCTTTGCAAAAGGTGGAACACACTGGAACTATTATGCCGCCTGCCTGGTGAGTGCAGAAGTCGCAAGGACTCTCTCGCTCTCACCCATGAGCTGCGATCCGGTGACTTTCTCTACCCAGCCACGAGGAAGCGATAACGACCTCAAAGAGCTTATTAATGTGTGGCGAGCAGATTTCACAGAGGAAGCCATCCCCTACCCTACAATCCAAAGCACGCCTAAAAGCCCGGAGAAAAGACAACGCGTTTTAATGGTTGGGGACAGTTTCGCTTGGGCTCTTCTTGATACGATGGATGAGGCGAACTTATTTGAGCGAATAGATTTCTTCTACTACTTTAAACGACTCACTATCTTCCCACGCGTTGGCGCGGATGAGCCGGTGGAGCGAGAGTCACTAGACTGGGAGAAGTTGTTTGAAGAGCACGATATTTTCATAATTGAATCTATGCCAGCCGCACTCGGCGAGCTGGGCTATGAGTTTATTGAAGAAGCTCTCAAAAACTTGAAGCCAGAGAGTTAGACTAAAAGTTCTATACTAGGCCGCTGTAAGGGTCCGTAGCGCATTACCTTATTTTATAGCCGGAACCATGAGTGACTGCCCTAACGGCAGGAACGCTCCTAGCTAGTCCCCCAGCCCGAATGCTAACTGAAGATAATACTCAGTTCATTGATGCGCTAAGAAACATCCAAATCGACCTCATATCCTTAGATGAGAACCAGGCCCGGCTGAGTATCTCAGTAAATGAATAATCACAATGAAGATCGAAATAAACGACCGGTTCGCTGCGGCGATAAAGCTCATCGAGGATACTAAGGTCGGCAACCTTTTCATTACCGGAAAGGCCGGCACGGGAAAGTCCACCTTACTTGAATATTTCCGTGAAAATACAGAGAAAAAGGTCGTTGTACTGGCGCCGACCGGCGTTGCGGCCCTCAATGTCAGGGGGCAGACGATCCACTCCTTTTTCCTTTTCTCACCGCATGTAACTCCGCAAATGGTGAGAGACGATATCCCATCAAGAAAGCTCCAGACTCTCATAATGGGGCTCGACGCGATTATTATTGATGAGGCATCCATGGTGCGGGCGGATCTTCTGGACTGCATCGATACATCCCTCCGTATCTACCGTGAAAACGACGAACCGTTTGGTGGTCTGAAGATGATCTTCATTGGCGATCTCTATCAACTTCCCCCCGTTGTGGCGAGTGCGGAAGAGAGGGAGATGTTCCGGACTCAGTACAAAAGCCCCTACTTCTTTGATGCGAAAGTCCTCAGTGAGACAAAGATGGAGATCATCGAGTTAGAGAAAATATATCGTCAAAAGGAAAGAGCGTTTATCGACATCCTCAACAAGGTACGTGATAACAGCATCGAACACAGCGACCTTCAGGTTTTGAATAAGCGGTATATTCCCGCCTACGATATGAGCGAGAATAATTTCGCCATTACCCTCACACCAACAAACTCCGCGGCACACGCTATCAACGTGCAGAAGTTGAGGCAGCTCAAGACAAAAACGCACACATTTTATGGTGAGTTGTCAGGAGATTTCACAAGTAGAAAGATCCCCACTGACGAAGAACTTGAGATAAAGGTCGGTGCACAGATAATGCTCCTCAATAATGATCCGGCCGGCCGCTGGGTAAACGGAAGTGTGGGGAAGGTCATCAGCATCGGCTTTAATGAGGAAGAGCTGGAAGATCAGCTGGTGGTTGAGCTGAGTGATGGTAAGACGGTCACCGTAGATAAAAATACATGGGAGATTTTTCAGTACTCTTTCGATCAAGAGACAAAAACACTGCGGGCCGATTCGGTGGGCTCTTTCAGGCAGTATCCCCTGAGGCTGGCATGGGCTGTCACCATTCACAAAAGCCAGGGTAAGACCTTTGATAATGTAGTGATCGATATCGGAAGTGGGACCTTTGCTCACGGCCAAGTGTATGTAGCACTAAGCCGCTGCACCAATTTGGAGGGCCTCGTCCTCAGAAAGCCAATTCTGAAAAGACATATACTTATGGACTACCGGGTCAGTCAGTTCATTGAAAGAAATCAGCGGCTAGCAGAGTAGAACAGCAAGAATTATGCGCCCCTATCTAAAATTAGCACTCACAGGGCTGATGCTCACTTCACCCCGAGTGGAAAGCAGACCGGCCCTCGAGGTTGACAGAAGCTCGCTAGAAGTTCATAATACTGTAATGGACGCACTAGAAACACAAAACTCCCCAGAAAACTCCCAGCGATATGAGGCTGACCTCAGAAGCCTTATCTGGCATGTGGTTCAGCATGAAGTTGGATACATAGATCATGGTTATAATCGAGCCGTTTTGGAAGAGACATACGCTCAGGAAAAAGAGCGGATAGCCAACTCCCCTCTCTTCAAAAACACCGTGATTCCCGCCTTGAAAGCTGCCTACGAAAACGGCACCCCCTACGCGGTAACCAACTACTACCAAAACGAAGAGCCCGATACTCCGCTCCAGGGATTTGTCTTAAAAGCACCCGAAGGCAGCGGGCTGACGGATATCACGATAGATCTGGATCAAGACTGGGGCGAAGAACAGTATATTGACGAGGAGGACGTGAGGACGGAAAGCGAGGATATGATCAATGCCGCAAACGAGGCTTATGACGAGCTCGAGGGGGAGGAGGAAGACGAAGAGGGCGAGATGAGTGATGAAGAGTGGGAGGCCGAGCATGAAGCCCAACTTCAAGCCGAGGTCGAGGAAAGCCTAAAACCTCTGGAAGAAAATGATCCAGAGTTATATAGAGAGTACATGGAGCAGCTTTCTGAGGCTGATCCTGAAGCCTCAGAGGCGGATAATAGATTCGAGTTATCAACGCTAGTTGATAGCTTCGAAGGGCAGAATCCTGATGCAAGCGATCAGGAGCTGTTGGCGCACATGCGCGAGCTAAAATCAGCAGAAAGAGATGCCATGCAGTATTCCAATGACTGGGGGGAAACTCCCATCGACCAGATAGAAGACCGAATCATGGCCCATGCTCGGCTTATGGGACTCGCAGAGGCCAACGGAGCCGACTATCGTGCATTTCTAGCGACAAACGCCAGCTACGGGCTCGAGGATGGTCCCAAAAAAGACCGTCTCCTCAAACTCGCCGAGCAGTACAGTGCCGAAGATGACGCAAACCGAGAGGCAGATCAGTAGTAGCGCAGAAGTTATATGATCGCATCCAATATAACAAACATAGTACAATGTACTCATGAATCTTTTCGAACAGATATTCCGGGCACTCAATAAAGCTCGTGTGAAATACATTGTTGTGGGAGGCGTCGCCGTGAACCTCCATGGATACCTTCGCTCTACGGGAGATCTAGATATTTTGGTCGTTCTCGATGAAAAGAACCTCAGGAAAATTGAGATGGTGATGCGGGAACTTGGCTACTCCGAAAGGTTACCGGTCTCTGTAATGGACTTGAGCGATAAGAAGAAAGTTAAGAAATGGCTGGAAGAGAAAAACTTACGAGCCTTCACCTTCAATCCTCCCATAAACAATCCCCTACAAATTGATATTATTATTGAAGAATCACTGAATTTTGAAAAAATGGCTAAGAATAAAGTCACAAAAAAAATTGAGAATGTGGGAATACCGTTAATTGCTATAGATGATTTGGTTGAAATGAAAAAGCGAGCAGGGCGCCACCAAGATGCGGAGGACATTAAAGCTTTATTAGATATTAAAGGACTATGAAATCTAAGACTTTGAAAAAGCACAGCCGACACGACACCGAAACACTGAAAATGTGGAAGAATTCGACTGTTAAAGCCAAACTTAACTGGCTTGAAAGTAGCTTGCGAATGGTGAAGCTAAAGAAGTTCTGAGATCGTACGGAGTTCCTCTACCAGTCCCTGCAACAGGCGATGATTTTTTCTGCAACCGTTCGGACCGTTGCGTTAGTTCGGAATGCGAAGATGCCGGCGAAAATGAGCCAGAGAGCTCCCAGTAGGAGCAGCGTGTACCCCGTGGGTACACGCTGCTCGGGAACGACCACACTGTAGGCAATAGCCGTGAGTGTGAGCAAAAACGGCAGACGCAAAATGTGATACCGCACATCAAGACGCTTTTCCACCAGATAATAGAGGCCGACAATACTCTGCCCCATTAAAAGTGCGAGGAGAGTTCTATCAATGGGGAAATCAAGATACGAGACTCCCAGCATCAGCACCCATGTCCCACCAACACTCGCACAGATAACACAGAATCGTGCGCGCGAGACGCTCTTGAATCCGAGAAGGAGAACAAAGAGAAGGGCGATCCCCGCAAGTGCAAAAAAGAGAGGCGTCATGAGAGTAGTTCGGCTATGAGTGCTGCTGAAAAGAGCATCAGAAAGGTTAAGATAATTCCTTGAAATGGAATAGTTCGGCTTTTTCTCAATCGGCTGACGGTGCGACTCAGAGTTGGTGAGAGGGTCATCATGAGTGCTCCCAGAAAACTTCCGAGCAGCATACTGTTAACAGCATAAGTTCGGTTGAGTAGTGAGCCGTAGTCTCCAGTCCACGAGAGGTAAAAAGATGAGTACTCCGGGATGAGAGGCATCAGCGGTATGACCGTGAGAAGCAAAGAAGCTAGCCCAAGGAGCGTTTTTTGAAACGGGAAGCGCACACCAAAACGTCTCGTCAAAAATGTTGAGAACCACAATCCGATTGCCACAGCAAAGGCACCAATAAAGATGCCGATGCTGAGCGCGCCAACGCCTAGATACGAAGCTGCCACCGCAGCCGCCCCGGCACCGGCAGTACAAAGTGGGCAGTGAGCCAGAGCGATACGCGGAACCGCCGAGAGGGCCAGAAGCGAGCCTGTTGTGAAGAAAAATCGTTTCATAGTTATAAGTTCATAAATAATGTGTGCTCGCCGTCGGACATAAACTGCTTGATCTCAAAAGGCCCTGTCTTCCCGCCCGGCATACCCGGTGAGCCCGATGGCATTGCCGGGAGGCCAATACCAAGAATATCCGGCTTCTCAGTGAGGAGTTTTTCCATGGCTTCGGTTGGAATATGTCCTTCAACACTATAGCCACCGATTAGAGTTGTATGACAACTCCATAACTCTTTGGGGATACCATTATCCATCTTGATCTGATCAACATCGTCGGTATCTATGACATTGACGGTGATCCCCTTTTTTCTAAGGTAACCAACATAATTGGTGCAGCAACCACAAAGGGGCGACTTATAAAGAGTTACCTCATGCTGAGCGAGTACCGTACTGCCCTTCTCGGTAGAGGTTCCCGAGGCCCCCCACAAGACAAAGACAAAAAGTGCAGCGAGAAGCAGTCCACCGAGGCGTAATTTACTTGATGATTTCATACTGAAAATACGTTAAGAGATAGGAACTTTCTTAAACGTATGCAGCATCTGCCAGCTTTTTATTTTTCATCACAAGCCAGCGCCGAAACCTATAAAGTGAGTTACTACAGTGCATCCAAGATCGCCGTATTATGAGCTGGATCCTACGACCATGGTATCTGATATCTCGACTCACAGAGAAGATCAGTGCCCCATAGACAAGAATAAAAAACAGAACCCTGTGCCCCGGAGTTATGGCGCTCAAAGTACTCTGCAGCCAGTCCATATATTCGCCCAGACCATGGGCACATCCCGTCTCGTCTTGGACAGGACTAAAGGGACACGAAGAGTGCATCGAGTGGTCGGTATTATTCATGACGAAGGTGCTTCCCAAAAAGAAGATACTTACACTCAAGGTCAGAACAGTGGTGATGAGAAATTTGATACTCATAAAATCAACCGACAAATCACAAGAGATAGCTAGAGGCTTAGGATGAAATCTTCTAATTTTTTTTCGACAATCTGCGCCACCTGCGTCACCTCCTCAGACCCGACGAGCCCCAGAAGATGAGTTGGTTTCATCGTTGAGACGATGACCTGGTTATCATTTGTCTCGTACACAATTACATTACAAGGGAGGAGGAGGCCAATGTCATCCATTTGGGAAAGAGCCTTGTGCGCGAACTGGGGATTGCAGGCTCCAAGAATCAAGTAGTTCTTAAATTCGAGATCCAACTTTTTCTTCATAACGGCTTTCACGTCAATCTCAGTAATCACACCAAACCCGAATACATCCAAGGCCTGACGGACTCTCTCGACCGCATCATCGAAGGGAAGCTGCAGTGTAGTTTGAAACTTATAACTCATATGCACATTATTTCTTAGCCGCCTTGAAAGCGATAATAAGTTCTTTAATTATCTTCTCCTGCTCTTTTTTATTGTTACTCTGAAAGGCCTTTTCACCACAGGTGTGAAGATGGCTATCGAGCACTTGCGCGGAAACAGAGGAAAGGAGCCCTTCAACTGCCCGCATCTGCTGAATAACATCCATGCAGTACTCCCCTTCCTCAATCATAGCAAGAACTTTCTTCAGCTGCCCGAGGGCTTTCTTTGTACCGGTAACGGATTTGGACTTGTAGGGCTCAATCATAAAAAATCATAGCGAGATAACCTACCACCCAGGTTATATGGTTGAGAGATCAAAGTCAAGCCCATGGACATCCCCCGTCCGTGCCCCTCCCCTTTAGTGCTATAATCCTTTTTAATGAGAAAAACCCTCTGGCTGCTGCTGATAACACCACTAGTTCTGGCCGGCTGCTCCAAGGAGCCGAGCCTGCTTACCATACCGGAGGGAGAAACGGGACCAGAGAAAGATGCAGCTGCGGCCCTCGCAGAGGAGCCAACAACTCCCGCAACTCAGGGAAGTACCATCAGTGAACCAACGGAAAATCCCACAGTACTTCACGAGAAGTATACGGAGCTCAACAAGAATGCACCGGCTGAGCGGTGGACGATTACGCTTGATGGTGGCCTCCAAAAACTAACGGTAACGACTCAGGATCCTCAAAACCCTGATGGCGCATGGAAGACTATCAAAGAAGATCAGATCTACCTGAGTGATCCGTCTGAAGCTCAACGGAGTAACGACTTTTGCCCGTGGACTGGATGAGCACTACAGCGTGATCTGTACTCCCCCTGAGCAGTACGGCGGGCTCAAGGTTCGCTCCTTCTCACTCCGACAAAACTACACGCCCGTCCGCTTTACCAAAGGGGCGGTTACAGACTACTCGAGTGCAGCAAACACCGCCGACTACACCGTTAAGCCGACCTCCGCCCCGGGCTCACTGGTCGGGGACGAGGTCTGGCGCGGAAATGATTTTATAAAGGGGAGTGCGGCGGCACAGTACCTTCTTGGCCTAGAGAAAAGGGAGCATCCCGATGGCGTTAGAATAGCGATGATCCACAAAATTGGCAGTAAGCTCGACATCTACTACAAGACCGTGTGGGGCTGTGAGGGGTGTGCACGTCTCCTCCCGAACTACATAACCTACGATGAGACAACTAGAGAGTCCACCCTCAGCACAGCAAAGGAAGAAGGTATCTTCGCGAATCGCTGCATCGCAGTCGCAGAGAGCTCGCCCAACGGACGCTACCTCTTCTGCCCTGAGGATATGACCGTCTACGATCTGGACACTCATAAGCAAAAACAGGTCTATGACCTCAAAGATGGTGATGAGCTGGGCCCGGGCTCACTGAACTGCTTTGGCCCCTGCCCGGACATATGGAGCTGGATCAGCAACACCGAGCTCCTCCGCATCATCTGGATATCAGCCAGTGTGGGTTCTGATGAGCCCTCGAGCGCGGCCTGAGCTTCACAATAAACAACTCCCATCCTCATATAGACCTTCTCCTCACACGGGCGGCCGGTCTGAGGGCTACGCCAGCCAACACTGTGGGAGGCACCCATACGAACAAATCCACTTTGAGTACCCCAGGTGTCGTGCTTGACTCAAGTACCTTTTTTGTTATTATATCATCTTATGGAAAAACTAACGGGCAGAGACGGAGGTAAGAAGGGTATCGAGTCAGCTTCAGAGGCCGAACAAATATTTCTTACAACGGTCATAACGGCCCTCAACCGAGTTGCCTGCTTCGCCGTTAAGGGCTACGGCTCACCCTACAGCCGAATACTTATCACGGAAGATGCTGAGGTAGCCGCCGAGCTCAGCGCTCATTTGAGGGAGCAGTCGAATGGTACGGTACCAAGCCCGTTTCCTCCCGGCCTCGAAGAGACATCAACCACGAGCACCCTCCTGGTACAGTTTTATGAATCTAATGGAGACTGGTACCTCTACGCCTTCCCTCCAAGTTACAAACCACACCCCTCTAACTACTTGCGCAAAGATCAGCCGATTCTCGGCTTTTCTGCAGAAGACTGGCTCACCAATCCCTACGAGGGAATGCGCGTGCTCGATATTTGGTATATCCTGAGAGAAAAATATGGTGAGGGCTCAGAAATCCTGCGGGATTTTAATGAGTTCGGTGAGCTTGTGCGACGCTCTCTGTACGAGAAGTTTACTCCGGAGGAAGAGGTGGCGATGAAGGTTGAGATGAGCCGCCTCAGGGTGAAAATTGGACCACAGGTTGCCCGAGCGCTTGTAGCAGATATGAAACGCGCCTATTTCGATCACGAAGGTCCGTGGTTAACCCCAAGCGATGAGCCCCCGGACGACCCCGATCCAGATGATCGCGACGAACTGGGTGTCGAGCCGCAAGAGAGTCCCGCAGCGAGCCGCCCCAGCCTCAGACTCATCATAACAAGGCCAGAAGCCCCAGACGACGAAAGGAATGCAGTGTGAGACAAATCAACGCGATACCCCAGCGCTCACGGAGTTTGCCAGACACCCCTTGCAAAAAAGCTCGAAAAGGACGACAATTAGGTTCCACTTAACCACCTTATTATGAGCGCAGCAGAAGCACGAATACCGGATGATTTTGAGGCCGCAAGAGGGTCAAAACCAACTAAAATCGACGTTGTAAAAGATCACAGCCCCGCGCTTCCAACACTTCCTCGCGATGAGTTGTCGGCGATACTCAACCAAGTGGCTCAGGATGGTGAAGCTCTCCGTGCAGTTGATGACCTCAGAGCTCTGTTGGATCCCGAGGCGTAAGGAGCTGAAGCGTTCGGCGAGTCATATTGGTTACGACAATCATGCGAGAAAAAAGATCAAGGTAGCGATGGAGCCGCTCATGGTAGCTAACTCCGAGCTCACCGGGGTTGTTTCTTTCGGCCTCAAGGTTGCCATACACGCGTGTTACCGGGTCGACCCAGGCTTCGAGAGTTTGGAAGTAGTGAACGGCCAGCTGACGGCTGAGAGCTTCCGGATCACACTGTTCTGCGGTCAGTGCCTCTCGTACTGGCCCTTTGAAATCATCGGCGAGAAGTTTCGCTCCGGAAAGAGCAGCCGAGATACTCAGCCCCGTGGCCTCAGAAACTTCATCTCGATACTCATCGTTTCGGCGCTCAAACTCCTCATTCAGATCCGTGCCACCAGTGGCTCGAACCAGTCCCAAAAAGGCCTTGGCAAGTGGAGCAAGATCGTGATGAGCTGACTCCAAAACCGAGGCGACATCTTTGGCCAGAGTCCTCTCATATTCGGGAGTCCCCAGGCGCAGATCAAAAATATAGGGAGTTGCCTCATCGTCACACTCGGCACTCTCGCTCAGTCTCTGAAAAACAGCAGCCATACGCTCACAGACGCGGGTGTAGGCCCCCTGCAAACGGTCGATAATCGTTCTCCCGTCGGGATCGGTGGACGTGCCGGGAAGCTCACACTCATTGAGACGAAGATGTGCGGCGGCCAGTCGATCAGCCCCTTCAACGTGCTGTGGCTGATGGGCCAAGACCTTCTCAACCGCATCTCCGATGAGTCTGCAGTTGACTAAAATAGTCTCAGTTAAAGCAGCCCGCCTCTGTGGAGTAAGAGGCTCATCCGCAAGGAGATCCGAAGAGGTCGCCGGCTCAAAAAGTTGGGTAGTCAAATTTCCTTCCCCCTTGAGCAGAAGCCCTGCATCACGAATCAGTTTATCAGCGAGTTGAGGCATAACGAGTGCGGCCTTTTATGAGTAAAAACATACGAGGCATCACTCTACCACACCTGTTGACAAAAACAACTCGAGGTTCCTGGCCTTAGTTTGCTATAGTAGAAAGCGCAATGGACTTCCCTATCGAACTTCCACCGGGCTATCTGGCAAAGGCGGCGGCACTTAAAATCAGCCCCGAGGATATCACTGAGCAGTTTATCCGCGGAAGTGGCGCGGGCGGCCAGAAGATAAACAAGACCTCCTCGGCGGTCCTGCTAAAACATCTTCCCAGCGGAACCGAGGTACGCTGCCAGAAGTACAGGGAGCAGAGCAAAAACCGCCTCTCGGCCTACAAGCTCCTCATCCTGAAAATAGAAGATACGGTTAAGGGGAAGGCGTCGGACCGGGCAAAAAAAATCTTCAAACTTATAAAACAGAAGCGACGACGCTCTAAAAAGGCGCAGCAGAAAGTTCTCGAGGCGAAGAAGATACGCGGCGTGGTAAAAGAGGGGCGAAAGAAGGTCAAAGACTACCCTTAGAGCTCTACTTAGTAAGCTTCCAAAAAACTTTTAGGCGCGCTCAGACTGAGGCCGCCCGGACTCACGGACCATAGAAGGGCTCGTCCGGGCGCTCATCTTCAGCGCAGGCGCGTAGCGGATAGCAGTTTGGGACGTTCAGCCGGCCCGTCCACTCAAAAACAGGGCCGCCGCCGCCGCCTCGGTTACACGCGAGTGGCATGTCTTGAGCAGTGGCTTCGGGGCGCTCACCGGGAGCACACTGAGGCATGGGCAGACAGTGAACACGCAGGCCTGCGACGTGGTACTCATTCGAACCGGATGGAAGATCGATGCAGTTAAATCCATCATTAAAAAGTGGAGCGATATCCACACCAAGATACTGAAAACCCACGATGGTACCGCCCAGAATTGCTCGACAATCATCCTGGCTCTGAATCACGTAGCCGCCATAATAATGACAACTCAGTGGAGACTCATCGACGTCGCAAAAGTCCATGGGAAGGCAGGTGTCGAGCTGATCTCCTGGCTGACAGTCGAGCAGCGGATCACAGGTAAGATACTGAAAGCCATCGGGATCAAACCCAAGAAGTGGCTCCTGCCCGTCTTCACAGGGAGGAGTATTGTCGTAGATATTTTCATGGACGTAGTCAAGCCGTAGCTCGGGGCGACCATACCAAATTTCATAGACAAAAGGATTTACATCTCGACCAAGTGCAGAGCCGGCTGGAAAGACGATGGGCTCGTCACGTGATAGGCGTCCGGGAAGTGGATCGCAGAGTGGCTTGAGGCAGGCACCTTCGGGAAGTTCAGGAGGATCGATCTGGCACACTGTCACGAGCTCTCCACCCTGCGCTTCCGGGTACTGTCGGGAGACAACACCATCAGGAGCAAAGTGATAGCGAGAGACAAGCGTCTCCCGGTCGGCATCGCGCAACTGAGCAAAAATAGGTGGGCAGGCCGGAAGCGCATCACACGATAACTGGCCGGCATCACGAGGGAACGAGGCGTCCTGATGAGGTTCTTCACCAGCGTCAACCAAGGCCGTATCGCCTGCTCCTCCATCCATGATCTGACTCATGGCATCAGCAGTCGAGGTCGCGGCGTCCATAAGAGTGGCGACTGAGGCATCAGCCTCACCTTCCGATACGGGCTTAGGGTCGACTATACAGCCTGAAACAACTGTTGCGAGCGCTAACGTCCGGCCGAGTTGAGAGGCTTTGTTGAGCATAGGAAAGATACTATAAACTGTTTAGCGGAAAAATGCAAGCGCCTCGACACCGCCCCCTACCGAACCATCATGGCGTCCAAAAAAGAGTTATCCTCCCAACATTATTGAGACAAAAGATAACTCCGACGAGCCTCCTCGAGCTCCCTAACATGAAAACCTCAACAGAACATCTTCTTCTGAAACCTGCCCCTCCGGTGTCGTTATCTTAACGTGGAGGTTTCGGTACGGTCGTATCGAACGATAAACTTTGATTATGCTCTCACCGGGCCCAAGGTCCTCAATGTTGAAGCGGTCGAGCCGGACGGGAGCGGCATTGTCGCCCAGACCAGTGACCTCAACTTTATAGCTCCCCTCAAGCTCGAGCTCGGACTCATAGCGAAACGTAAGCTTCGCGATAGTCGAATCATCGATGCAGGCATCTCCATAAATAGAGCGATTGAGCTCCAAGTGACCTGCTCCTGCCAGAGCTAGACGATCCGGATCGAGGATACCAAGGTGAATAAGCGCCTTATTCTCACCAACCGACTCCCACTCGAGACGCAGCCCCACAACTTCATCCTCAAAAACTTTTCCTTCACGAATGAGTGAGCTGTTCGTATCTGAGAGAGATCGAGCGCCCCCACTCTTCCTCACGGGAACAGCATCGTTTGGCACAGTGTCGAGTAAGATTCGATTTTCTCGATAGGGGCCGGCCATAGGACAGAGCATAAGCGCTAAGCCGCCGCCATCCGGAATCCCACCAGCAGCCTCGGCACTTAGAGCGAAGGCGGCATCTGAGTTGTTCCGGTCATACCCAATAGGTTTTCGATACTCGACGCAGAGCGCCTCATCCTGATAAGGGATACGGACAACGTGAGGAATGTCACTCTGAACTTCAAGTGCGGAGATAACGTAATCCCCACTCTGAACGACATTTTGGTATGAAGACCAACGACCGGCGAAGTACTTTCCCCAAGCACTGATATGCCCTTCAAAGAAGCTGGCCCCCATTACGTCGAAGGGATTGCCATACTCAACGATCGAGCAGCCAGGAAAGCCATCTGGGCTGAGTGAGGGGTCCTGAAGGAAGCCGCGCTGAAGCCGCTCGTAAACACGGTCTCCACACTCAAGAAAGTTCGCGTGCGGCTCTAGATTAAAGGGAGCGTGGCCGAGCTCATGCTCAACTAAACTATGGCTGAAGCTATTGAAAATCGGCACGGGGATATCGTTTCCAAGCGCCTCACTTTCCGCCGCGTAGGCATGATCATAAGACCCCACTCTGATGACGGAAAGATCCTGCCAGTCTCCATCTGCGTAGTAGTAACTACGATCACCGAGTCCGCCAGCTGTTGAAATTGAGGGATAGACGAAAAGCACATCAAGATGCTCATAGTTAAGGAGATCATCACAGTTCTGAACCGCCGCGATACGCTCTGCATAACCACCATGATCAGCGGGGATGGGGACAAGCTCGTGGCTGTCTGCCACACCGACAAAATCAAACTCCACCAATCCATAAGCAACTTCGTCATAGTAGTCATTTACCTTATCAAAAATCGTGCGGAAGTCGGCCTCATTGGGATCGGGGAAGTTTTCCGCCCAGCGCATATAACACACCGCCGCCTTATAACGTCGGAACTCGCCCTGATGAGAGACACCACGAACTACGGGAATCTCGGCCGGAGTGTTTGGAAGAGCTAATGTCAGATCAGCAGGCGCTTCTGGAGAAGCGGGGTTATGACCGAAAGGACTGTCCCCATCGGGAAGAGGTGGAGGAAGTCTGAAATCGATTATATCAGCAAGATTCTCTGGATAGTCCTTGAAGAGCGGCTTTACCTTAAGTTCATAAGAGAACGGTTTGAGTTCTGACCTCAAGATAACTGGTGAGTCATCGAAAGCCTTTTTATCTCCCTTCTTGTAGCTCGGGGCAAGAGTCTGAGACGAGACGCCCGGAGATTTAATCCTGGCCACTGCCCCTTTGAAAGTGGCCCCCTGCCCAAAGACCAGAGCCAAGCCCAAGACAAAAATGCTCAGCGCACCGATCAACACTCCTGTTCTTTTTTTGATACTCATTCAGAAAGGTTTGATAAGAAAGACTCTTTATATATCTATTAATCCTATCATAAAGTAGAGGTAGTTGCCAGGAACAAATTACCTTGTCCCTCAAGACAGGCAGGACTAAGATCAAATCAGAGATCATCACCTAATCCCCTACCTTTATGGAAACGAAAACAACCGGCCGCCTCCTTGCAGGACTACGCATTGTAATGGGCTTCACCTTCCTATGGGCCTTCCTCGATAAGACATTTGGACTGGGATTTTCTACAGCAGCTGAAAAATCATGGCTCGCCGGGAGTTCTCCAACAGCGGGATTCCTTCAAAATGCAACGACCGGCCCCCTCGCCTCTTTCTACCAGGGACTTGCGGGAAGTGGTCTCGTTGACTGGCTCTACATGATCGGGCTCCTGTGTCTGGGAGTCGCTCTTATCTTAGGCGTGGGGCTCAAAGTAGCCGGCTACGCTGGAGGGCTTCTCGTCCTTTTAATGTGGAGCTCGCTCCTTCCCCCTAAAAACAATCCTATCGTGGACGACCACATCGCCTATCTCTTCGTTCTACTCCTTCTTCCCCGCCTCAATGCAGGCGACACATGGGGCCTTGGAGGCTGGTGGAAGAGAACCGAGCTCGTGAGGAAACATGGCTGGCTAGCCTAGGTCCTGGGATGAAAACCCGTAATTCAGTAGACTAAAAGGCACTTTTAGGTTAGTCTACGGCCCGATTATGGGAAATAACAACGGAACCATCGTCAGCTTCGACAACGTTACCTTTGGCTTTCAGCAGAACAAACCTCTGCTGGATGCGGTGAATTTTTCGGTACGCAAAGGATCGAAATACACAATCATGGGCCAAAACGGAGCGGGCAAGAGCACAATCCTCAAGATGATGACCGGCGTCCACAAGGCTCAGTCGGGCTCGGTGAACATCTTTCCCGGCGTGAGTGTGGCAACAGCGCATCAAGTCATACCTCACGCAGACCGCGAACTTACTCTCACGGATTTTTTCATGAAGAGTTACGGCGAGCACACCTATGATATTAGCCGCCGAATCGACGAGGTGCTTGAAGTTGTTAATATGCACGCACCTCATGACCGTGTTGTTAAGTCGTTTTCCGGAGGACAGCAGGCTCGCCTACTCCTTGCTGCTGCACTTATCGCCGATCCCGATCTACTCCTTCTGGACGAGCCGACAAACAACCTCGACCAAGCGGGCATCGATCACCTGACCGGCTTCCTCCTTGGGTACGACAAAACCTGCATCGTGATCTCGCATGATGCCGACTTTCTTAACAGCTTCACCGACGGCGTCTTGTACCTCGATGTCCAAACCCGCAACGTAGAGCAGTATGATGGAAACTATTATGACGTGCAGGAAGATATCGCTAACCGGATTAAGAAAGAGAACATGCAGAACGCCCGTATGATTAAGGAGGCGCAGAAGAAAAAAGAGCAGGCAAACACCTTCGCAAATAAAGGTGGGAACCTCCGCTTCGTCGCTAAAAAAATGCGTGAGGCGGCGGCCGAGATGGAAGAAAATATTGTCACGATTCGAAAGGAAGACCGAACAATCCGTCCTTTTACGATTCCGGCACAGCAGAGAATGTCCGGAGAGATCTTCCGCATCAGCTCATTCAAGGTCATCCAAAACCATGAGGCCGTTGTTAAGAAGTGCAACATCTCACTGAATAAAAAACAGCACCTCCTGCTCACCGGTCCAAACGGCATCGGGAAGAGCACTCTTCTGGAAGCCCTGGCAAGCGGCGAGGCCGAGGGAGCAACCATCGCTCCGGAAATCGAGGTGGGCTACTACCGCCAAGACTTCTCAACACTGAACTTTGAAGATACCGTCTACGACTCACTTCTTGCCGTCGCAAAGGACAAGAGTGAGCAGAATATTCGCGGAACCGCTGCGGGCTTTTTGATAACCGGCGACGTTGTCTACAACAAGATCGGCAGCCTTTCCGAAGGCCAAAAAGGACTGGTTGCTTTCACACGACTGGTCCTTCAAGAACCCGGCCTGCTGATTCTCGACGAGCCAACAAACCACATAAACTTCCGCCATATTCCCGTTATCGCAAAGGCGCTGGATGAGTATGAGGGGGCGATGATACTCGTCTCTCACGTTCCCGAGTTCGTTGCACAGATCCGCATTGACAAGGTGCTCGACCTTGAAAAACACAAGTAAGAGAAAAAACGGCTCGTTTTACTCAGCCGACAGAGTCTGACGCACAAGACAAGGCAGCGTCTTTTCGAAGAGCTCATCCGCATCAGCCTTACTCACTAATGAGATACCCCGCTCAGCAGCAAAGCTGGCGAGTCGGCTCTGGAGGTCTGAAGGATTATACCCCGGCCCGTTACGCATGTGTAAAGGGTCGACACTCGCCGTAAGGAGGAAGATCCGCTCGGGGGGCAAACCGGCGGCAAGTGCTGCCTCAACAACGGCGACTCCCTCTTCGCGCTCGGTCGCACCAAACTCATTATGCTGCCCCTGACTCGTACCGGGCATCTGGAGATCGCCGACAAGAGCTATAAGCTTTGAAGCAAGTTCGCGCACTGCACCAATAGCAGTTCTTAAACCATCGGCCTCCGCCACCCGAACACGACCGGACTCAATCTCCTCGGATAGTGCATTGTTAAGACGAGCTTGGGCAATCATACGGGCTAGCGGCTCGTCGTCGACAAGGAGAATGGCATCAAGTTGTGACCGTTGTTCAGACATAAAAAAACACTAATAGACCAGCAGTTATAATAAACTATAGGTGCTATAATAACATCTCACGATTTTCACGCAAGTATTCTACGCAGGCATAGATCAGCCGCCCGCCGCACTCTCGCCGGCAAGAGCGCCCGTCGCCCAGGAGGCCTGAAGGTTGAAACCTCCAGTAAAGCCGTCCACGTCGAGAAGCTCACCTGCACAATAAAGACCCGGAGAGATTTTGGACTCCATCGTATTAGTGTTCATCTCTGCAAGATCAATCCCACCGGCGGTCACAAACTCCTCTCCCCCACTTCGCCCGACAACACTCAGCGGCAGCCCCTTAAGTAAGGTTACAATCCTCAGGCGCTGCTCTTTCGTGAGGGAGCCGGCCTTCAGCTTTGAGTCTAACTGAGCACACAAAACGACCGGCCCACAGAGCGATTTGGGCAAGAGAATATCAAGAAGATTGAGCACACTCTTATGTGGATTTTTCTGAATGAGGTCAACCAAACGGTGATCCAGAGAATCGAACCGCTCGTCGGGGAAGAAGTCGATGGTGAGTGGAAGTGGACTCTGGGGTGAGATCGATTCGTGAGCAGCCAGACTTGAAAGGGCAAAAACGGCAGGCCCGCTCAGACCACGATGGGTAAAGACAAACGCTCCAAGGCGCTCATGATCTGCCAACGTAAGCCGAACCTTTTCAAACGAGACACCCGCGAGCTCCTTAACCCACTTTTCAGCAACGATTAAAGAGTTGAGTGCCGGCCCAAGCGGCGTCAGCGTGTGGCCAAGTGCCTGAGCGAAAGCATAACCGTCACCGGTCGAGCCGGTATGGCGGTAGGCGTTTCCTCCCGTAGTCAGAACAACGGCGTCAACCTCAAACGTTCGACCATCTTTGGTGGTCACTATGAACTTCCCCTCTTCAGTATGGGCAAGGCCCTTCGCCCGAGCCACTTCCTCAACCGCCGTGCTACAAAAAATTTCGACATCGCCTTTTCGCATGGCACGCTCAAGAGCGCCAACAATATCCTTGCCATTATCAGAAATCGGAAAGACGCGGAGGTCCGCCTCAGTCTTCAACCGAACGCCCTGCTCTTCAAACCAGGCCATCACCTTTTCCGGCGGAAAACGAAACATCGCCGACATCAAAAATTTTGGACCACGCGGGTAGTTCTTGAGCAGTTCGCGAACATCATGAATGCCGGTAGTCACATTACACCGCCCACCACCACTGATCAGAACTTTGGCACCAAGATAAGCGTTCTTTTCAAAAAGAAGGACCGAGCAGTCAGAATTGGTCTCAATCGCCTTCGCAGCAGCCATCATCCCCGCAGCTCCACCACCGATAATTGCAATTTTTCGCACGAGAGTATACTAGCGGATTTAGAGTTTTTTCGCATGCGACCTAATCCCCGCTTTAAAGCTGACGAGCCACAGTTACAATCCACTTTTGGTCGAGCTCAAGCGACGAGGGGTTCGTAAAGTACGAGAACGATAAAGGAGTATCCGTACCCGGCTGCTCGCAAAGACGATCCTTACTGATAGCCGGACGGAGCCTCCCATCATATCCGGTTTCCTCATCAAAACCAGCGTGAGGAGCGAACGCCACTCGGTCAGCTATGAAGCCATCACGGTATGAACATGCATCAGGACCACCCGGCAGTGGATATCGGATATCACAAACCGCATAATTCCGACTGTTCTCTGCCCCCGGAATCAAGACACCCATCGGATCACACAGACGAGCTGTACTGAGAGCTGGATCAGCCGGATCAACAGGGGTCTGAGCATAGCAGTAACGTGCATCCGGATGACCATCTCGGATCTCATCCAAGAGGGCCACAACGTCCTCCGGTTCCACATCAAGAAGATTTTCTTGATCAGTGGTGAAGTGCTCATAATCCCTATGAATATAACGTGCCTGAAAGAGCGTCTCCCACTCACCTCCAAGCTCATCACACGAATGAGGAAGGGCCGCATCGGGAAGCGCAAAATCCAGCTCAGCGGCATCGGGAATCGCTGCGTCCGGCTGCTCAGATAGGGCATCCTCGACAGTCGCGTCTAAAAGCTCACCAACCTGGGCATCAAAAGAAGAAACAGCAGCATCTACCGGGTCCTCGGCTTCAAAACGTGGCCTCGGATTGTCATCACAGCCGGTGAGTGCCGAAAGTGTAAGAAGTGTAGCAAGGGCTCGGGGAGATTCCATAATAACTCGTGAGTGAATAAGCTATCATTCAAGCACGGTAACCCTTAAAGAGCAAGATGAGTGTCGAATCTACCCTCTACTCCTCAAGAAAGGTTTTTCGATAAGCCAGTAGGTCAGAGCCGAGATTCCGGTAATAAGAACAAACGATAGGGCAAAAAATAAGTGAGATGAGGCCAGCGCGGTAGTACTCAAAGTCTCGAGGATGTTGTAGTGCCAGATGTAAAAGCTATAACTAATGAGCCCCATGAAGGTCAGGAGCGGATTGGCGAAAATCTTCCGGACAAGCTCGAAGGTCGTTAAAAACGAAAGGAGAAGAACGGCAAAAACGGCGGCAAAGACAAAGCCGAATCCCGCCTGAAAGAGGGGCATAGCCCGCATCGCCGCCCCCAACTCAGCACTGGTACTCAGTAAAACATAAAAGGTCACCGAACTCGCGAGCAAGAGCAGAAACATGAGGGACTTAATACGCTTGAGCATTTTGAGCTCGGTCATCTTTATAAAAACGAAACTGGCCAACATCCCCACCGCGAACTGATCGAGCTTCCCCGGGAACTGCTCGGTGAGAGTAAACTTTCTCACCTCATCCAAGCCGGGATAGTAGTGCTGAAAAATATACATGCGATAGGCAAGGCTCAGGGCGATCATCCCTCCAACAACAAGGAGAATCCGCCATCCCCTCTTTCCACCCAACCAAAACAATAACGGCAGGACAAGATAAAAAAACATCTCGTGAGAGAGCGTCCAGAGAACGGGATTTATTGTCGAAAAGCTCTCGGCCCAGAAGACGTGCGTGAAGGTCAAATGACGCAAGATGTCGATCCAGCCGGCCTGCGTAGAAAAAAGCTGCGGCTCACGAAAGATCAGGAAGATGAGCAAAGAAAAATAGTAGAGGGGAAGAATGCGCTTCAAGCGGCGTACAAAATACTCGCTCAAAGTCTGCTCGCGGTTGTACAGACTGTGAAAAAGGAGGAAGCCGCTCAAGACAAAAAATATGTCGACACCACGGTAACCCGCCACCATAAAGGGAGAAAAGAAGCTATTAAGGGAAGCCGAATCAACCCGGGCGATGGCCCAAAAGTGAAAGAGAAAGACTAACAGTGCGGCAAAACCACGAAAGCTCTCAATGCCCAGAAGGTGTTTCTGCTTATGCACGAAGCAGTTGTAGCATTTTTTAAGGAGAAGTTACTACCCCCTCTTCTGTGGCTTACAGTCAAAAAAGGCATCCGCGAGCCTTGTACAGTAGGCATCAAGCCCATCAACGACGCGAATACCGGCCTTTTTAAGCCCACCGTGCCTGTGAAGACCCAGCTCGGAGAGCTCTGTACTCAAGAGGAGGACAGTTGTTATACCACTCCCCTGAATCGCACGGCACACCTCGTTAATTGCCGGGCCTTTTTGCCCCTTTTTGACCATAAACATGGCTTGATTAACTCGGGCTGTAACATCCTGATCCATGGCAAGCTCACTCTCGGGGCAGCGGGCGGCAAGTCGATCCGGGTAGACACTGTGATTGATGTCGAGAGCATAGCGACCACCAAGAACCAAAACGCGCTCTCGATCTTCCGGCTCCAGAGCTGCAAGAGCATCAACTGAGGCATCGACAATGGAGACGTAGTGAAGGACCACGGGAAGCGCACTCCCTACGATAGATATCATCAAAGGCCGGCCCACGAGTATGACACGGCACGCCTACGACCGTGACACGTGAGTCTAAGGAAGAAAGATGCGGAGTCACCGACCAGGCATCAAGGGCAGAAAGATCACCACGCAGGACATCCGGCCTAAAGCGACCGAGATCCATAGAGAGACCGCAACGCCCATCGAACGAGGCATAAATACGAGGGGTGGTTAGATCGCCCTGAGACTGGAGCGGAAGATCCTTAACTTTAGCAGGGTTGGTGCTGTCGAGCCTTAAGGACATCGAGGCCAAACGTGCTGCAAAAGCTCGGTTAACAGCGTCAATGGTGAGTAACCCCGTCCCGAGACTATTGCCGGTAAGGAGGCCCAAGACGTTATCAAAGGCACGATCCACTGCGGCCAAGGTCGGAGAAGGACCAGCGCGCGCGACATCAGCAACTTTTACATGAGAGCTTTGCCTATTAAGAGAAAACCCAGCTCTGTTGGGATCGAACTCAACGGACCAGTCTGGATGGCCCGCATTGGTCATAACCGTATCGTGCAGGGAGCAACGACGCATCACATCAGAGTCAAATACCTGGCACGGGATGCCGGAAAAAGGGTTGATCTGACCAAAACGCAGGCCGAGCCACTCAGTCAGCTCATCATCGGCCCGCTCACACCGATCAGCATCAAGCGCCCTAGCAACTTTCTCACGATCGACAAGCTCGTTGCCACGGACATGCACTAGGACGGGAAGATACGTGCCATCTTCGCGAGTAACAAGGCAGAGCTCACTCTTGAGTTCGGCCTGAACGGGAATCCCCTCACCGGCCGCCGAGGTAGGGAAAGCAGGAGTTCGACGACGGGCAATCGCACGGCAGGTATCGTTATTCTCCGAGGAGTTAGGATCCGCAGGAGCGTTCCTATTAACTACTGCCGGTATCAAAAGAGTTCGAAGGCGTTCTCTTAAAGCAGCAACTTCGGGAGGAAGCTCGTTCAACGTAAGCCCATCCCCCAAAGGCCAGAGCCCCTCGTTATTCCAAGGATCTACAGTTATTGCAGAGGCATCTCGCCTAAGTCCACGCATAGCTCCATCAATGATTAAAGGGTGCAATACTATAACATAAGCGTCGTCACGTCAAGCGTTGACGGAAGAGCAGAAGCCACTGGAGGCTGAGTTCACTCACACTCATTTAGGAGTACATACTCCTAAGGTATTAGCACGTTTCTACCTTCACCCCGATTTGCATCTCAGTGTTGAGAGTGTAAACTCAACGGTACCATGAGCAAGACACTGAACATCTTCCGAAAGATCATTTATGCACTTGTCGGAGCACAGCTCATCAATGAACTTTTTTGGAGATTCAGACACATCACCTTCAAGGCCCCATGGGCTCATTCTTACCTGACAAATGATTCGCTCAATCATCAACACAGAAAATTGGTTGCTCAAACCATTACTGAGTTCGCTCCGATTGAACATATCCTCGAGGTAGGCTGTGCATCCGGGCCCAATCTTCATGTACTACGAGAACACCTTCCACATGCTACTCTGTATGGCACCGATATTAGTAAACACGCAGTCAAGACCGGCACGGATCATTTCAAAAAAAATGGTGATACCAACATTCATCTTTCAGTGCAGCCGGCACATAAGTTACATAATTTTTCTGACAAGAGCGTTGATGTTGTACTGAGCGATGCTGTGATGATATACATCGACGACACTACAATTAAAAAAGTGCTTACGGAAATGGTAAGAGTTGCTCGTAAAGCTATTGTTTTATGTGAACAAGCGAGCGATGGAACCACACACCAGTCAGTAAATTTTCGCCACAACTACAAAAAACTTTTGGCACTGATCGAGCCCCATGCGCAAGTCACTTACAACAAGATTTCTTCAGATGTGTGGGGAGGCCAATGGGGTAAACACGGCTATATTATTAAAATAATACTATAACGAATATGCAGGATAAAGATCTTACAAGGGGCTCGATCAAAAAAGAGCTCTGGTCTCTCGCCTGGCCGATGATGCTCTCGGTCTTCTTCTACACCCTCTACAACATCGTCGACGCCTTCTGGGTAAGCAAGCTCTCACCCGAGGCAATCGCCGCCGTCAGCATCTCCCAGATCACGCTGTTCACCATGATCTCCCTGGGCTTTGGCATGACGATTCATAGGATACTTCTGGCTCACAAAATCCCTAAAGAAGGTGGAGGTCCCGGCCTAGCGAAGGTGTGATGGGGTAAAAATGGGCCCCTATACCCGGGAAAAGCAGATCGAGTTTGCTCCACCTCGGTATGATCTTGTTGAAAAAGATGATGGGCAGATGATCTGGCGAACTACGCGCGACGGCAAGAACATCGTTATTTTTAACTGGGAGGAGATCGGCAGCTTCGACCTTACTCCAACGGATGTGGAGATCGTGGATGGAAAACCACTTATTATTCTTCGTAAAGATCCTCTCAAAGAGATCATCGTCGAGGGAGGTAAGAGGAGTGAGCACACCGAAGCCGTGAAAGAACGAAGAAGACAAGAGGAGGAAGCGGCGATGGCAAAATTTCTGGCCGAAAATCCACCTTACGAAGGAGGGCCGATGATTCAAAAAAGTGACGAGTTCTACTACAACCACCATGAGATAAAGGTGGGGAACGAGACGGCAACACCCGTTGAGAAGGACGGTCGGTGGTATGTAGAACAAGGCACGCAGCTCATGGGCCCCTATGATGAGGCCGGCTTCCTGCAGGTTTTGGGCAGTAAGTTATTTTTCTTAGCTGAGCGCGATGGAAAGAGTTATGCCATTTTCGATGGAGCCGAGTCGGAGGCCCTCACTATCTTTGGCCATGGCCTACTTCCGCGACCAGCCCTCTCGGGCAGTGATATCTACTACGTAGGAAAAATTGGCGACCAGTCATACATTATTAAAAATGGTCGCCGTGCTTCGGAGAAGCAGTATCTTCTGTGGGGTCCCATTGTAGACGGCGACGACCTGTATTTCATAAGCAGAGAGTACGGGACGCACGAAAGAAGTGTCCTGCTTGATAAAGACGGCCAAGCTTTGACGGCCGAGTACAGCAACGTGAGTACCCTCTCAACAGAGTATTCAGCAACACCTGAGTTCACCTATGTACTGACGCCTTATTACGACTGGTGGATTAAGTACGGTGACAGCCTCAGCGGCCCCTACTCGTATGACCATATTTACATCCAACGGGACTCTGAAACTCGAGAGTTAAAAGGTATCGGGACACGACGGGGAAATACATTGAGTGAGCTCCGCTTGGACGAGCTCCGCTAGCTCATCCGTAACTCTTTGACAAGTTAGCGTGGGAGCGCAGACGAGCTATGATTCCAACACGCCCAACGTTGTCCATTATATTCTTTCGGCGCCTGATCATAGGTACAGACATTCGTGCCTCCGGTGGCCGTAGAACCGGGAAAGCGAACTTCACTATAAACACGGGTAACGCCCATGTACTCGGGAATTCCGGCAGCACCTCTACCGACGTTGCAGCGCCAGCTGGAGTGATCCGTTCCACCACCTTTTCGGATGAGCTGACCGCGAGAGCTGGCTACATCTCCAAGGGCATTCGGATTGGTATCAAGCTCACGCACAACATCATTGAACTCAGCCTTAGGAGGGCAATAAGCCTCCGATATATTGTTGGCATGAACGCTACTACAGTACTGCCGATTGCCAGGATCACGAAACTCACACCGTGTATTAAAGCGGTGCAACTCACCTACCACACCGTTGAGCACCTGAAGCTGCTGGGGCGTTGGTTCCACACTGACGGGAGCATGGTAAGGCTCAGAATTCGTGCAGGCAGCGGCACTGAGTCCGGTTGCCAGTGCAAGAGCCGTGACAAGACGACTTCTGAGTGCTGGAGCTACAGCTGAGCGTGAAGGGCCGGTAGCTAGATCCGGTAAACGTTTTAGTGAAGACATATATCAACCTGTTTAGCAAATGAGGAATTACTATAAACTATAAATAGAATAATGTCAAGCTTCGTCGGTACGACACTTCGCGAACCCCTCTAGTGTTACTGAGTGTACCCTTAACATAACCACACTATGAACCGCGTAATACATTTTGAGATTCAGGCAGACAAACCTCAACGAGCCATCGATTTTTATACAGCGGTCTTCGGCTGGAAGTTTGAGCGCTGGAAAAAAGATGAGTACTGGCTCATTACAACGGCAGGAAAAGACAGCAAGGAGCCTGGGATTGATGGCGGTCTGTTGCCCCGCAAGACGCGAACACCGCCGGATAGTTTCGGCTCCAACGCCTACGTCTGCAGCATCCAGGTTGAGAGCTTTGATAAGACGGCGAAGAAGATCCTCTCTGAGGGAGGCGCAATCACAATGCCTAAGTTTGCACTTCCAAAGATGGCCTGGCAGGGCTACTTCATGGACACGGAGGGCAACACCTTCGGCGTCCACCAACCCGATCCAAAGGCCATGTAGGAGCTAAAGAGACGACGGAGCGCCATACGTTCCCTCGGCTATTTGGGTGGCCCCAGCTTGCTCCAGAGCAGAACGCCGCCGGTAGGGCGCACACTCTTCTGCCGCCTCAATAATGCGCGCATAGCGAGCGGAGCGCCTCGCGAGAACCTCTTCGGCTGAGATTAGCTCGAAGGAAGTGCCTTGAGGCGGGCCGATGTTCAGTACCTGCTGATACCCTCTTCCCAGCTTTGGGACAAGGTGTGGGAGTTTTTTCGCCGCTCCGGCGGGATCGCAGATCGCATCGAGCATCGCCTGAGCCCGAGGAAGGTTGTAGTTATTCGTAACAAATCCGACACGATACCACGCCAGCTCATCCCGCTCATCATTCTTATCCAACTCATTCTGCTCAGCAGTTATTCGCACCATCTGGATGAGCGCCTCAAAAATGGTTGTTGAGTTACTTTCTTCACAGACATGCCTCTTGCTAACTCCCCCAGCCTGCAGCCGCCGTCTGAGGTAGTCTGACATCAGACGGTACTGCTCGGTGGGCAGTTGAAGCTCTTGGATAACCCTTTGATCAACCGGCGGATCAAAACGACTCATCGTCACCAGCGCCGCATTGCGAAACTCCTTCGCGAGGTGCAGGGCCGCAAGTGCACGCGCCTTTCCGCCGCAAGCACCAAGCATCAGCTCACCACGCGCGTTGCGAGCCATTTGGTAAGCCGCAGTGCACTGATCCTGATCGACAGGCTCATCACGATACGCGGGTGGCGTCCAAACCCTACGCTGAGTCCCTGTTTGAGGATCTCTGATGCGCCTCTCGGCAAAACCCGAAGTAGGTACAAAAAAAGCATCGAACTGTTCACCTTGAGTCGTCTCCATAAGGTAGCATTCTATAACCTTACCGAGGTTAAGTCAAATAATTATGCCGCTCTAGGCGCCCAGCTCAAAAAGGCATCCCCTATCACTCCGCGGGCGCACCGAGCGGCCAGCTCTCAACGGCGCTCAACGGGAAGCTGTAAGGGAAGTCGAGCTGCTGTTCCGAAGCTAACTGTGCCAAAACCGGACGTCTCTCACCCTTGATAAAG
>PFRX01000004.1:8401-8553 GCA_002788775.1 Candidatus Peregrinibacteria bacterium CG_4_9_14_0_2_um_filter_53_11 | reverse complement strand
TGAAATTGTTGAAAATACTGCTGCTGAAACTGAAATAAATGATAGTTTCTATTTCTTTGATATTGGCGAAACTGCCCGGATTAGCCATTTATTTTTTCCTGATGTCGACAATGCTCATCCCAATGCCACCGCAATCAATTCTCTCACTCAAG
>PFRX01000004.1:0-8319 GCA_002788775.1 Candidatus Peregrinibacteria bacterium CG_4_9_14_0_2_um_filter_53_11 | reverse complement strand
GAAGCTCGAGGGCGTGGTCGCCGATCCTGCTACCTACCGCAACTGCTTTAGGGATGTCGCTACCGACTGGTATGCGGCACCCGTCTGCTACGCAAAGGAACAAGGCTGGGTGAGCGGCTATGGCGACGAGACCTTCAGGCCTGCACAGCAAGTTAATCGTGCCGAGGCGCTTACGATGATTGTAGCTGCTCGTAGCTACCAGACGCCCACTCCATCGGCCGACCTCTTCCTCGATGTGAGGCGTAGCGACTGGTTTGCTCCTTTTGTGGGAGCGGCCCTTACTCACGGCCTGATCGCCCCCGGCGGCCATCTTAACCCGGGCGAGCTTTTGAGCAGGGGAGAGGTGAGTGAGTATCTCTACCGTGCACTGACGCAGGATCCTCAGCTCTCCGGGCAGACTCCAGCCGGCCCGGCTCAGCCCGCCACACCATCGAGCCCAACTCAGCCCGCCGCCCCGGCACCCCCCGCCGGTGCACTCATTCTCCCCCCGGCATCAGGTGGAGCTCTCTCGGCTGTCTGGGCCCAGGAGGGTGGAACGAAGGTTCCGCAAGAAGTGCTCCTGGCCCGGACCGATCCCGCCAAAACCCGTAACTCAGTGTGGAACGGGGAGCAGGTCTCCCTCTTTGGTGGCCGTAACGAAGTGGTAAATTTTGCACTCATGCTCGAGTCCGCCGACTCAACGGCAAACAACCTTAGTGTCGTCTTCAACGAACTTGCCGGGCCCAATGGCGCTCGTATCTCAACAACCTCGACCGCCGACCTTTTCAACTGGACTCAGCGTGACATCGAACTCTTTCACGTCGGCTATCTTCCCATAAAGGGGCTGAGCGGCTTTTGCTGTGCCAAGTATGACGAGCGTCACATCCCCGAAGATCTTCAGCGTCCCTACGACCCTGCCAACGGGATTGGAACGGGCGGCTGGACCGACCGTCCCTACCACGACCTCTCATATCCCGACATCGCCGCTCCCTTGGAGGTGAAGACGCCCTTTTCGATTAAGCGGGGCCAGAGCCAGGAGATCTGGGTCGACATCTACATTCCCAAAGATCTTCCCGCCGGAAGGTACACCGGTAGCATCAGCGTGATGCAGTCCGGCTCGACCATCGCACAGCTGCCCATAGAAGTTGAGGTTAAAAACTTCACTCTTCCCGACACCCCCAGCTCAAAGACGATGGTGGTCATTAGCGATGCCAATATCAACACACGCTTTCTTGGTGAGAGCTACCCGTCGGCCCCTGACTTGGTGGCGGCCTCCGAAGATATTATCAATGAGTTTTTCAAGCTCGCACACCGTCACAAGATCTCGCTGATCGGTGCCGAGTCGACCCGCTTTGACCGTCCCCTCGATGACTGGATTCCACGTCTCAGCGGTGCGCTCTTCACCGCTCTGAACGGCTACCGTGGCCCCGGCGAAGGTGTGGGCAACAACGTCTACTCGATCGGAACCTACAGCAGCTGGGTCTGGAAGGGCCAGGGTGAGGAGGTTATGCAGCAAAAAGCCGATGCCTGGGAGAGCTGGTTCCAGGCGAATGCGCCTTCCGTTGAGCGCTTCCTCTACCTGATCGACGAGAGTGATGACTATGCTCTGATTGATAAGTGGGCGCGCTGGATCGAGAACAGTCCCGGGCCAGGCAAAAATCTGCTCTCATTTGCAACCGTCTGGATCGGTGATGCCATGGAGAGCATGCCTCATCTTGATATCGCCGCCTCGACCTTGGGAATCGTCGAGACTCAGCCGGCTCAGCAGGCCGCCGACTACCTCACCGGCCGTTCAGATAAGCGCCTCTACATGTACAACGGCTCGCGCCCGGCGCAGGGCTCGTTCCAGATGGAGGATGATGGCGTCGCACTTCGCGAGCTCGCCTGGGGGCAGTATAAGAAAAATGTCGACCGCTGGTTTTACTGGGAGTCGACCTACTACAACAACTATCAGGCAGGCGCGGGGAACACGGACCTCTTCCACACGGCTCATACTTTTGGTGGAGACGCCCGCTTTGATCCTTCTCTTGGCCGAACGGGCGCAAACTATAGTAATGGTGACGGCGTCCTCTTTTACCCGGGAACGGACACGGTTTTTCCGCAAGACTCACTGGGCCTCGACGGGCCGCTCGCCAGCCTCCGCATCAAGTTCTGGAGACGTGGTATTCAGGATGTAGACTACCTGACGCTGGCCAAGGCGAAAGATCCGGTGAGAACGGCGGAGATCGTAAACAGGATCGTGCCAAAAGTTTTGTGGGAGTATGGAGTCGACGACCCCAGCGATCCAACCTGGAAGCGCACGCCGATAAGCTGGTCGACCGATCCGGACGTCTGGGAGCAGGCCCGTGCCGAGCTGGCCGCTCTTATTGCGGGGGAGTGATCTGTAGCCAGCCCGGAGGTTCTATTGTACGATGAGGTCAGTCTCATGGCGTCAATCTACAAGGCACTCATCATCACTCCCAAAACTCCGACTCGGCTTGAGATACTTAACCCGGGCTACTTGGTCGTCTCGAAAGAGGGGAGTATTGAGGAGGTCACAAAGCGCGATCCCCGCCGCCGTTACAAGAACCATCGCTTTGTTGACCACTCCGACAAGCTCATCATCCCGGGCCTCGTAGACAGCCACAACCACCTTCCGCAGTACGCCTTTGCCGGTATCGGAGGCAAGGAGCTCCTGTCCTGGCTCAAAACGTATACCTTTCCACGCGAGACTCTTTTTAAGGACTCCACTCTGGCTACAGAGGCGGCGAAGGTCTTCTTCAAAGACCTCATCAAAAATGGAACCACGACGACTGCGACGTATGTGACCATTCACAAAGGTGCGACCGAAGCTGCTTTCATGGCAGCCAAAAAAGCGAAGATACGGGCGCTGATCGGCAAGGTGATGATGGACCGGCGGAGTCCGCGCGCACTAAGCGAAAAAACGGCGACCTCGCTGGCCGAGGCTCAGGAGCTGATCGATCGCTGGCATGATCCTGAGGGGCGGCTCCAGTATATTCTCACGCCGCGTTTCGCCCTGAGCTGTTCGGCAGAGCTGATGGAGGGAGTGGCCCGTCTCGCTCGTGAAAAAAACCTCCCGATCCAGACTCATCTTTCGGAAAATCTCAACGAGATCGCGGCGGTAAAAAAGCTTTTTCCCAAGGCCCAGAGTTATACCGACCTTTACAACCGGCTCGGCCTCCTGGGCTCGAAAACTCTGATGGCTCACGGGGTTCATCTAAGCCCAGCCGAGCTCAAACTCCTGAAAAAAACACAGACGACGATCGTCCACTGTCCCACCTCGAACAGGTTCCTAATGAGTGGGACGATGCCCTTCCGCAGCTATCAAAAACTGGGTGTGAAGATGGCGCTGGGAAGCGATGTTGCCGGTGGGTACAGCCTCTCCCTTTTCAACGAGATGCGCGAGGCGATTGAGAGCTCCAAGTCGCTGGCCGTCAGTACGGACGGAAAGAGCGGAGCACCGATGACCCTCGCCGAGGCAGTCTATCTGGCCACGCTTGGTGGAGCCCGTGCAGTTGGGCTTGGCGAAAAGGTCGGAAGCCTGCACAAGGGGAAGAACGCCGACTTCCTCGTTATTGACTACCGGCGTCTCAGCCCGATGGGAGCGGACGATTATGAAAAACCCGAGCAGATACTCTCAAGACTTATCTACCGCGGCGGCCCTGAAGTTATTACCGGCGTCTTTATAGGTGGGGAGAAGGTTTAGGAGTCGTGAGGTGAGCATGCTTCTAAAGCATCTCGCTCTGCTCTTCCCTCTCAGCCGCCGTCTCAGCGGACGACTCTTCCATGAACCCCGCCTCGGACTCCTCGAACTCCTCCGCGCCGGGAAGTTCAAGGGCTCGGATTGTGGGCAGTGAGGCACCGACGATTCCCTGAAGGTCGCCGTACATGCCCGAGGTGCTCATAACGACACGCTCGATCTCTTTCTCACGCTTTTTCCAGATGCGCTGCATCGCTCGTTTTTCGGTCTCAAGGTCACTTTGCATACTGGTGAAGGCACCGACGATCGTCTCAACGCGATTCCTAAACTCACTACCGGAGAGGTAGGTATAGAGGAGCTCCATCTTCTCATCTTTTCCAATAAGCGACTGCTTCACCTGACTCAGCTGCGTGAGGTGGACCCGGAGGAAGGAGGCGACTGAAAAGGCCATCTCATAACTACAGACCCAGACTCCGCCTTGAAGCGCAAAATCTTTTACGCCCTCGGGCAGTACCTGTGAGATGAGGATACAGACATCGGCCTTGGCCAGTGCCTGGTCGTCCTTCAACTTCTTAATCCACTCCGCGCTCCACGCCTTCGTATTTTTCGACTCCCACAAGATCACGCCCGCCTTGTTGCCGAAGCTGGTGTTGACCGTCTGAACAAGGTCGGCACCGCGAATGCCGGTGGGGACGTCCTCAATCATATCGACGGGGAAGTGGCTGCGGAGCATCAGCTTGAGGTCTTCTTCCTGAACGTCTCCCTGGATCTGCATCGAGCCCTGCTCACTCTTGCGCTTGGCATCCTCCAAGGAGCGGCGGAGCTGATCGAGCTGCTTATCTTTTTCGGCCATCTTGAGCCGCATCTCTTCGGCTGCATCTTTCTTTGCATCCTCGGCGATTCTCTTACGCTCCTCGTCGAGCTTGCGCTCGAGCTCAATCTGCATATTTTTCTTGGTCTCCTCCAACTCACGCTTCTGCTTGCGCAGCTCAAGCTCCTCCTCACGCATCTTGCTCAGCTGCGCCTCTTTTTCTTCGTTGGCTTTTTTAAGATCGGTCAGCTCGACGCCAACCTTCTCAGCCGCCTTCTGCTGGGCGACCTCCCACATCTTCAGCTTTTCCGCCTCAAGCTTTTTTGCAACCCGGGCATCGAGATCCTTCTGACTCTGCTCAAGAAGCCGCTCTTTTTCTGCAAGCAGTTCTTGCTGCGCTTTGAGCTCCTTACCCATCTCACCTTCAAGCTGATGGCGAATTTTCTCGGTAAGCGCATCGCTCAGGGGAATGTTCGTTCCGCAACTGGGGCAGGTGATCGTCTGGTCGGTCATGGATCTGGTCGGTTAGAGGGATTCAATAATAACCACTCTAATACGATCAGAGCAACTCTTTCAATAAACGTGAGGTGTCTCAATGGGGAAGAGGTGCGGTTTTTCTTCGTAAATTTTTTCCACAAGCTCGAGCGGATGGTGCTTGGTGAAGTTGCCACTGAAAAACTCGGTCTTCTGGAGAAGATGTTGTTCCAGCTTCTCCTCGACACTAATGTGAAGCTCGTCGGGCACAAAAAGGACCACGCGGTTGAAGCTTCCCTCGCGGAAAATGCGGGCAAGCTCCTTTGAAAAGTGATTGAGGAAGACCTTCAGATAGTGCTGCTTGTTATGCTTCTCGATGCCGAAAATGGTTGGATTTCCGCTCGTCCCATTAGTTCGGTCACCGCCATGGGACTCCGAAATAAACGAGCGCCCTTCTTTGTCCGTATAGTGATAATCGGTCTCAGACGTCTCGATTGTTGGAAGCTCGTGAATGCCCTGGAGGTGGTAGCAGTAGGCCTTGGCAAAGTCGCGCGCCATACAGACCACGAGAGTGCGCTCGATAAGTTCGGGGATCTTTTCCGGGACCTGTATGAATTCTTTGCCCATCACTGAGTCTAACGAGTGAGAGGCAAGAAAGGTGTCGCTATTTTAGCGTCGTCCACCCGGCCCGCTTCGACGAACATGCGTGCCTTCTTTTACGAAGATCTTTTTCCCTTTGAAGCTGATGCGTGACATCGCCTGGCTGAGTGGGCCCACTACTCGCGTTGGGACGCCAAAGCTCGTCTCGCTGTCCGAAATCTGAATAAGCCCGATATCAACGCGGCTTCCGCGTGTCGCTTGGTTGATCATGCTGAGAAGATTTGGAACGGTCAGGTCATCTCGACGTCCGAGTGAGATGATCAGTGTGCTCATCTCCTCGCGCTCTTCTCTATCTCGTCCACCACGGCGGCCACCCCGCTCATATCCTCCGCTTCCACCACGGTCGTAACCTCGTCCACCGCTCTCGCGGCGATCGGGTTCGCGCTTGTGGCGGGGACGGTCCATCTCTTCTTCCGGATGGCGTGCGATCTTTTCTTCAATTGCTATCAGAAGTGCTTTACGGGCAAGCTGCTCCATGTCGAGCCTGTCTTCCTCCGCTCCCAAAATCTCATCCAAGTACTTTTGAGCGAGCGGTGAGACCTTTGTATCCGAGCTCAGCATCTTTATGTAGACGGCCAGATCGGCGTGAATGAGATCCTCGCGCTTGGGGGCTGGAACCTCCTCAAATTTGAAGCCTTTGGCCTGCTCGATGCGCTTGAGGGCGTAGTGCTCTCGAAGGTGAGCGAGGACAAGTGAAACTCCCTTCTCGCTGGCGCGGCCCGTTCGTCCGCTTCTGTGAACATAACTTTCGATCTTATCGGGGCAGCCAAAGTGGATGACGTGCGTGAGCTTTTCAACGTCGATTCCTCGAGCGGCAACATCGGTTGCTACGAGGAGGGTGATCTCTTTTCTTTTGAAGGCCTCCATAATGCGGGTTCGGTGACGCTGTTCTATATCGCCGTGGATGATCGCAGCCGAGACACCCTGTTTAAGAAGGGCATCGCCAACTTCCTGCGTCTCGCGCTTCGTCTCACAAAAAACGATGCCGTACATTTCGGGATGGAGCTCACGATACCGCTTGAATGCGACGATCTTGTCGCGAGCGGGGACCATCATAAACTGGTGTGAAATTGCAGCTTTACGCTCTTCGGTGGCCTTAGCCTCAACGCGGAGAGGGGAGTGCATGTAGCGCCCCGCGATCTGTTCGATCGTGCGGGACATGGTCGCTGAAAAGAGCAGAGTCTGCTTCTCGTCGGGTGTTCCTCCCAAAATCTCATTGATGTCTTCAATAAAGCCCATCTTGAGCATCTCATCGGCCTCGTCAAGGATCACCCACTCAACATTTTCGAGTTTGAGAACCTTGCGATTACACATATCCAGAAGGCGTCCCGGCGTACCGACGATAACCTGTGCGCCACGACGAATCTCACGGACCTGATCTTGAATAGAGGCGCCACCATAGACCACAGCAACATGAATACCGTTGAGGTACTTCGCGAACTGCTTCATGTCCTTGGCAATCTGCATCGCAAGCTCACGAGTTGGGCTCAGGACGAGCGTCTGGACGTGCTTCTTGCTCGGATCCATCTTGGCGAGGACCGGAAGGCTGAAGGCCGCCGTCTTACCCGTTCCCGTCTGGGCAATGGCGAGGACGTCTTGCGAGCCCGTTAGAATCTGCGGGATTACCTGCTCCTGAATCGGAGTTGGAGTGGTGAAGTTCTTTTCTTCAAGGGCACGCTGAATATCGTTCGGGAGGTTGAAATCGGAAAATGTCGCCATAGGTGTGTTTAGAAAATCGTTTGCGGAGTATATGATATAGATCATATTCGTTTTTTTGTCGAGCTTTTGCTGACTTTTAGGGGCATTCGTCCTTCGTCTCAAGGCTGATGCCCACGCATGGTGCCCGATGTTGACATGCTAGTGGAAAATTGGGATACTCCTCCCCATGCGAGAAAATCCCACCTCATCACTGAAACGCCTCGTTCAAACAGCCCTGCTCCCCCTAGCTCTGTCCGGGTGTGGCGCTCGGCCCGAGCCACTCCCCGAGAGTGACCCGGTCGCTCAGCTTTTGATGGACTTTGAGTCTCGGTGTGGCAGTGCCCGCCGTAGGGCTGTGCGGGGAGGTCATGATGCCGACAGCCCGCTTATTGAAAGAAGCGAGCTCGGTTCAGATCAGGTCGGATGCAGCTGTGGTGATGAGGGCTGTACCTTCCACTCCTTGTCGAGCGCCCTTCGCTTTCGTGATTCTTCGGAAGACAATTGCTACGCTCGTCTCAACCTCTATTCTACCGATGCAGCCAGCTGGATGACTCTGCGATCCCAGACCCTCCGCTTGGGCGGGAGCCGTGGTCAGCGTGAACGCGATGAGACCGGGGCTGACGTTGAGTTGAAAACCGGCGGGTTTTTAAAGCCCGATCAGTGTGTCGTGGTCACCTCTCGCCAGAATGATAGTGGGGCTCCGGTAGAGGAGTACCGTCAGGCTCGCGCTCAGCGCTGTGTAAGTATCTTAGCCGCGGGCCGTTTCGCTATAGAACGTCTCAGTGCCATTGGGACAGAGGAGTGAGTATATAATTAGTGTACTATTAAAAAGTTCGTGTGAATTATTAGTATACAATTAAATAATTAGAGTATATTACTGTCTTTCCTCCGTTATGCTAGGATTCCCGCGATGAAGGAGCTGTTGAAAACTCATTTTGGCTATGATGCATTTCGTCCTCTGCAAGAGGATATTATCGCTCAGGTTTTGGCTAAAAAA
>PFRX01000026.1:32567-44930 GCA_002788775.1 Candidatus Peregrinibacteria bacterium CG_4_9_14_0_2_um_filter_53_11 | reverse complement strand
TGGACGATCCAAGGCGCCGATGGTTGTTAGAGCCATAATTAACCGCGGAGGTGAACAGGGAGCCCAGCACTCCCAGGCCCTGCAAGCTTGGTTCGCACATATTCCCGGGTTAAAAGTTGTCATGCCCGCTTCGCCCCGAGACGCGAAGGGGCTCTTGATCGCGGCCGTCCGCGATGACGCACCGGTTGTGTTTATTGATGACCGCTGGCTTTACGGCCTCGAGGAAGATGTCCCCGAAGAGCTTTTTGAAACTGAGATCGGGAAGGCGTTAGTGAGACGTGAAGGCTCGGATATAACCATCGTGGCTCTCTCGTATATGGTGAAGGTGGCCCTCGAAGTGGCAGAGCGGCTTAGCATGAAAGGCATTAGCGTTGAAGTCGTAGACGTCCGTACACTGAAGCCTCTCGACGCCGTGACTATAGCGACTTCGGTCAAAAAGACGGGGAAGGTTGTCGTTGCTGAGGCCGCCTGGAGAAGCGGTGGCTTCGCAGGTGAGATCGTCGCTCGCATTGCCGAAGAGGCCTTCGACTCACTTGTCTGCCCTCCGGCGCGTCTTACTCTGCCGGATGTTCCCGCCCCGACGAGTGCTCCTTTGGAGGAGTCTTACTATAGTGCGATTAGCGTAGAGGCGCTTATGGATAAGGTTGAGCTGTTGTGTCTGGAAAAAAAGGGAAAAATATGATAGAATGACCAGAAATAAAAACTAAATTACATAAAAGTATGTTCTATAGCAGACCCCTACGTACGAAGCTTGTCACTCTTCTCTTGGTGGTTTTCACCGGCTCGGTCTTCCTTCCGGCGACAACTTTTGCAATAGGAGTGAGCCCGGGTACCCTAAATCTTGATGATGTCTTGCCGGGTAGTCGCGTTCCTGTGAGAACAACGGTGACACGTTTTTCAGCCGAAGAGGATGAGGTTATCTCTCTGACGCCCACCGGTGAGCTGAAGGATCATATCGAGCTTCCTGAAGGCACGGTCTTCACCATGAAAAAAGGAGTTCATCAGCTCGGAATAACCATTTATTTCAACGCGGGGGATCTTGCAACAGGGGAGTACACGTCGCATGTGCGTATCGCCCAGACTAAGCCTTCTAACAATACTGATAATACCCAAAAGCTTGCGAAACGAGTGCGTCGTACTGTCGATAGTGCCCCTGTTGAACCGGTTCAAACGGGGATCCCTGTAGGTAGTGCCGGTTCAACTAACCTCTCTGCCGCTCAGCTTGATATTAATGTACATATCACCAACAATGTTGTGAGCAAGTGGCGCGTAGAGTCCGTTGAGATTAGGGATCTGGAAGAAGATACTCCTCTGGTCTTCACCTACAACCTGGAGAACCAGGGCAACTCGACGATCAAGCCGCACAAGATAAAACTTAGTGTTACAGTCAAGGGAGATCCGGATTTCCTCTACCAGCAAGAGTATACCCAAGAACAGCTCGAGTTCACCAAGGCCTTTGAAACAGGGCAGTACAACCTGCTCACCGATCTCAGTCCAAAGAAGGGTCTTTATTATGGACTTATTACCTTCTACGATGATGAAGGGAATGAAGTCTATACCAGTCAGCAGCTCACCTTTCGTGTTGTTGAAGAGGGGACGCTCGCACAGTTGGCACAAATAACAGCGGTCGGATTTGATCGTGAGGGGGAGCCGGCCCTCTATCAGCCGGGAGAGACGGTTATCGCGCACTCAACCCTGCAGAATACCGGTGAGGCCGGCCTTAAGTCTCAGGGAACGTTTGAGATCTATAAGGACGGGGTCCGTCTTGAAATCCTCAAGTCGAATGAGGCCTTCTTACCCATAGGGCAGTCGGCTGACTTTGAAGTAACCTACTCTCCGGCCCAGCCCGGAACCTACACGGTGAAGTCCTACTACATTTACGGCATTAAGCGGACCGAGACCTTACAGGCCGATTTTAAGGTCGCCGGTCTCGAAGAAGATACCGTCCTCTACCTCCTTATTGGTGGAAGCTTCCTCCTCCTGCTCATCATTATTCTCTTCCTCCTCTTCCGTCGGAAGAAGTCGGATCCGCTGATGCCCCTCTTCTGTCCTTGGCCGCCGGTAAGTCCAATAGCCCCAGCGCCGAACACATTGGCGCTGCCGGTCCAGCAGGTTGTATCGGCACCGACTCCGGTGGTTACACCGGCTGCCCCGGTTCCGGCTCCACAGCCGGCCGAAACCCTTATATCACCGCCTCCGGCTCCTCAACAAATTCAGCCTTCTCAAATACCGTCTTCTCAGACTCTACCGGCACTACCTCCAACTCCAGAGACTCCGATTCCTCCCACGCCGCCGGTTCCGCCAGCGGCCTAGAAAAAGTTGTAAAAGAAGACGCCGATAACGATGGCCACCGCCACTCCCATGAGAAGAACGCCGCGTCTCACTCGGCGGTACTCGTGACCAAAGATGTGAATTGAGCGGTGCTCAGGATGTGAGGTGTCTCCAGGATTCAGCTGCTTATATGACTCCTCAAGTGATCGTGTAATCATGGTGGGAATAGTCCGAGGACGTTCCGTGATAACTAGAACATGTACGATGGTTGAGATCAAAAAACCCAGCGCGAAGCCCCAAACCATCCTACTGTTCAATAGAGAGGTCAGTGTAAATGAAATATTGTGACCAACATTTTGTACGCCAAAGAGGACATTATTCATTGCAGCCTCATTATTACTCACTTTCTACAATACGCCAATGTTTGATGGCACACCGCGTTCTTATCTGAAGAGTACACTGCACTTCCTCATAATAGTTATTATTGTGGCGGCTCTGGTGAGACTTTTCGTAGTGGTGCCGGGGCGTGTCGACGGAGTCTCCATGGAGCCTACTTTTTATGATGGCCAGGCTTTTCTTGTCAGTCGTCTCGACTACTTTTTTCGCACTCCGGAGAGGCACGATATAGTCCAACTTATTGATCCAACGGCCGATCAGAAGCTTCTTATCAAACGTATTATCGCCTTGCCGGGCGAGACCCTTGAGTTCGAAAATAATCAGATTACGATCACCCCCATCGAAGGTGAACCCTTCGTACTTGATGAACCCTACCTTAAGCCAACTACCCTGACGCGTCGGGGCGCCTATGAAGGCATCAAGGTACCTATCTCCGATGACAGTTACTTTGTTATGGGCGATAACCGTCTTTCAAGCAAAGATTCACGCGAGTTTGGCGCTATCCACAGGCAGTTTCTTAACGGGAAGGTCTATACGATAGAGAGCGTGCTTGCCCGCTAAGGTTCGGTCTTACTTAGGGGCCAGAGGGGTTCCGGTCGCCGTCATGAGTGGGAGCTCATCATTGAAGAAGACTCCCGAGTGTTTCTTTGCCAATACGTCCACCAGGTAGAGTTCTTTTTCAGTTTTAACCAGCAGGTGGTCACGGTCTCCTAAATAGCTGACGTCACTTCCCGGGCGTACTTTTAGGTATCTCCTGCCTTCCGAGGAGTGTGCGACAACAAGCGATCCAAGCTGGTATGGTCTCTCTTTTGGCTGTTCCTTCCTTTTGAATAAACCGACAAATTTTTCGTAGTCAGCAGCAGCGTCTTGTTGGTAAATCTGGTGTGGAGTCGCCTCACTCGGGAACTGCCAGCTGAAGAGGGCACCGTCGGAATTAAGAAAGACGAGGTGATCTATTTTTTCCGGATCCCAAAGGGCTATAGAGTGAGCAAACTGTACTGAAAAATTTGAGCATAGTGTGCTGCCTTCGCCAACCTCGCTAACCGGTTCCGATATGCAGTAAGAGTCGAGCTCTCCATCTCTGCTTTTTAGTGCCAGACGTTTGCTGCGAGGATCGACGATAACTTCATTTATTGAGGTTTCTTCGTCCTTGATGGCCACATGTTGTATCTCCTGCTTGTCGTTAACTATATAGAGCTCTTGATCGTGAAAGAGATAGAGGTCTTTGTCCGCAAACGTACTCTGCCACTCGCCGGGAATGAACTGTCCCACTTGGTCTGATGGGCGGATAAGGAGCACGCCCTTAACGCCGTTATTATTAATCGGGTTGATCATCACGATGGGGACCGAGCCCTTCCACTCTATTTCTGATGGGTTTACCGGAATCGTCTCGATGAGTAGTGAGTAGAAGATAAGGCCCAGTGCAGTGATGCAGCCCGCCACTACCGAAAAGCCAATAAGAAGGGTCTTATTTGGGTGTAGGAATGTGCGTAAGGATTTGGACATCAGCTTGCAATATAGAAGAAATAATAGTACAATTAGAGTAAGCTATTTTGAAAATAAATAAAAGCTAAACACAACAACGGGCTGGATCCAGGGGATGAAACGCTATTATTGCAATATTACTCGAAGGAAATTCTTGCAAATATGCAAGATGTACAATAATTTTATACGAAGTAATACATCCCTAATTCTATCTCTTCTATGAAGACCTATTCAGTCCTTGCTGCTGTTGTGGCGCTCGCGATGACGGTTGCTCTCATGATGCAACTCGCTGGCGGTGCCGCCCCTTCCAAGCGTGCCCTTAGTTCACGCCCACAGGCTCAGTATACGCCGAGCAACAGGAAGGCTCTCCAGACGGTGACCATTAAGGCCCCGACCGCTGTAGAGCAAAGCGTCAATGTGCGTTCGAACTAGACCCATTCCTCTATCCATTATTTTTTATTTTTCTATCTCCTATGAGTATGTCAAATTTATTTCGTCTCCGTCGTGGAGATTCGCAAAGCCATGTGGTTTATGCCGTAAGCTTCACGATCATTGCAGTTGTAGCCTTAGTTGGCCTTATCATGGTTAACTCTCAGGCTGATGATTTTCAGACGCAGACAACCACCATTACGAATACGGCTCCTACTGTGACATCTTTGTCATTCAGTACAGCCTCGAACAGTTCCATCTCAGCTCTGACCCTCACCGAGGGGGGGGAGGTAGCTACTTATTTCTCCGGAGTTGCAGCTGATGACAACGGTTGTGGTGATATTGATAACACCACATCTAACTGGAGTGGTACCGTCTACCGCACAAATGTTAGTGGAGGGGAGGCATGTTCTCAAAACAATGCAAACTGTTACCCTCTTCCGAATAATACCAACCTCGTTCTTGGGGCTTGTGCCTCATCGACGACTTTGGCTTTCGAGTACTCACAGGCCATTCAGTACTACGCAGATGCAACTACTGATGCTAATGCCGATGCCCCTCTGTGGTCCAATACCAACTGGACTGCCAAAGCCATCGTTACTGACGATGCGAGTGCAGTCACTAGCGGTACTGTAACATTCGAGGTCAGCCCACAGAGGGCTCTTGATGTGGCTAGTACAATTAGTTTTGGAACTCTGGTATCCGGCGATGATTCCGGTCAAGCTTCTGAGCTTGTTACCAATACGGGAAATGTAAAGATCGATATTCTCTCTCAGGTTGATACTGCTATGCTGTGTGATGGAATAGGACTTATTCCCGCAGGTAACGTAGTCGCCTCGCTTTCCGACGGATTTGCCTATGCTGCCGGTACCCCTCTTCAGGCAGAGTCAGACATTACACTCGACGCCTCATTGGCGCCCGCAGATAGTGCCACCTCATCAACCGATACGGTCTACTTCATTTTGAGAGTTCCAACGGGTGTTAAGGGTACTTGTACCAACATCAATACGTTCACTGCGGCTTCCAACACCTAAGCTTAAGTTGAGAAGTTGATATTTAGTACTCGATTTGTTGCGAACTTAGAAGCCGGCTCCCTCGGGAGCCGGCTTCTTTTGTAATAACCTGGTGGGAGCACTTCACCTCTGATAACATCAGGATATATGAAAATTATCTCCGCTTCGTTCTTTGCCATTGCCGCTTTCCTCATCGCTGTCACTCCCGCTTATGCACTGGGCATTAGTCCGACGGAGTTTAACTTGAAGGATGTACTGCCTGACAGTCAGATCCCGCTGGAAGTTACCATCTCTCGACCCCGGTCTGAGGGGCAGTATGAGGTCACTCTTGATGTAACCGGCAGTGTCGCCCCCTTACTCAGTCTTCCCGCAACTGACAGCTTAGTTTTTAAGGACGGCGAAAAACGTCTGCTCGTGCCCTTTATTCTTGATACCAAAGGAATAACGTCCGGCAGTTTTGAAGGAGTAATGGCCGCACATGTTGGCGCTAAAGGGGATCAGGCATCCGGTAGTCCCACAGAACTTCGCGTTACGGCAATCGTGCGTGTGGAGATCACCAATGAGGAGAAGGTCGGTTGGGCTGTCTTAAACTCCGATGTCCGATGGGATGCTGAGAAGGGGCAGCTGGCTCTGAACTATATTATTGATAATACGGGTAATGTTCCGGTTCGTCCCTCCGCAGTTCGCCTTCACCTTCTCGACTATAAAACCAAGCAGGTCGATCTGGGCACTCTTGAGCTGAGCCCGGCCGCTGAAAAGACTCCACCGTATTCTCGTCAGAATTATGAGGTGTACTCGGCTCAGTCCATCGAGCCGGCCGATTACTACTACACGGTTGAGTACTTGGATGATCAGGGGACAGTCGTCCACACCCAAGGGCCCAGCTTGTTCCAGGGGATTGTGGCTCTACCTGAGTCTACTTTTCAAAAAGTGTTGAAAGACCCGCGTCTGCCTCTTGCTGCCGTGGTCATAGTATTTGGAGTCCTCGCCGTAGCTACCTTCCTTAAGAAGAAGAAAAAGCGCTCTCTTTTTGGTCGTCGCTAAGACGCTCTGTGGTACACTACCCGCATGTTTAGCATAAGCTACGTGGCGGCTTTTCTTGGGGGAGTTTTGATGCTCCTGCCCTCGTGTGGGCCTTTTATCGTCCCCGCTTTTTTTGCCTACTCTTTTAAGGAGAAGCGGCAGCTGGTGGGGATGACCCTGATCTTCTTCCTGGGCTTTTTGCTGACCTTTATTCCCTTGGGCTTGAGCGCCGCTTTTTTGGCCAAACTACTCGTCTTTTATGGAGGCCAGGTCTACTTTACGGCCGGAGTTGTGCTCATTGTCTTGGCCCTCCTCACACTTTTTGGCGTCTCTCTCCCCATGCCTTCCCGGCTCCGTTCCGCTGATGCGCCTGAGCGTCATGACATCCTTGGAGTTCTTATCTTCGGTGCAACCTTTGGTCTGGCTGCCGGAGGCTGTACGGCCCCCATTCTGGGCTCAGTTTTTACCGTTGCCGCGGTTACAGGTGCAGGCTTCCACTCCGTGACCCTCCTCATGACCTTTGCCCTTGGTATGATCTTCCCCCTTCTTCTGGCCGCTCTCTATCTTGACGCCGCTCAGATCGGAGCCGTGAGGAAGTTTTTTTTCCGTGCGGTCTGGAGGTTTAAGCTTGGTGGCCGGCTCTGGGCCTTTCCTCTTACCAACATTCTCGGGGCCCTGCTTTTCGGGCTGCTTGGCCTCTTGTTCCTCACCTCAAATGTCACTGCTCCTCTTGCGGCTCTGGGCACCAGGCTGGGCCTTCTGGACTTCTTCTATAGAGCTAATGAGTGGATCATCTCCGTCACCTCTGCACTTCCCGCCTGGGTCGAGCTGGCCTTCCCGCTCATACTCGGTCTCTTCCTCGTCTTCCTAATTTATAAAGCATATGCGTATCACCGTTCAGGCAAAGCCTAAGTCTCATGCTGAGTCCATTCAGCAGATCGACGAGAAAACCTTTCGTGTAGCCGTGCGTGAGGCTCCGGATAACGGGGCTGCAAATAAGGCGATAGAGAAGCTGCTTGCCGAGTTTTTTGATGTCGCCCCCTCACGTGTTCGGATCCTTCGCGGGCACACCGCTCGCACCAAGATTGTTGAAATCGACTGAGCTTGGCTTTTTTGCGGCCTTGGGATAGGCTATGCCCAGCGAATAACTACGCGGATCCTTCCGCACTAACTCTTCATTTTATGGCTCAGTCACTCTCGGATCTCAAGGTCGGACAGGTTCTCAAGTACGCTGGTGAACCCTACATTATCGTCTGGAACAGCTTCGTTAAGATGGGCCGAGGAAAGCCCTCGATGCGGACCAAACTTCGTGGTGTGGCCAACGGAAAAGTTCTGGATAAGACCTTCGTTGCCGGTGAGGATTTTGAGCTGGCGAACATCGAAAAAACCAACGCTCAGTACCTCTACAATGATGGTGATCTGGCCTACTTTATGGACTCTGAGAGTTATGAGCAGTTTGAGCTTCCCGTCGCGCAGATCGAAGGCGCACTTCAGTATCTGAATGACGGCACACAGACGATTATCACACGCTTTGAGAGCAAGCCAATCGGTGTGGAGCTTCCGCCTAAGGTCGTTCTGGCCGTTACCGAAACTCCCCCCGGACTTAAGGGAGACACGGCTCAGGGTGGAACAAAACCGGCCACCATGGAGACGGGGATTGTCGTGAGTGTGCCCTTGTTTATCGAGGTCGGCGAGAAGATCCGCGTCAATACAGAGACCGGAGACTACGTCGAGCGTGCAAACAACTAGTTAAATAGCCGGCCAGCCGATCTTTTTGATGGTGCTTTTTAGGTCGGGGGGCAGTGGAGCCTCAATCGTCATCTCCTTCTGAGTGAAGGGATGTACGAAGGTTATTGAGCGGGCGTGTAGGAAGTGGCGGGAGAGGCGGAGGCGCATGCGGAACTGCTTGTTGAGCTTCTGGTCGCCGTACTGGCCGTCGAGGATAACGGGGTGCCCGATCATGGAGAAGTGCCGGCGGATCTGGTGTCTGCGGCCGGTCTCGATCGTCGCCTCAACAAGCGAAAATATATTCCCCGGGAAGGTGCTCAGGACCTTATACTTGGTCGTAGCGGGGATCGGCTCACCGGTTGTTCGAGAGGGGATGCGGTTGGTTATTGAAGAGCCGCGGGGACGTCCCTTCACCAAGACGAGGTAGGTCTTTTTCGTCTTCTCGTCGCGGAGGATGGCCTCCAGTTCGGCACGGTCTTTTTTGTGTTTCCCGACGAGCAGAACGCCCGAGGTGTCACGGTCAAGACGGTGGAGGAGGAAGGGGCTCAGCTCGGTCTCGGCGTATTTTTTGGTGAGGCGGCCCGAGATACTTTTTGAGACGGGAATCGTCGGCGAGGGGACCGAGCCGACGTAGGGCGGCTTGTTGATAGCCATCATCCAGTCATCTTCATAAAGGATCGGGAGGAGATTTTTCTTCGCAGGCATTGACTTATTTCGGTAAATAAAATAGATTAAATTTGGCTACTTATTTAGTTATATCATAACTTTACACAACAATGTCAGGAGGAGCATCAAGCTTGGATCAGGTCGTTGAGCGCCTAGGAGATGGAGCCGACGAATCAACAGCTGCACAAAACGAAGGCGCAGAAGAATCTACTGATCCGATGGTCGTTTCCCACCGCCGTGATAGCGACGCCGATCGCCGTTCGGCCGCCCTCGTAGAAAATCTTAATCGACAACTGCAAGTCATCATCCCCCCTGCCGAGGTTAGCAGCGCTGAGCAGATTGCCGCTCGCAATGCACGTCAGGATCAGATCGATGCGGCTCACCGTGAGGCCGGCATTCACTAATTTTATTATGCCACTCGCCTCTACAACTCTCCACGATCGGTTCGTCCGTGAAATAGAGACTAGGCAAGCTGGGAGTGGTGAGCGTCAGCTCATTCCTATGAGGGCCGGAGATCTTATCTCCGACCCTCATTTTGGAGAGGAGGGTTTTCCGCGTTGGCTATAAGGCTCGCAATTGCTCGTGCAGTGGCTGCCCCGCACGACAAGAGGATTCTTGACGGGCTCTACCTTCATGAGGCTAGGCCACGATCTACGGCTCCCGCTGCTGAGCATGCCGATACGGCAGGGACACTCGATATGGGGAACCTTTGCTCTATTGTGGAGCGTCTCACGGCTTTTGCCCGCGGTGAGACTCCCGAGTTTCGCCTGCGTCCCGGCGACCGGCTTTTGAGAGTGCCCGAGGCCCTTGGAGGCAAGCCTCTCAACTCATTCGTGAAGCAGATGCTCATCCCCGTGCCGGGAGGCCCAGATCTCAGTGCGGATGCTATCTGGGCACCCCTCCGAGATCCTCGTGCGCCTTCATCAACTTCTTTGAGTGCCGTTCACGAGTATGCCAACTTTTCTCCTAACTGTCCTTTAGATCTTGCCCAAGGAGTTCTTGGCGGCGAGCGTGTTCACCAGCTCTATTCTGATGAGCTGAACGCAGAGCCGCCGCTGAGCTCTCAGCTCTGTGTGCGACCCGGCCAGGATCTTCTTCTGGGTATTTTTGATCGACGCCTTCCGGCCGATGGTTCTAAACGGCGTCTGGAAGCTATCCATCACGGACAGGTGACTGATTTTGAGTCTGTCCCAAGTCAAGGAGGGTTTCGTCTTAAGGCGGAGATGCCCAGGGGGATGCTTGAGTTGGTGCTCGTCTGCCCCTTGTCCGATCCTACGGCCCCGACTATGGTTACGAGGTGGCTGTTGTCGATCCCCTGCACTAAGAAGAAGTATCTGGTATAATCCTGCGCGTCGGGGTGTAGTATAACGGTAGTACGCGCCCATGGGGTGGGTGTAGCCCGAGTTCGACTCTCGGCACCCCGACCAGTCTCACAGCCTTCGGCTGATGCGGCTGCCACCCCCTTTTTGACAGCTCGGTTGATAGCTCATCGTGAAAACTTCTATCGTCACAACTCGCCAGCTCGAGCTCTTTCGCCAGACGGTTCTGAGATTTTTCGAACATGAGGGGCGAGATCTTCCCTGGCGGCAGACCACTGACCCCTATGCGATCTACCTCTCTGAGGTGATGCTGCAGCAGACTCAGGTTGACCGTGTGGCCCAGAAGTTTCCGGTCTTTTTGGCGACCTTTCCGACGCCTCAAGCCCTCGCCGAGGCACCGCTGGCGACTGTTTTAGAGGCCTGGCAGGGCTTTGGCTACAATCGCCGAGGTTTGCACCTCAAACGAGCTGCCGAGCAGATGGTCGAGCGTCACGGAGCTGCTCTCCCCAAGACGGTTGAGGAGCTCGATGACCTGCCGGGAATTGGCTATGCGACAGCTTCGGCAATTGCCGCCTACGCTTTTAACCTGCCCACGGTTTTTATCGAAACCAACATCCGCGCCGTCTTCATCCACCACTTTTTCTCCGACGCTGAAAAAGTGAGTGATGCTCAGCTCCTGCCCCTGGTTGAGGCTGCTCTCGATCGCACGAATCCCCGGCGCTGGTACTCGGCTCTGATGGACTATGGCACTCATCTCAAGAAACTCCATGGCAATCCGGCTCGTCGAAGTCGTCATCATGTAAAACAGAGCCGCTTCGAGGGCTCGGAGCGTGAGATACGCAGTATGATTCTCAAGCTTCTTCTGGCGCACAAAAAGCTCGGGCGTAAGGAGCTGCATAGTCTAATTGACCGTGAGTCGGCGCGCATTGAACGGAACCTTGCCGGACTGATTGCAGAGGGCTTTGTAATAAAGAACGGTGAGGAGCTCTATGTGCCCGGGAGCTCTTGAAGCAGGGGTGGGAGGAGTGAGGATGAGTTTTCTTTCGGCGAGCTTTCCTCTGAGGAGTCAGTCGAGGAGCCGGTCTCCAGTCCCTCGAAACGCACTTCGATTGTAGCCTCATCCGTATAGCCGAGGTCGTCTATTATAAGGGCGCGAATCGTGTAGGTGCCCGGATCGTAGGAGCTCAAGAAGTGGATGCTGCCCGTGTACGGGGCGGCGAACTTCTGTGAGTTGGGGACGGTGCGATTTCCCAGGAAAAACTCAACTTCTTTGACCCCGTTCGGAGCGTGTACTTGGACCTTAATGGGAACATTTCGTTCAGAAATGATGGAGAATGCGGTGGGCGAGGTTATGGTGATGGTCGGCTTGTTGCGGGCGGTCTCGGCTGTGTACAAGGCGGTTGTTTTGGTTGGTGCGAAGCCCGGGAAGGTTGAGTCTTGTTCAGTTCGTCCGGCAACCCAGCTCTTAATGCCGGCGAGCCAGCTGGGGAAGGTATCGATCGCATCATTATGATTGAGGAAGAGGCGGCTCTCTATCTGGTCGGCGGGGGTAAACTCATTGGGCAGAAGTCCATCACCTTTTACGACGTCGATTTTTTTGTAGAGGTCATCAACCTCAGTGGGTATGGAAAAGCTGGCAAACACATCACTTATGCGCGCATCCGAGGGGGTGTCCGCGCTCGGCAGCTTACCCGATGCCCTGCTCACAACAACCGATTGGATTCCCTCCGGGACGACGAATCGCTCGTCCGGCTTATCTTTGAGTGCAGCAGTCATGACTTTGTTCCAGATAGGTGCCGCGATGCCGTATCCATCAGCACTCAGCTTCATGGGCGTTCCGTCGCTATTTCCCGCCCAAACACCGGTGACTATGGAAGGCGTATAGCCCACCGTCCAGACATTTGAAGGAAGGATCTTGTTGCCGGCAACCTCTTTGTTGGAAGTCCCGGTCTTTACGGCTGTTGTATGGCCCGGTATATCGAGTCGTGGGCCGAGGGAGACCGATTTGTCCGAGAGAACGTCGTTGATAAGGT
>PFRX01000026.1:0-32549 GCA_002788775.1 Candidatus Peregrinibacteria bacterium CG_4_9_14_0_2_um_filter_53_11 | reverse complement strand
GACGCCCTCAGTAGCGAAGACAGAGAAGGCCTGCACCATCTCGCTAAGGGTCGTCTCGCCAGCTCCAAGCGCCAGAGCGGGTCCATAGTCGCCGGTATCACTCAACGAGGTTATACCGAGCGATTTTGCGAAGGGGACGATCTGTTCTTGTTGCCCCGCCAGGAAGTAGGCTTTGATTGCCGGAATATTGCGTGACTGGCCCAGTGCGCGCCTTATTGTCATCGGCCCAGGGAACTTGCCATCGTAGTTCTGTGGGCGGTAGTTACCAAAGTCGGTCGGCGTATCGTAGATGACGGTCGCGGGGGCGTAGCGCTCAACAAAGGCCTTTGCGTAGATAATAGGTTTGAAGCTGGAGCCCGGCTGGCGTCGCGCATAGACGTGGTTCACATTACCGTGAGCCTCTTCGTCAAAGTAGTCTGCCGCTCCCACCATCGCCAGGATCTCTCCAGTCTGAGTGTCAACAGTGAGCACCGCACCGGTTGTAACTCCTTTACTCTCCCGGTTTGCTTCGATCTGATCGGCAACGGCCTGCTCGGCAACTTCTTGGAGCGTTGGGTCGAGTGTGGTGAGCACTTGGAGCCCTCCCTGAGCGACAACTTCTTTACCGAACTTTTCTTCAAGCTCACGCCTAATCTCAAAGACAAAGTGGGCGGCACGGATCGCCTCTCGGTGCTTGCTGAACTCAAGTTCGTGGAGCTCCTCGGCAGCCTGGTCACGCTCGGCCGTGGTTATTACCTTGAGCTCGGCCATGCGTCGCAGGACCAGGTCGGCACGTCCCGGAAGGTAGATCTTCTCGTCCGGTGAAAAAACGATCTCCTTTCCAATAAGCCCGGTAGTGTAGTCGTCGGAGGTTAAGTCAGTAAGCTTAACCGGGCCGTCGAGTTCATGGTCCAGGGAAGAGTAGAGGTAGGGGCCATACGGCGAGTAGAGAGTCGGTCCATTCGGTAGGGATGCGAGGACGGCCGCTTCCGGTAGAGTAAGCTCGCGGGCCGGTTTGCCAAAGTAGAGTCGAGCCGCCATCTCTGCACCATAGGCGTTGTTTCCGTAGGGAATGCGGTTGAGGTAGAGCTCAAGAATCTTATTTTTGTCGTAGGCACGTTCGAGTCTGATGGCGAGGATCAGCTCCTTGATCTTTCGCGTTATCTTTCGCTGTGAGCTCAAGAAGGCGTTTTTTGCCAGCTGCTGGGTTATTGTCGAGCCTCCGCGCCGTGCACCAATGCCGAAGACCTCGTGAAGTCCCGCCGCAGCGATACCCGAGATATCGAAGCCGCTGTGAGTGTAGAACTGGTCGTCTTCTATGGCTATGGTCGCCTTTTGCAGATGGGGCGAGATCTCGCTGAGCGGAACGTACTTGCGATTCTCCTCGCCGTGGATTGTGTAAAGAATGCCCTCCTCACGGTCCAAGATGACGGTCGACTCTACGCCGGCCAGCTTATCGAACTGGGTAACATCGGGGAGCCCGATTGAGAATATGCCGATGGTTATGGTCAAGATGAAAAGACTGACCAAACCACCAGCCAGGGTTAAGACCACCAGCCACATTAAAAATCGCTTGAGCGGGTGGATTGAGTGGGAGGCCGTAAGCTGCTTCTTGAAATGCTGATAATGTTTCATCATAAGCGTACCTACTATACCATTAACCACTCTCCTCGTTACCAGCCAAAGAGCTTTCCGACGTCTTCAGCCGTTTCTCGCTCGCGGGCCACGGAGACGATGCCATTCTGTACGGCGATCTTAATGGGTGATGAGAGCAGGCAGTGGTGCATCGCAAAGGCATCCTGGTAGGCACCGGTATCAAAAATGGCTATGTACTGGCTCTCACCTTCCTCCAAGTCGTCGATATGGGGAAGCAGGAGATAGCCGTCACTGGCTGTGTACTTGTCGTCCGAGTCGCAGCTCAGGCCGGCGAGCCAGACGCGGTGGCGCTTTTTTTCACGCAGGTTGTTTACGGGTATGATGTGCCACTTTTGGTGAATCGACCAGGTGTCGAGCAGGTCGGTCATAAAGCTGCCATCGATGATATACCAGTCTTTTGCTGTCTTTCCATTGGGGATCTCTTTTGAGCCTACGACGCGGAAGACGGAAAACTGCGCGGGTGCAGCCACGTAGCGTCCCCACTCCACTATAATATTGGGATGCTGTATCCCCGCCTCGTCGCTCAGTGTTTTGAGCGTACTGACGATGCGTCGAACGACATTTTCCATGTGGTAGAGCTTTTTCTTCTCGTAGGGGACGGCCAGGCCTCCGCCGAGGTCCATCGTATCGAGCGTCGGGTTGAGTTCCTTAAGCTTAACGTAGGTCTTGAATGCCTCACGTAGGGCCACTAAGATATCCGCCTCTTTTTCTATCTGTGAGCCTATGTGGTAGTGCAGAATTTTAAGATTTTTGATCTTACCGAGCTCCAGTATCTCTTCTGAAAGTAGGCCGAAGCGGTCGATTTTTTTATCCCAGCGTGACTTTACTTTCGAGACCAGGTTAATTCGGATTCCCACATCTCCCTTGAACTTTTTAAGTGCCTCCAGCTCGTTCAAGTCTTCGATAATGGGGACGATGGTGAGTCCGTTGCTGCGGAGTTCGTTGATGAGCTTGATGTACGGCTCGGTCTTGGGGCCGTTGCAGAGAACCCGCATCTTCCTATAGAAGTTGTCACTCTTCCAGAGCTGCTTTACCAGCCAGAGCTCGTTGGGTGAGCCCACCTCAAGATGAGCCCCTTCAGCAACCAGAGAAAGGACGAACTCACGATTCTGGTTCACTTTCATTGGGTAGTGGTAGGTGAACTTTCCCTTGTACCCCTTGTTCTTAATTGAGCGGTCGAAAGCCGTAATCACACTGTTGAGACGATCTTCAAGGACCGTTGGCATAAAGACCTCCATCGACGATCCGTACTTCTTCACCAAGTTGTGAACGTTGTACTCGTAGTTGCCCTCGCGAATAACCAACTCGTCATTTTTGCTTATGTCAAAACGAGTCGTATTGAACTCCTTGCTTCCTAACTTCCAAAGTTTTTTGTAGTTTGCTCTTTTAACTGTGCGTTTTGGTAAACGCTTTGTGATTTTTTCTACTGCGGTTATGGTCTTCTCTTGTGGAGGTAGGGGGGATTTTTCAGCCATCCAAAAAATGAAAAACAAAAAGTATAGTGAGTGTATAGCAAATACTACACCTCATGCAAAGAAAAATACTGTCAATTCAGAGGATTTTTTAGCGAACAGAGTAGCCGGCCTTCTCAACGGCCGTGTAGATGGCTTGTTGCGTCTGATGCAGGTCGTCATCCGTGAGGGTACGTTCAGCAGATCTGAGTAGGACGCGGAAGGTAAAGGACTTCTTATCTGCCGCGAGTGAACCACCCTCGAAGATGTCGATCAGCTCAACTTCTTCGATAAGCTGTTGGCCGGCTTTTTTGAGGAGTCTCAAGATCACTTCACTCTGCGTAGTCCGTTCGACCAAGACTGATATATCGAGCTCGATTCCCGGGAAGCGGGGGAGGGGTGAGTAGCTGAACTTTCGTCTTCCGAGAGCGACCAGCTGGCTCAGGTTGAGCTCGAAAATCGTCGCACTGCCAGAGAGCCCCTTGGCCTGTGCGATGGCCGGGTGGAGGTCGAAGAGAGTTGCGATCTTCGTGGAACCCGAGATGAAGTCCGCAGATGCCTTCGGATGTGCGTAAGGAACAGGCTCGCGCGACTCGAGGACGCGTGAACCCGGTGCCTCGAAACGCTCCAGGAAGGTCCGAAGAACACCCAGTAACTCATAAAACGTCTCGCCTTTTTCTCGAGCAATAATGCCGCAGATAAACTTCTCTTCGCGTGGGAAGGCCGAGTCGGATGAGGCCTCTTTTATGTAGCTTCGTCCCAGCTCGTAAAGGTGGACCGACTTCTGCTCCTCACGATTTTTTATGACCGCCTTGAGCAGGTTGGGGACGAGTGTCGTTCTCATGTGCGTCTGGTCGGATGAGAGAGGGTTGGCTACCTTCAGATGGAGCGCCGTATCCAGGCCGTAGTCGGCAATCTCCTCTTCACTGTAGAAGGAGTAGCAGTTGTTTTCCATGAAGCCCAGCCCCAGAGAGAGGAGCTGTCGGGCCTCGTGCTCGCGTCGGCGCTCTTCGTTGGGGATTGGCAGGCTAATCGGTAGGCTGGGCAGGACCGGGACGATGTTCTCGTAGCCATACATGCGGGCAACTTCCTCAACGAGATCTTCTTCGATCGAGACGTCTTTTGTAGCCCGGAAGGTTGGAACCGTCACTTTAAGGAAGCCTTTTTTTGAACCTTTGGCCACCTTGAAGCTCAGGCGGGTAAGGTAGTCGGTAGCTGCTTTTTCCGTGATCTCAGCACCGATCTTACGGCTCGTTCTGGCCACGTCGAGCTGAACGGTGGGGCTGGTTGCCTTGTCCGCATAGACATCGGTTGCCGGTCCGGCCAGTTGTGCCGTGGGGCAGAGCTCAAGTATAAGCTCAACCGCGCGGTTGAAGGCGGCTCCTGCAACTTCCGGATCGAGAGACTTCTCAAAACGCTGGGCCGCATCGCTGCGGAGGTTGTGTCGCTGTGAGGTCTTGCGAATCTTGGTCGGATCCCAAGTAGCAACTTCGAGAACGACCTCGGTAGTTGAGTCGGTGATCTCCGAGTTGAGGCCGCCCATAACTCCCGCGAGGGCCAGTGCAGTCTTGCCGTTCGTGACGAGCACATCTTCCGTGCTAAGTTCGCGTTTTTTGTGGTCGAGCGTCTCGAGCACCTCACCTTTTTTAGCTGTGCGGACAACGAACGTGTCGTTGCCGACGACGCGCCTGTCGAAGGCGTGGAGTGGGTGGCCCAGCTCTAACATCACGTAGTTGGTGATATCGACGATGTTGCTAACCGGACGGATTCCTACTGCCTTGAGCTGCTCCTGCATCCACTCGGGTGAGGGGGCTACCTTGATTCCGGTAATGACCACGGAAAGGAAGCGACGGGCGAGCCCCGGTTTGTCGAGTTTGACCGCGACCTTCGTGCCCTTTTTAGGGAAGCTCACCTTCGTGGTGAAGGGTTTGAGTTTTGCTTTGAGGAAGGCGGAAAACTCGCGTGCCATACCGTAGTGACTCCACAAGTCGGGGCGGTGTGTGAGGGACTTGTTGTCGACGTCGAAGATTATGTCGGTGCGGCTGAGTGCCTGAGCAAGGGGAGTTCCCGCTGCCGAAGGTTTGAGCCCCATAATCTTCCAGATAAGGTCGAGGTCGGCGATTGCGACTCCTTCTTGCGGAGTCATTGTGGGCAGGTAGATCTCCTCTTCGGCACAGATCATGCCGAAACTCTTCTCTCCGCGGATAGCCGTCTCCTCCAAAACCACCGGCTCGCCCTCGCCATGCCAGAGTACAGAGGCACCCGGTAGAGCAACGGCCACATGCATGCCAACGTTTAGGTTAGTTCCGCCGCAGACGATCTGGACCTTCTTCTTGCCAATATCAACTTGGGTGACCTTGAGCTTGTCGGCGTTCGGGTGAGATTGGATGCTGAGAACCTTCCCGACCACTATCTCGCTGAACATGAGCGCCTCCTCCTCAACCCCCTCAACCTCTGCAGTGCGGAGCGTGAGAAGCTCCCCGAGCCGTTTTGCTGAAAGGTCGGCGGGAACTGTGGTGAACTTTTTAATCCAGTTGAGAGAGATTTTCATGTGTCGTTGGGAGAGTTAGGGCCGGTGCGTGCGGGGTGCCTGAGGCAGGTCGGTAAGTTTTTGAGTGGAGTGTGATTTCGTCGCCTAGAACTGCTTCAAGAAGCGAACGTCGCCGCTTGAGAGGAGGCGAATGTCGTCGATGCCATAGCGCATCATCACGAGGCGGGTAAGGCCGAAGCCGAAGGCCCAGCCCTGGTATTTTTGTGAGTCTACGCCGCCGGCTTTTAGGACATTGGGGTGAACCATTCCGGCTCCCATAAACTCGAGCCAGCCCGTCTGCTTGCAGACGCGGCAGCCCTGTTCGTTGCAGATCATGCAGGACATATCGAGCTCGACACCCGGCTCCACAAAGGGGAAGTAGCCCGGGCGGAAGCGCACCTTTGTCTCGCGCTTGAAGAGGCGGGTTAGGAACTCCTGCATCACACCTTTCAGGTGTGCGAGTGAGATGTCTTTGTCGATGAGCAGCCCCTCAACTTGGTCGAAGGTGTGTTCATGCGAGGCGTCCGTTGCCTCGTTGCGGAAGACGCGGCCGGGAACGATCACGCGCGCCGGAGCGCCGTACTTTTCCATTGTGCGTAGCTGCACCGGTGAGGTCTGGGTGCGCAAAACCAAGTGGCCATCTTTTTTTGTCGGCTCTTGGTCTATGAAAAAGGTGTCCTGCATGTCGCGTGCGGGGTGGTTTTGTAGGATGTTGAGGCCGTCGAAGTTGTAGTACTCGCTCTCGACTTCCGGGCCGTCCATAACGGAAAAACCCATCTCGCTAAATATCTTCTCCACCTCTTGCTGAACTTGAGAGATGGGGTGGATATGCCCAACCTCGTACTGTCTTCCACTCAGGGTCACGTCGACCCAGCGTTCGTTCAGGGCACGCTTTACGCTCTCTGCTTTAAGCATCTCTTCGCGCTCCGCGTAGGCCTCTTCGAGGCTCTTTTTTGACTTGTTGAAAAGCTTTCCCGCCTCGGCGCGGTCGTTCTGGGGAAGTTTTGAGATGCCCTGCATCATGAGTGTCACGATACCTTTTCGTCCCAGGTACTTAACGTGGACCTCGTAGAGCTCTTCGGGGGTTTGCGCTCCCGCGATGCCTTTGAGGGCCTCTTTTCCTCTTTCTTCCAGCTCTTTTTTCATGATTTGTACTTTACTACATCTCCTTGGGAAGAGACAACAACTGAATGATGCAGGCAGCGAGGACCATTTCCCCGGTTGCTGGAAGTCGGGTGCTCCGATGCATGATCGGAACACCCCTCTTTCTGGAAACGCAACCTTCGTAAATGCTCCTCGCTGCCTCTGCCATCCCTTGTGAGATACCCCGAGCTTACAAAACAACCACATGGACAAAAAAATCCCCCTCCAAGATGGAAGGGGATTTAGTTTTCGTACAAGCACTAGGTGCCGGTTCTCTAGCGAACGGCGTCCTTGAGTGACTTACCAGCCTTGAAAGCAGGAAGCTTCATTGCTGGGATCTTGATGCGCTCACCTGGTTTGCGTGGGTTTACGCCCATACGAGCTGCGCGCTTTGAGACGCGGAAAGTACCGAAGCCGGTAACGGTTACACTCTGGCCCTTCTTGAGAGCCTTAGTGATAGAACCGAGGATTGCTTCGAGAACCTGAGAAGCCTGTTTTTTTGTGACGCCGGTAGCCGTAGCTGCTGCGTTCACTAGATCCTGTTTGGTCATGGATGTGAAGAATTAGGGATTAAACTGGGTTCATTATAGAAATGGCGGATGAGGATGCAAGCAAAAACAAACCTTGTTTTTACATCTAATTTGAGCTAGTCGGCGATCGTCGGCAGGTGGCGAATCGCTTTTTAATAAGCCCTCGGCGCTCGCTTGGTATTTTTCTTAACCTGAATTTGACCGCAAAAAGTTTGCATGGCAAGCCGGTCTGCGCACAATGTCGGGCTGGTCGGTGATGAAGGTTATTAGGATATATTCCCCCTGAAAAGGCAAGGAAAAGTCCCTTTTTAGAGCCAAAACAGGCTCTCCAAATCCCCTCAAAACCCTTAAGAAATATCATCATAATTTTGACTTTTATACTTTAATATTATACTCCTAACCACGTCACTTAACTCCACGTATGGCAAAAAATCTCGTTATTGTAGAGTCTCCGGCTAAGGCAAAAACCATCTCAAAATTCCTTGGAAAGGACTATGTCGTTAAGGCCTCAATGGGCCATGTGCGCGACCTCCCCAAATCGAAAATGGGTGTGGATGTTGAAAAGAATTTTGAGCCCACCTACCTTATATCTCCCGATAAGAAGAAGGTTATTGCCGATTTGAAAAAGAATATTGGCAGTCAGACTCAGATCTGGATCGCAACTGATGAGGACCGCGAAGGAGAGGCGATCGGCTGGCACTTGCTCGAAGCTCTAAAGCTCAAGGAAGACGCCCATGTTAAGCGTATCGTTTTTCATGAGATCACCAAACCGGCAATCCTCCATGCTATTGAGACTCCTCGACATATAGATACTCGTCTCGTTGACGCTCAGCAGGCTCGTCGTGTTCTGGACCGTCTTGTGGGTTATGAGCTCTCGCCACTGTTGTGGAAGAAGGTCCGCTACGGCCTTTCCGCGGGGCGTGTGCAGAGTGTGGCAGTACGTCTGATTGTCGAGCGTGAGCGTGAGATTCGCGCCTTCAACTCTGAAGAGTACTGGACTATTACGGCTCATTATAAGAATGAGGCCGGCGAGGGAACCTTTGCGGCTATGCTCAATAAGATAGACGATAAAAAGGCCAAAATCAGCGATCAAAAAGGATCGGATGAGATTATGAAGACCCTCGCGAAAGCGGCTCATCAAGTTGACTCCGTTGAGAAGAAGGAGGTTCGTCGCAATCCGGCTCCGCCTTTTATCACCTCGACACTGCAGCAAGAGGCTGCGCGTAAGTTTGGTTTCTCGGTAAAAAAGACCATGACTATAGCACAGCACCTTTACGAAGGCATCGAAGTTTTCGGCGAGACCGTCGGTATCATCACCTACATGCGTACCGATTCGGTGAGCCTTGCGGCAAGTGCGCTTGAGCAGGCTAAGCAGGTTATCGGAGAGGACTTTGGAAAAGAGTATCAGCTTGCGGAGCCACGCTTCTACAAAAATAAAAAAGGAGCACAGGAGGCTCATGAGGCGATCCGTCCCGTGGATATTTCTATGCGTCCCGACGCGCTCCAGCCCTTCTTGGATAAAGATGAGCTGCGTCTTTACGAGCTTATTTGGAAGCGCACAGTGGCATGTCAGATGAAGGAGGCCTTACTTGAGCAGGTTGGTATCGACATCGACACACTCAAGGATGGCAAGGAGAAACTCCCTTACATATTCCGTGCGACGGGCCAGACTATCACCTTTGCCGGTTTTATGCGCGTCTATATCGAGGGACGTGATGAAGATGAAGAGAGTGATGAGGGCGAGTCGTTCCTGCCCGAGTTCAAAGGCGGTGAGTTCCTCACGGTCAAAGAAATTCTTCCTCAGCAGCACTTTACCAAGCCGCCGGCACGATACACTGAGGCCAGTTTGGTTAAGAAGCTCGAGGCCGAGGGTATTGGTCGTCCAAGTACCTACGCTCCTACGATCTCAACTATTATCGATCGTGGTTACATCGAGCGTGAGAAGAAGCAGCTCGTTCCGACCGATACGGCCGAGGTGGTTAATGACGTTTTAGTTGAGCACTTCCCCGAGGTGGTCGACTACAAGTTCACCGCAAAGATGGAGCAGAATCTTGATGATATTGCTGAAGGTGAAAAAGAGTGGGTACCCATTATCAGGGATTTTTACACCCCCTTCCACGAGAAAATTGAGATAAAAGACAAGACCCTCAAGAAGGCCGACATCGTAAATGAAGAGAGCACCGAGGTCTGCGATAAGTGTAGCAGTCCAATGGTTGTGAAGCTCGGGAAGTACGGCAAGTTCCTCTCATGTTCCAACTATCCAACCTGTAAGAACGCTCGCCCGATCGAAGGTAAGGAAGGAGAGGTCGAGAAGACTCCCGAACAGTTAGAGCTTGAGAAAAAACTAGCCGACAAGAAGTGCGACAAGTGTGGTGAGCCAATGGCTATAAAGCGCGGACGATTTGGCGAGTTCCTGGGCTGCACCGGCTACCCCAACTGCAAAAACATTCAGCCCATTATTAAATCGAGCGGGGTCAAGTGTCCCGACTGCGGAAAGGGCGACCTGATCGAGCGTAGAACACGCAAGGGCGGCCGCATCTTCTATGGATGCAGTAACTATCCAAAGTGTAAGTTCGCGAGCTGGGACAAGCCTCTCCGTCAGTGTGACGACTGCAAGAAGGGGATTGTCGTTCTCAAAAAGGAAAAGGGCGAGGAGGAGGGCCGAGAGGTCTGTCTGCAGTGCGGGCTCTCATAGCCTTTCTGCATACCTTCCAGCCGTCGTTCCGTCGCCCTTTTAGGGTCATACTGTGCGTGCCGCTCAGTCGATCAGCATCGTCTGCCCTCGAACGGGGAGGACGATGTTTGATAGTGTCAGGTTGCTGCCCGAGCTCATTCCTACTCCCTCGACCCCATCGCGACCCATCAAGTAGGTGCTGAGAGTGAGGTTGCGGTCTGTGGCAAGAGGTGAGATGGATGCTTCTACTACTATAGTTTGTGGACTTCCGACTCTCACCACGAGAGCCTCTCCCGGAATGCGTAACTCGATGCCGTTGTTGGCCACGTTGAGCTCACCTGTTGCGAGCAACTGACCATTCACGCGGAGGCGGATTCGGCTTAGGAGTGAGGGATCGTTGAGTCCGCTTATACCAAGTGCGATACGTCGTACTGCTACGTCTTCATCCTGGGCACTGAGTGTGTAGGAGGCGATCGTCGTCTGCTCGCCTGTGAATAGAACATTGTGCAAGCCTGCACTTGCTGCAGCAAAGATCTGCCCGTGTTCAATAACTGAACGCAGTGGTGTAGAGAGCGGCCATGATGCTGCTCGCGGTGTTACGTTGAGACCCGATACACTCTCGTTGAACCGAACCCAGCGTGCATCGGTTAGTGAGACTCCCAGTGTGTTTCCTGCACTGGCTGGACTGATGTCAGCATGAACGTAGAGTTTCTTTACTGTGTAGCGAGGCAGGTCGAAGTCGCGCACGAAAAAGGTCACATTTCCGGAGATACTGGTTGAGGCAACGTACTGTGAGATCTGGTTGCCCGCTTCATCAGCGAGCCAGAGGTTGGCGGCCGCGTCGCGCTGGTGAAGGCCGCTGATGCGCATGCCAACTTTTGTTAGGTCGAGAGCCTGTGAGCCCACACTCAGGCCAAAGACGCCGAGTACCATATTCCTGCTTCCGGCAATAACCGATGAGGTTGGAGATGAGCGGTCAACGAAGATCTTAACACTACCGGTCGCCTGAGCGAGATAGGTAGAGCGCGCCATCGCCGGTGCGGTTGTTCCGATGAGCGTCACCGCCAGTGTGGAAAAGGCGGCCAGCCGTTTAAGTGAGTTAGAAAATCCGATTCGCATGGTAAAAAGGTTATTGAGTATATGGATCCAGTACAGGGAGGAATCAGTCCTATACTATTCTATCCAATTTTGGCAATGCCATTAGTCCACCCAAACAGTCTGTCCCAGAATGGGCAGTTGGGCAGCTGGCAGAGTTATGAGCTCTCCTGACTCAAAACCTAATACCTGGATGCCGTTGTAGGTATCAGCTGTAACAATGCTTGTTGTGAGTGCAAGATTGCGGTGCGCAGCCTCCGCCGGAAGGCGCATCTCTATGCGAAGTGTGTTGGGTCCACCTTGGCCGAGTTGTGGCTGCTCACCACTATTGAGAATAAACTCATACGTAGTTGGGTCTCCGCTGGGAAGTGAGGCACTATACATCGAGTAGCCGTCGAGATAAACTCGAATGTCTCCGAGCTCTCGTACTCCGGCGAATCTGAACTTTATGCGGTTCAAGAGCGCGCCCTCGTCATGTGCCGTGATATCAAATGCGGCAACAGTTGTGAACTCACCCGTCTGGACTCTGTGATTGGCAAGGGAAGGAGAACGTTCAGCAGTTATTGATCCTGATCTGATAAACTCGACCGGGCGCGTAGTTACAGGCCATGATGATGCCGTTGGGGTAACATTATAGCCGGATGCAACTTCATTAAATCGCGCCCATCGTGCATCTGTTATAGACACACTCAGCGTGTTTCTATCTTGATTGCGGAGTATGCGTTGGCTTGTATCCGCATAGACGAATACTCGCTTCTTCGTGTATTTCGGGAAGCCCCCCCCGGTCAACAAAGAGCGTGACCCTTCCGTCGCTTCGGACTTGAGCGTACCGTGAGATCTGCCTCCCCGCCTCGTCCACAAGCCAAGCCGTGGTTGCAATATTTTCTTCCCCCGCGCTGTTGTTAATGGTTAAGCCCAGCTTGGTAAGGTTGAGTTTCTCTGATCCCACACTGAAGATGAACGCCCCTAGCACACTTGTATGGCCGGGGAAGGTCGGGCTGATCATGTCATCGCGGTAGTCGGCGATTATTTTTACCGTCCCCGCTGCTCGATTGATAGCGCCACTCCAAAAGGCCACTCCTGTGGGGGCTACTCCAAGAGTCATAAGTGCGATAAGGGCTCCGGCAAGAGATTTCCGAGCGGTCTTAGTGGGATTAAACATCCTTCAGTTGGTTACTGGTAAAAGCCAAGATATTGATGCTATCACTTTCGCCCTATTTTGCAAGTTCCGTGAAAGGACGCGGTGGTCTTCCTGCTGATGTTTTTAGGCCTCCTCGGTATTGATTTTGCGAATTTTTTCGGTGACGGTGAAGCCGAGGCGTTTGCCCAGCATTATGCGGGTCTGGGCATCGAGAGCGGGAATCGAGCCGTAGATTATTGTTGCGAAGGGAAGAAGAAGCCACTGCAAGAGCGAGCCGGCAAACCTCCACTGGCGGAATCGTCCCGTTGGGCGAGGCAGTGAGAGGAGCGTCATCAGGAGGTAGACGACAATACCGATAAGCATGATTGTGAATATTACCGAGAGTGCAGCCTGGACGTTATAGGCAAAGAGTGAGTTGGCGAAGCCGGGATTGGTGATCGTTGGAATAGATTGATTAAAGAAGAGAATGACCGGGCCCGTCGCCCACATAACCTGAACATAGTAGAGGTAAAAGACGCGAATAAAGGTCCTGCAAAAGGGAACTTCCTTGCGCATCTTCCACCACTTCATTGCGCCATAGGCCACCTCGGCCGCACCCCAGGCCCAGCGCCGCAGCTGCTTATACTGGCCAAGGAGGCTCGTGAAGTAGGTTTTGTTTTCGAGGGCATCTTGGTAGACGGGGATAAAGAGGGGAATGACCTTGTGGTTGCCCTTAAAGTGGAAGTAGGCTCGCCAGAACTGGTGGAGGTCTTCGATGATTGTTTGGCGCGACCAGTAGTCCATCTCTTCAAGGGCGTCGAGACTGAGGGCGTAGGCGGCTGCGTTAAAAAGGCGGTAAGACTCGCCTGACTCCGCTAAAAACCAGAAGCTGTTTGCCAGAGCGACGAGGCGATTTATGAAGGGCACCTCCCAGATATTGTTATAGAAGAAGGCCAGTGACTGGTAGCTCCGTTTTTTGCGCTCCGACTCGATAAGGTAGTGGTAGGTAAGGACTGAAAAATACTTTGGATGAGGACGGTTGTCCGCGTCCAGAGTCGTGACGACTACGTTACTGAAGTCTACTCCTTGATCGCGAAGTTTTTCCGCGATGTAGGCTCCCGCATAACTAATGTTTCCCCCTTTTGCCGGAATCTCGTTGGGCATATCGGCCGGATGCATGACGACGTGAAACTGGCCAAAAACATGAGCGTATTTTTTTTCAATATAGGCCGCGTTTTCCTCCGCACGCTTTCGGTCACGCTCTTCAGTGGCCAGGACGAAGATGATTCGTTCGTGTGGGTAGTCAACCTCCGTGAAGGCTTTGAGAGAGGAGTCGAGCACCTCTTTTTCTTCTTTGTAGGTCGGCATGATGACCACGTGGTAGAGCTCATCGGCTTTCTTGAAGTTGTCCTTAGCTTTCAGCTCTTTAATAGCCTCGACCGTCTTTTTTTCAAAGGGTGTCTGAGCGGTCGGCGGCCGGTCGCTAAAAAAACTGAGTAGGTGATTCCAGTCCAGTTCTTCTCGTCGTTTGTATCGAAAGAAGGCGATCAGGCTAAAGGCGCTGCTCTTGAGAGCCCGCAAAAACCAGATGACGACATAGATCACGATGAAGATTGCGACCGCCTGTGGATACCAAAAAGAAGCAATAAAGGGAAGCGTGAGGATCAGCCAGCTGGTGAGTCCGGGCAGGATCTCCAGAAAGCGATACCAGCGTGTTCGAGCAAGCTCATCCACTAGAATTCTGAGTTAGAGAAGTTGACCTCCGGGTACTCGCGGAGCTTGTCGAGCATGGTCTTTTTTACGAGTTCGAGCTGCTCGGGGGTCTCTGCTTCGAAACGGAGGGTGAGGTTAGGGCTGGTATTTGAGGCACGGACGGCTCCCCATGAGCCGCTGCCAAAGTCCACCCAGACCCCATCAATCGTCAGGCAGGGGTAGCGTTTGGTGAAGTACTGAGACAGGTCTTCGATGACTTTGAACTTCAGGTGGTCAGCGCAGGCGAGTTTGTACTCGGGTGTCGTCAGGACTTTTGGGATGTCGTCAAAGAAGGTCGAGAACGGTTTGTCGCTCAGGCTGACGAGTTCGGCAATTCGTGCCGCCGCATACATGCCATCGTCAAATCCAAACCAGCGGTTTGCAAAGAAGATGTGTCCGCTGGTCTCTCCGGCAAGAAGGGCTCCCGTCTCGCGCATCTTTGTCTCGATAAATGAGTGGCCGGTTTTATAGCGGATCGGATTTCCGCCATGCTTGCGAATATCATCTTCAACAACTTTTGAGGACTTAATGTCGAAGATCACACTCGCCCCCGGCGCCTCGGCCAAGAGAGCTCTACTCAAGGGGATGAGCAGGTAGTCGGCGTGATGGAACTGCCCCTTCTCGTCGATAACACCTACGCGGTCACCATCTCCATCAAAGCCGATTCCCAGGTCGGCACCCTCCTCCAGGACACGTTTTTGAAGGTCTTTAAGGTTGGCCTCAGACTCAGGATTAGCCTCATGGTTGGGGAAGTTTCCGTCGAGTTCGCAGTAGAGTTCCACTACCTCGTGCCCCAACGTGCGGAAGAGCTTTGGCGCGAAGATTCCCGTGATTCCGTTTCCCGCATCGATGACAACTTTGAGCTTTCGGCCCGGTTTAATGACGTTTTTTACATAGGCCAGGTAGTCGTCGAAAATCTCTTTGTTGAATAACTCACCTTTGCCTGACTCAAACTCTTCAGCCTGAATAAGTTTCAGGATCTCTTGCAGCTCATCGCCGCAGACGCTGTGTGCATTTTTGGCAACGATCTTTACGCCGTTGTAGTCTTTGGGATTGTGGCTGGCCGTGATGTTAATAGCTCCGTCGAAGTCGTAGTTACAGGCGGCAAAGTAGGCCATGGGAGAGGTGGCCTTGCCGATACTGGTTACCGTGCATCCGGTTGTGATCATCCCCGAAACGAATGCCTCAAAAAGCTCCTCGCTGGAGAGACGGTTATCTCGTCCACAGGCGATCGAGGGCCCGTAGTTCTTCTTCATGTAGCTACCGATTCCCCGGCCCAAGAGGTACATGGTTTCGGGAGTAAGATCGGGCGTTCCCCCGTCGTCACGTTGTGCGATGCCGCGAATATCGTAGGCGCGGAAGATGAGGGGATTGATGTCCATGCAGATGGTAGGTGAGTTTTTAAGGTGAATGAAGAGGTCGCGAGCAGAGAGGCTTTAGTCTGTGACGTTTTTTTTGAGTGTTTGGATTCTGTTTTGAGCATTCCATTTTTTAAGAAGTTCGGCAACCCCGGCGGGAGTATCTTCCTCCCACTCCTGCTCATTTAAGATCTTGTCTCTCACTCCCGTTGCCGAGAGGTCAAGATTTTTTTTGATCTCGTGAATATCGTGTTTGCCATCTTGGAGGAAGAGTTCGGTGACGATAGGAGAGCCCGTGTAGACTACGCCAAAGGGAGGGAGGAGGTTCTCCAAGTGCCCCACCCAGAGGCTGTGGTTGTTGATGTCCCGGATGGGAACTATAGAAAAGCGCCCCTGCCACTCGGGCGTGGTTGCAAGGGCCGCCGCGAGCATCTGGTAGCGCTCGCTCGCGGTAAAAGGGTTGTCGAGTTCGTAGTCGTTTTCGGCACTTCCAATAACGATGAGCAGGTGTGCTTCCTGCTCGAAGGCCTGGCGTAAGGCATCGAGGTGCCCCTTATGAACCGGTTGAAAACGACCGATAACCAGCCCGGGGAGTTGGGGGAAAGCTGACTCCATCATCGCGGCTATTATACCTCAATAATGGGGGGCATCGTATTTTTGTGGAGATTCTCTTCGTAGCGACGGAAGACCAGTTGAACAAGTGCGATGGGAAGGCCGTGTGCAACACAGGCATCTTTGCCCAGTTCAATCTTGCTCAAAACTTTGTCGAGCTCGTAGTAGTTTGCGCCCATCTCCGCCTCATCAGTCTGGCCGGCTGAGAGCTCCGCCGAGGGCGCTTTTTTTACAATTTCGGGAGGGAGTCCCACGTACTCGCCCAAGGCGAATATCTCAGTCTTGAGGAGAGCGCCGATAACCTCGATATCAGATGCAAGGTCGCCGTACTTTGTTCCGTAGCCCAGGAGAAGCTCACTCTTGTTTGAGGTTCCCAGAACGAGCGTGTGCTCGGTATTGGCGAAGCTGTAGAGCAGAACGGCGCGCACCCTCGCCTTAGTATTCATCGTTGCCAGCCGGCTCGGCTTCCATGGCGCTAGCCCAAAGTCGCCGACGAATGTATTGATAGGTTGGTAGAGGTAGCGGGCTCCAAAAAACTCCGCGAGCATCTTGGCGTGGTCGATATTTTCCTGCCTGGTAACGCCGAGCTCGGGCATGATAAGTCCCGTCACGTTGTCTCCACCGAGAGCATCAACGGCTATTTTTAGAGTCAGTGACGAGTCGATACCCCCCGAAAGACCAATAACCGCGCGTTTAAAGTTGTTCTTCTGGCAAAAGGCCCTGAGCCCTTCCACGAGGGAGCGATACGTCTTCTCGAGCTTGATCTCCTCCTCGCTCGGCTCATGGCTGTCGTCGTCTCCGGCCATTTCCTCTGCGCTTATTTCTGCATCTTCGGCTTCTTCCTGATCATCGCCTTCTCCAATCGCCGCAAGAACATCTTCTTCCATCTGTGCATCTTCCCGAGCTGCCTCTTCTTCCTCCTCAACCTGTCCCAAGCTGGGCTCCTCGACCTGCTCCTTTACCGCTTCCGCTGAATCTTGCGAGCTGTTTTCTTCTTCATCCGACCGCACTACCTCCATGGGTTCCGGTGGGGGAGTAACGTCTTCCATCGTTGCTGATCCGCTCTGCGTGCCCGAGTTGTTTTTCTGCTGTGACATAGGTCTGTGGTGAAGGGTGAGTGAGGCCGCCGGATTCATGGCTAGCGGCTAAATTTCTTGAGGCTTGATTGAATGTCACGCTCAACGGCTCGGTCTTTGAGTACCGAACGTTTGTCATGCTGCTTCTTACCTCGACATACGCCCAGTATAACTTTTATTAGATGTTTTTTAAGTAGAATTTCCAGAGGGACGAGCGTCAGTCCCTTTTCCGCACTGCGTGCAGCAAGAAGCTCAAGCTCTTTTTTGTGCAGGAGCAGCTCGCGGCTGCGGAGCGGGTCATAGTCGGGATTATTGCTCTGAGGGTAGTAAGAGATGTGCATCTTCTCGATGTAGGCGCGTCCGTTAAAGACCTGAACGTAACTTCCCTTAAGCTGAACGAGACCTTTGCGGATCGACTTCACCTCGGGGCCGGTCAGAATAATACCCGCCTCAAACTTCTCGAGAATCTCGTAGTCAAAGTAGGCCTTCTTGTTTTTGGCAGCGGCCTTGAGGCCGTCGGCTTTTTCGGGTGCAGACATGGTTGGATACTACAACAATTATGTCGTGCGACCTACTTCTTCTCCAGGACATGATGATAGAGGAGTCCGGCAACGAGAGCGCCAACCATTGGGCCGATCCAGTAGACGTAGTGGCTCTCCCAGTGTGAGCTCAAAAGTGCGGGACCGAATGAACGTGCCGGATTGAGTCCGGACATAGTCAGGTGACCTCCGATCAGGACGTCCACTGTGAGAACCATTCCAACTGCAAGTCCACCGAATCCCGGAGTTGCTCGCTTATCGAAGAGCGTTGCGAAGATCGTGAGGACGAGGAAGAAGGTAAGGAGTGCCTCGATCAAGATTCCCATGCCGGGAGTGACGCCCGTTCCCAGGAGTGTGTCTCCCAAGAAAAACTGAGGTGAGACGCCACTGAAGATTACTTTTACAAAAGCTGAGGCGACAACGGCTCCCGCAAGCTGAGCGAGAATGTAGCCGAGTGCGGTGACGGCCTTAATGTGACCGGTTGCCCACGCTGCGACGGTAACGGCCGGATTCAGCTGAGCTCCCGAGGTGTGCCAGAAGGCGTAGAGCATTGCGGAGAGAACAAGTCCATGTGCGAGGGCGATTCCGACAGCACTCAAACTACCACCGGTCTGCCAGTTGGAGAGGACCGAACTCGAGATGATAAAAACGAGACCAAAGGTTCCGAGGAACTCCGAGAGATATTCTTTCCAGCTGTTTTTCATGGTAGCGAGTGTTAGGGTGGTCAATTACCCAGTACGATACAAGAACTGCCCCCCGGGAGGCAAGAAGATATGATTGTCTTGTAAGCTCTTGGTGTCCCTGTAAAATGCGCTTTTTGATGCGCTGTTTTTTTGAGATACTCTCTGCATGACATCATCCTCACAAAACTTCGACCCCGCCGGCATTGGGCTGCTGAATGGAAATATCTACGGCCTGCCCTTCACTCTTGATGAGGCCCAGGTCGTCGTAGTTCCGGTACCGTGGGATGTGACCGTCTCGTATCGTGAGGGAGCTCACGGAGCTCCGCAGGCCATGCTCGACGCCTCGGTTCAGGTGGATCTTTTTGATGAAGATATGCCCGACGTCTGGAAAGTGGGCGTGGCGATGGAGCCGATTTCAGAGGAGTGGATGGAGCGCAATAAAAAACTTCGCGCCAAGGCGATCGACTGTCTCGATCATCTTGCCGAGGGTGGTTCCGTTCAAGATGAGGAGCTCGCCTCACACTACGCCGAGATCAATGCGGCCGGCGAGGAGCTCAACCACTGGGTCCAGAATATCTCAAAAACTCATCTTGATGCCGGCAAGGCCGTCTGCATCTTGGGTGGTGAGCACAGCGTCTCGCTCGGCCTGATCCGAGAGCTTGCCAGGCGCCATGAGAAGTTCTCGATCCTCCATATCGACGCCCATGCCGACCTTCGCGACGCCTACGAGGGCTTCACCTACTCACACGCCTCGATCATGTTTAATGCGCGTCAGCTTGAGGCCGTCGAAAAACTCACCGTCCTGGCAATCCGCGACTACTGCCAAGACGAGGCCGATCTTATTAGAACCGCCGGTCGTGCCGCCGAGTCCGACGGAGCTGGCTCAGCGCATGGAGCCGCCTCGAAGGGTGGCCCGATAACCGCCTTCACCGATCGCCAGCTCAAGCGTGCAGCTTTTGATGGCGTGAGCTGGAAAGAGCAGTGCGCACAGATTGTCGAGACGCTCGGGGACAAGGTCTACATCAGTTTTGATATCGACGCGCTCGACCCCTCCCTTTGCCCCCACACCGGAACACCCGTTCCCGGCGGCCTTGAGTATGAGCAGGTTCTTTATCTCGTCGACGAGTTGGTAAAGAGCGGCCGGACCATTTTAGGATTCGACCTTAGTGAGGTAGCTCCGGGAGTCGTGCAGCCGGGTGATATGGACTCGTGGGATGCGGTGGTCGGCGTTCGCCTACTCTACCGCCTCGTCAATCAGATGGCACGTTCGCAGAAAAGGATTTAGAACTTGATGAGGCCCCTGTTCAGCTGGAGCTTGATTGCAGCAAAAGCATCCTCGAACGATACGTGATCCTTGCTTTGGAAAAGGTTTCCCTGAGAGGTGCTGAAAACATGTGTTTCATAACGTCCGTTAGCCTGTTCGATGATTGCGATGCGCGCCAGTATTCCGCCGGTTTCCTTGTCAGTTTTATCCGCTGTATAGAGATGCCTTCCTGCCTCGGTTGTCGACGACTTGGCCTCGTCAATACCAAAGCCTCGTAGAAAGCGGGACATGGTTTCTCTGTTTTTGGTCGGGGCTAGTTCACGTTCATCGTGTTCATCTTTTTTGCGAGCTTCAAAGGCCTTGTCTAACTCTTTGAACAGTTCACGAGCATTGGGCGCTTTTATTTGAGTCATACTTGGATCTCCCTTGGTGCCAATAGTTCCTCTCACACCATCATCGCTGGGGTTTAGGTTGATGTCGATTTGGTAACCGTGAAGTCCGTCGGTGAATCGATAGTGGTTGGGGGCGATCTCGCGGCGTATGTTCAAACCTTGTGACTGTGTCCAGGCGGTAAAGTTAGCGAGGTCGGTCTTTCCTTCAGATTCGGCCTTCAAGAGTGATTCTCTCACCTCTTCCGCCGTTGGAAACACCTTATCAACGATGTTTCCATGAGGAAGGAGGGCCCGGACCCGTACGCCCTGAAGCGTGAGCATCTTGACCTCGCCGGGTATAGATCCCTCCCATCCTTTAAACGAAAACGAGCGCCAGACGTCGAGTTTTTTGGAGTATGTCTCTGTGCGGTTGAGACCGATCTGCTCCTCAAGAACACTCAGTTGGTAATGGAGCCAGCTTTCGTAAACTTTGATCGTCTCACTCTTCACTTCCTCAACGGTTCCAACATGTTTGAGGACATCTGTGCGATCGCTGGGGCGCTGCCAGCTGCAGTCGTAACCACCCTTAGGATTGACGTTGACTGTTACCGGGAGGTTTTGACGCAGCTCTTTTTCAAGTGAGCTTCTATAGAGGGTAAGTGCATAGGCGAGTTTGTAACTCGATGATAGGGTGAGCTCTCTATCCTCAAGCAGTGCCCGTTGGAGGCCCTCAATGGATACTTCAGGTTCGGCGGGTGCAGCCTCACGGGGTGCTGCGGCTGGGCCCGTGCTTGCCGGTTCGGCCGCTGGAAGCGGAGCGACAACTGGCGCAGGTTTTGGCTCAACTCTAGGCTCGGGTCTAGGCTCAACTTTTGGCTCAAGGCGAATCTCGGGTTTTGGCTCAACTCTAGGCTCAGGTTTTGGTTCAGGTCTAGGTTCGGGGTCTGGCTCAACTTTAGGCTCGGGTTCTGGTTCAGGTTTTGGGGCGGGCCTGGGCTCGGGTTTTGGAGTAGCCTTGGGCTTTGGTTCGGCTGGTGGAACCGGTCTTTCACGAGCTGGCTCGGCTGGAGCCTCGAGTTCACCGTCGTGAGGTTCCGGCTCAGCTCTAGCTTTCTCCTTTGGTTGGACCTCTACCACAGGTGTCGCCTTATATCCTTCTTTCGTCGCCGCGACCTCACCGAGGCCGTCGGGGTAGCGTAGGCTCAGGAACTTTATTATAGCCAAGTAGTCGAGTGGCGTTTTTGCTGCGGGCCGGTCAAAGAAATTATCAGGAAGTTTGCGCAGCCGTTTTTCTCCCGAACTCCTCAACTCGCTAAGAAGCGGGCCATCGTCACGCATCAATCCCCATGCATGCTGGATGTTTTCCTTTGTTGGCTGGAGCCCACGTGACTGCAGTGAGTCGTAGAGAATATGCGTTGTGTCGGCCTGAGGGATGCTCTCCCAGGCAAGGCGCGTGCGGTCCTTCACGTGTTCTTTTTTCTTTTTTGAAAAGATCTCAAAGGGCTTAACTGTCTCACCGTCGACTTCGTCGCCAAGTGGAATGGCGATCTGTCGGCCACCGGCCTCCTCGATAAGAAGCGCCCCGTTCTTTATCTGGAGTGTGTCGCCAATCTTCATCACGTTGGCGTTGTATCCTTTATCGACGGTACGGCTAACCACGGCTTTGATCTCCTTCCAGCTGAGTCCCATCGCTTTGAGCGCCTGACTCATTGTGTGTGGCTCCTCTTTTTCGCTGTAGGGGCGAATCTCAACCGTCTTGGTCTCCATCGCAAAAAGTACTGACCGCAGTTCTTTCGTCAGAGGGTAGAGATCGCGTAGTTTTTCAACGGGATTTTGAGTTTTGAAAGAAGGTTTTTCGCCCATATGTTTTTGTTTTATCTTTTTATTATGCCATAATTAAAGCGGCCTGGCAAGATGCGTGACTTCGGGTGGCGCTTTTAAGACCCTCTCACCTGGACAGTTGCTGGACCAGGCGGATTATCAGGAGGATTACGAAGAAGCCCGCAAGGAGCTGAATTATCCAGGCGGCCGCCTGAAAGAAAAAACCGCCGATGAGACCCAAAAGAAGAATGATAATGATGATGTCGAGAACTCCCATGCACCTCTGAACACTCGGGCCCTAGTTTTAGTGTCCCTTTTGCTCAGTACTTTAGGACGACTTTTTAGGTTTAGGGACTTTAGCCCCCGCGGCGCGTGCCTCTGCGATCCCTATCGCAACTGCTTGTTTGTGGCTTTTTACTTTCTTTCCACTTCCACCACTCGTCAGAGCGCCCTTCTTATACTCCTTCATAACTTTTTTTATTTTTTCCTGTGCCTTTGGCCCGTACTTAGTCATATACCAAGGTGGTTAGTAATAATGTCGCACACTTAGTAACCGTTTTGAGTCTTTAATTAAGGTCTGTTTTGCCTTGTCCCGCTTGTTCCCAAGCCTTATTTAAGCTATAATAATGAGATTTTTCTTTTTTGCTCGGGCCTTTTATGCCCTTTTGCTGCGTATCCAGTTTGCACCTATGGGGAGTTCCGCACCACAACTTAACCGCGACGATCGGCCTCAGCGGCCTCAGGTTGCGCAGGCCAGACGGCCGGAGGAAGGTCAATCCGCTACCAAGATGGGCGAAGCAGCTGGCCCCTCTCCCTTTGCTGCCGTTCACCTCGAGATACAGAGTGCGGTTGACCGTGTGAATGAGAGGGCAGCTCTCGACTCATTTTTTGACCATCTTCAAGGGCTCTCAACAGAACTCTTTAACGTCCTTCCCCCACAAGTGCGTCATGAGCATGAGGACCATAAAGATCTTGGTTCCGACGACTGTTTTGCTCTGGTTAACCGTCTAGCTGCCCAGGCCACTGAAGCGGCCGGGGAGATACGCGAAAAGGTAGAGAGGATCAATGAGCTTCTACGGGGTTTTCGCTTTAAGGATGAGGGGCTCTCATCTATGGATGAGTTGACCCCATCTGAAGGTGTTTTAGACGAGGTAGCTGAGCAAGTCGTTGGCTATAAAAAGGCCTACGACCTTTTTCACTCCTGTTCCGTGAAGTATGAAGATGCACTTGCCGCCGGCCGTAAGGCCTTTGATAAAGAGACCGGACTTGGCGATGAGCAGAGTCTTGGATACAAGATTTACCGTTTAGAGGAGGAGGTCAAAAGGCTGAAGCGTGGTCTCTTGGGTCTTGGCCGCCTGAGTGCCCGGTCCAAGATCGCCGAACTCGAATTTGAGATTATTGACCTAAAAAACCTCCAGGCCGCTCTAAAAGTAGAGAGTCCGCCGCCCTCGCAGTTGCGGGTTACTGAGCCGCGTGACTTGTATCATGACACTATTAAAGATCTCAACCATCTGACGCATCCGGTTGAGGACTACTACACGGATGAAATTGATAAGCTGGAGGAGCTTGAAGCCAAGCTCGAAACCGCCCGCAGCGCCGGCGAGGGGGGTGCGGTTAAGGGGCTCACAGGTAAGAAGGCACAACTCACGGGTTTCCATGAGGTTGTTCGCGAGGCGGTTCAGCTGCCTGCCTTTGTTAAGGCACTCTTGTCTTACGACAAAAAGGATAATCCACTCACGACGGCTGCCCTTCGCGAGCTTTTAGTCACATTTTCTCACGAACTCAATCCGGATTTTGGAGGTGAGCATGAAGGACTTCCCGACGAGATAACGCATAACGCCATCAACTACGTTACGAACTACATTGGAGATCTCGTCCTTACTGAGGGTGTTAAAGCCCTTAATCTCGATAAGACTCAGCAAAAGCGTCTCTCTCAGATTTTTAGCCTCAATGCCCTTACTGATGAGCGTCAGCGTCTTGAGGCTCACGCAAGTAAGGGTACTAAAAAAATCGCAGCCATTCCCTCTCGCGGACCGATGGCGGAGCTCAGTGGGTACTACGGCGATGCCTGTTGGACCAGCCGTGATGACATTGTGAAGAATAATCCTGATATGATCGGACTCGCCTTTGTCAGCAATCCGGGTGATGCTGTTCATGAGAATCTGATGGGTAGCTGTCTCCTTTTCGAGCGGACGATCGGTGGGGAAAAGACTCTCATTGTTCGCGGCCTTAACCCTCGCCAAAACTACATCACCCAGCTTAATGCGGAGAGTTTCCTTAAGGAGTTCGTTGAGTATCTGAAGCCGATTGCTCAAGCTCGCGGCATAGCATCCATCGTTGCCCCGATGAACACTCCGGGAGCCCTTACCAACCGCCCCACTATCAGCAGGGCTTTTGACTCGCTCTATGGCGAAACCCCCCTTCTTGAGCTTGATGAGCCGCTGACCTTTAACGGTTACACTGTTACGAAGGTAACCGAGCTCGTTAGGTTCTAGAGCCGATTAAAGGCTGTGGAGCTGGCTGCCGTGGTGAAAGTCCGCCTCAGCCAATGCTGCGTGGTTTGCAGTATGAGTAGGCGACGTAGATTCCCGTCGCGTAGATCAGAAGGCCGATTGGTGAGACCATGCTTTTCCAGAACTCGGGCTCCAGGAAGGAGATCGAGACGGACTCTCCTACCGGGAAGCCGGGGAACTCGTTGGGATTAGCCTGGATGTAGTCGTTTATCAGCTGATCGAAGATGAACTTGTTTGTGATGACGATGGTAACCACTACTAAGATGGCCGCGATAATCTGCAGCTGGTGCCCTCGTTTTTTTCCTGCACCTCGATACACGCCAAGGCCGGTTAGGTAACCAAGTCCAATGCTGATATAGCCGATCTCCCAGCCTGAGCCGATGGTCACGAGGTACCAGATGGCTCCTCCAATTGCCGCTCCCACCGCTCCAAAAAGAACTCCCAAAATCAGATTAGGCTTGTGCGTCTCCTGTTCAAAGGCCATGTTGGTTTTCTCTTTGCACTCGAGGCAGAGGTGAATCTCGTTGTTCTTGTGATCCTGGGCGGTAGTAAACTCTTCGCCTATTCCTTCTTTACTACACATCGCACACTGAACCTTCATTGCTACGTGCGAGCCGATAGTTATTTTTTCTTCAGAAGCGGATTTACTCATTAGACTTGGAGGTTTTCTAAAATTTTAATGCGTTCTTCGAGCGGTGGGTGTGTTGAGAAAAGCCTGTCGAGAAGGGAGGTTCGCCCCGGAGATGAGATATAGAGGTGTGCGGTTGAGGAGCTAAAATGTTTGGGTAGTCGGACGTCCATCGAGATCTTCCTTAAGGCTGATGCAAGGGCTTTGGGCTGTGCGGTAAGCTCGGCCGAGCCGGCGTCTGCCACGTACTCACGTTTTCGTGAGATGGCCAGCTGGATGAAAAAGGCCGTTAGTGGTGCGAACAGCGAAAGTGCAGCACCAATCAGAGCCATCGTTCCCGAGCTGTCTCGGTCTTGTCCGCGGTTAAAGAGTGTCGAAGACCAGTAGAGGTCTGCCAGAATGCTCACAAAACCCGCGAGGATACTCACCACGGCCATTGTTCGCATATCATAGTTTCGGATATGTGATATCTCGTGTGCCAGAACGGCCTCAGCCTCCTCTTTTCGCATTTTTTCAAGAAGTCCTCGCGTGACGGCAACAGCACTGTGGGAATGGTCGCGCCCCGTCGCGAAGGCGTTCATTGTTGTGTCATTAAGGAGATAGAGCTTTGGCATGGGGAGCTCCGCCTTTATGCAGAGTTTTTCTACGATCTGATAGAGTTCGGGCGCCTGCTCGCGACTTACCGGCTTGGCCTTGGCGATCCTCAGGACTATTCGGTCCGAGAAAAAGAAGGCGATAAAGTTGATCACTCCCGCGGCCACTAAAAAGTAACCCGTTCCCGTAAGCCCCCAGTTGAATGTATACGAAAGTACCGTCCCGAAAAGACCGATAATCGCCGTCAGAATAGCGATCATCAGATAAACTTTCAGGTTGTTGTTGCGAATTTGTGATGCAATAGAATTTTCCACACCACTATTATAGCTTATTTGCATTAAAAAAAACTTAAATCCACTCCTCAATGGATAGTGGATTTAAGTGATCTTTTTCGCATATGTTGGCCGGTGCTATTTTTTCTCTGATGTCTCTTTTGGTCTGGCAACATCGAGTTCCACCTCTCCCAGCCACCTTCCATCAGCTGTGAGTTGGAGTACGTAGCTTCCCGCCTGTGTTGGTGCTGAAAAGTTATAGCTGCCATTAGTCGGGTCCTCACGCATTGCTTCTATTAATGAGCCATCCGGGTTACGGGCACCGGCAAGGTCGGCATTATTTGTGCGAACAATGTACTGTTCTCCACTAGCCTGGCGGAGGTCTAGGCCGTAGCTTCCGGCAGGAAGGAGCTTGTGGTTGCCGCTTGCGTCCTTGACGTATGCTGTGGCGCGCGTGCCGGGAGTGACTTGAGACGAGGCAAATTCAAGAGAAAAAGTCCGAGGATCGAGCACTCTGAAGTCGGCTGTGGCTAATCTGGAGTTGCCGTTATAAAGCTCGGCGCTGTAGTTTCCGGCTGGAAGTGGTGCAGTTAGGGTGTAGCGTTTACTTCCCCGAATCTGTGTAATTTGGTAGGTCGTGCCATTTAGTCCAACCTCACCGTCTGTGGCGGTCGAGGCGATTATCGGGCCTCCTTGCTGGCTAACCAGAATGGCCCAGGAGTCACCTGCCGGTAGTGGAACAACACTTCTGCTCGCTGCAGAAAGTTGGATTAGAACGGCCTCATTCGGGACGAACGATCCGGCCACGTCGACTACTGCCGGGAGTTCATAGCTTTGGGCCGGCTCTTGTGGGGCGGAAGGTGGAGTTGCGTTATTCGGAGCCGGGGTCCTTGTGACGCGAGGGGCTTTTAGTGGGGTAGCGGTCGATCCCAAAGTGGGCAGATTTTTTTTCACCAGCGTGCTTTTCTTATTGAATGAAGTCAGCTTCCCCTGAAAGAGAGATGAGTTGCCGGATAGCCAAAGGCTACCCCCCAGGAGGGTTACTACTACTGCCGCAATTATTAGTTTCTTCGATCGCATTTTCATGTGTGTTATATAGTATATTTAATATATATTATACGTCTTTTTTTATTTTTTCGCAAGGTCGGGCTGTGGCACTCTCCCTACTTCTTCACTCATCGTCCACCCTGGGGTCAATCTCCTCCATTGGTATAAGCCGGGTCCGTAGAGCCGCTTCAAAGCCGGCGGAAGCGTCAGCTGCTTCAATGGAATCCCAGGGGAGCTGGTCGGGATGCACCAGCCGGGTAGGTCTCTCTTCTCGCGGTGGAGTAGGTGGAAGGGGCCGGGGGAGTGGTGGCCTGGGCCCATTGACCTTTTCTTTCACTCTAAAACCGAGCGCTTCAAGATCCTCGGGAGTCCGATTGAGTGTTCCCACGAAGGTGGTGATTTGCGCCTCGATATCACGCGAGCGTGCGTCATCTCCGCTAGCACCTGTCCAATGTGCAGCAGCCGGGCTCTCGTCTCCATACAATACACGGCGAAGCTCCTCTATCCCCGCTTGTACATCTGAAATATTAGAGCCCCCCATCGCAGCTATACGCCTTATGTTTTGTTCAGCTGCTTCACGACGTATCCGAACTACCGCCTCCCTCGCTGCCTCTTGCGCACGAAGACGCTCTTGCGCGACCCGCGTTCTGGCAGACTGAATCCGCTCTGCTCGTTCAAATTGTACCTCTGCGAGGGCTGCATTTATGGCTCGCTCAATGCTGAGCTCTACGGCACGGTTTTCCTCAGCGATACGCTCTTCTTTTCGGCGCAGGCGTTCGGCGCGCCGCTCTTCATCTGCAGCCTTAGCTGCTCGTGCTCGCTCATGAGCTTCACGCTCGCGCCGAGCCTCGCGCTCAGCTGCAATTTGTGCCCGCCGAGCCTCTATTTCCTTCCGTTTGACCTGGAACGCCTCGTGGACTTCTAACTGGGCTTGTATTTTTGCGGCTTGCTCTGCGATTGCTTTAGTCGTAGCCGCTAATCCCATTGCCACGGTTCGTTCTCGAGTCTTCTCTTCCTCTAGGGCAGCGGCCAGCTCCTGCCTCCGTGCTTCGTTCTGTGCCGCTCTCGCACGTGCCACTTCCGTCCCCAGCTCAAAAGCCGCTAGAGACTCTAGTGTTGGTTGTGGTGGTGCGCTCTCAGCCGGCCTTGACCTAAGCTGTCGCCCATTACCATCGCCTGCGGGTGATTCTCCGTAGCTCATAGGTGGCTAGAATAGTAGCTTTTTCGCCAACTATGTCAATGCCTCCGGGCTGCTATCATCGCGAACTCAAGCCTCTGAAAAAAAATCACCGCTCTTTTTTCGGCTGAACTTTTCACTCGGGTAAAAAGTGGCCCTAGGTTAAAACCATAACCACCACACTCCAGTGCGAGTAAACGGCCAGGCCCGTAATTACGAAAAGAATCGGAAGGGTAATAAAGAAGTTTTTCCGGGTTACATAGCTGAGCAGCGGCAGTACGCATACTACCGGGAGCAGTGCGCTGAGGATGAACTGGATGAGCTGAGTCGTCTCGAGTGTGAAGAAGTTTGTGCTTCCGACTACCCAAGCGAAGAAGGGGCCGAATACCACACTGACAAGCCAGAATGCGCCTATTTTGTCGGCCAGACTTCCCTGAAGTGCCTGTTCCGAGTGAAGGTGTGTTTTGTCCGAGGCATAGGTAGCCAGTGCCGTTAGGAGCAGGAAGACTGTCATGAAGACGGCCACGCCTATGCCGATCGGTGGAATGAGCCCAAATCGCCAGTAGAAGAGGCCCAAAATAAGGGCGACCACTGGGGGGATACCAAGTAGGGATTTCTTGATCAAAGCACGTTTTTCTTCGGCTGTTTTAGCACCGAAAATGCCCCTCAAAACCTTCCTTGAAGTTTCCCGCTCGCCGCTCGGGTCTTGCTCACTCCTCAGCGTCTCATACTCATTTTGATCGTCGTGTTCCATGGTCTTTTTTTTAGTATGAAATTGTTGCGTCGGAGCAATTATATACCAAGGATGGCGGTGATTATAAAAAGGGCTTTATTTTTTTGAGTAGCAGATCAAATGTTTCATAGCCGGCGGCTTTGTTGAAATGAGCTGCACCTTTTACGAGTGTTAGTTCGACACCCAATTGAGCAGCGACTTCCCGGCCCTTTTCCGGCTTGATGTAAGGATCGTTGTCTGAGTGGAAAACTGTGAAGTTTTGGCAGTTATTTTTGATCCGCTCCCAGTCAAAAGGTTTCTGGGCGAACGTGGCCATCCCTTCATCAAAGTGGTTGCCAGCCTTTCCCACGAAGCCGGCGACAAGAACCGCCGCTTTAGCGGGATATTTTTCAAGGATATTCAGAATGAATGGCACACCTAAACTGTGACCGATGAGAACCGTCGCCGGCGTGAGAAACTCCGAATACTCTTCAATCACCGAAAGCCAGTGCGCAAGCGTCTGGTTTTTTGGAGTGGGGAAGTGGGGAACGGTCACGGTATGGCCCAGCTTCTCGGCCTCTTTTCTAAGCCAAGGCAACCAGTTTTCTTCCGGATGACCTTCCACGCCGTGAATGATGAAAATATGTGCCATACGAGTCAGCTGCGGTTAAGAGGCTGTATGGCCTGCTTGATCGCGGTCTCGAGTTTTTCCGGCTCGTCTGTTCCTATTCGGTAGATTTTTCCGTTCTTCATTCGGATTTCAACCGCATCAAAGCCCGAAACGTTGTAAATCCACATAGAGGGCCAAAACCACAGTCGTATGCCCCAGCCGTAGTACCAGTGATTTTTTACTTGTTTAGCCGCAGCAATATCACTCAGTGGGAATTTTTTACGAAAAATTCCATAGCCGAATTTGATCCTAAGATGGCTTCTGCCGATCGATACCGAGAGTGCTGTAAACGACCCAAGTATAAGCAAAATCAGTGTCGTTACTGCAGTAACGACAAAATTTGTGCCGGAGTCGTACGAGGGCGGCTCAGCACGGGCTGTAATCTGCACCCACACAAAGAGGGTCGTCACGGCCAGTAAAACAATGAGCATTAAGTACCCGGTTTGAGTGTGTTTATAAGAAGTCATAGTAGTTTTGTTAGTTGTGCTCGCGCGTGGCACGTAAGAAGAGCAAACCCGAACTTGCAAACAGAGCGGCGAAGATGGAGTTAGCAACAAATACTCCCGTGACTCCCGCACTGCCCCAGCTAACTTCCGGCGAGAGAATCAGTGCAACTACTGGAATCAAGAACTGAACAACTGCCATCATAAACAATGTACGTCCCATTCCGCGTGAATGAAAGCGTGAAATAAGGGAGCCGATAACTCCGACGATCGGTACCGCCCAGTACATTAAGTTTACCGGGTTGTTCTCACTTCCAATAATACCAACAGCGCCACTGACCCAGCCGAGAAGAAACACTCCCGCAACTCCAATCCCGAAAGCGATGCGATATGTCTTGCCGCGAGTTTTGAGCCACTGCCACAGTTCGAAAAGGCCGCCAACGACCAGCAGGATAACGATGTAGGCACCAGCTTCGTTCCACTGCACCTCGCTAGTGAACTGCATCGCTACAAGGACAGTGAGTGCGAGAACTATAATAAGCCCCCAAACAATGAGTCTTTTTGTCGTTTTCATAGTATGCGATGTGAGTGCTAGCGAAATCGACCACTTGCATAATGCGCCAAAAGCCCACAACCGGTCAACTTGAGGGCGAAGCGAGCCAGATGTAGTTAGTCAACCGAAGCTTTTCCGGAGTATTTGAAATTACATTTGAAAATGTAGGAATTAATGTCGCATTTTGATCGTACAGAGCGAGTAACTTTTCAACATCAGTTTGGTTCGCTGCCTGCATCCATTGATTAAGAATGTCTAATGGTTTCATATAAATGCTATAAAATTTCCGTACAATATCTAGGGGGTGGGCGAAGTTGGCCTTTTAAAGTTAACTTTGGGGAGTCTGGAGGCCGAACAGCTAATGTGCTGTTGCACGAGGTATTTTCACTTATTACGTCAATGACGTCAGCTGGTCCGTAGAAATTATAATCAATACGTTCTTTTCCATTTAATAATTTTTTTCTGTTTTCAAGTTTAATAAGGACGGGTGAACCTACGGGATACCATTGGGCAAGTTCACCTGCTCTAAAAGCAGAACCTTGATGGAAATCGCTAATTTTCTGAATGTGGATGAAACCTCCATCTTCGAGAATGAGACCAAAAGGCCTTACTTGAGTCACTTTGAGTCTTCTTATTTTCTCGTCCTCTACACTTGAGTCGAGATCATCGGGTGGTCTTGCCTCTAATGGCAATCTTTTGAGCGGCTCCACAGTATAGGGAATGAAATTATAGTTTTCTATTGTAACGGCATTTCGCCTTATGTAAAACCCCAGTTCGAAAAGCAAAGGACGGGCAATCGGGGACGTTTTAAATTTTTTCTTTCAGCTTACTTTTTAAAAATAGTGCCATCCACGTGGCCATTACAAATGGGGCAGTTAGAGTGATAACCCCAACCCTGCCTAACCAGTAATTCAGTAGAACGGACAAGATAGTTGCGAAAGTCGCTAGTATAAATCCGTTCCATTTTTTCGTGCCTAATGCTATGCCGCACAGAACAGCGTTATAGCCAAAAAGGCCGACATTAATCGCATTAAGGGGCAGTGTTAAGAGTAGGGCGGATAGACCGCCGAGTAACGATCCGAATAGAGCGTAAGCGAAAGCAACGCGTGAACTAACAAGGATTGCCAAAAGAAATAATATGCCGGTAACTACATTACCCTGAAACATAACCTGGCCAACTCCCATACTAACTGTCGAAAACAAGTCAAGAGAGCTGTTTTGTGGTAATGGCGATGAAAGAAGGGGCGTGAGATTGAAGATTGTTATGCCGAGCATTACTACCCAAGTAGATACGACGAAAGGTGCGGTAAAAGCGGGGACTCTTTTTTCCATCGCCTGCATGATAATTGTGGAAAGAGCGGCACCAACAATGATGGCCAGGACTGTAAAAATATTAATGCCGAAGAAAAACAAAATTGCGATTCCAACTAATGTGCCGTTGAATCCGTATAGGCCATCTTCAATATCTTCTTTGGGATATTTTAGAGATTTGGCAAAAAATGTACTAACGATAGTGCCCATAACTGCGCCCAGACCCATGAGCCAGGAGTTGTAAAATATTCCGGCTAAAAACAGCAGTCCCGTTAGGGCGTTATTTTGCAGCATCACTTGGCCGACTCCGCGTAAAATTGTTTTAATGTAATCTCGCATAGAAAAATTATCCCGATTGCATCGCCGCCTTAGCGGGGGAAGAATATATTATATAGTGCGCCTAACGTCCGCGTATAAACGAAGTTGACCACTGGTACAATATCCCGAAGGGATACCAGTGGTCAATTTGAGCGAACGAAGTGAGTCGTTTATATGCTGTTAGGCGATAGTTTTCTTTTTCTTATGATCGGCAATGCCAATAAAATCTTCAAGATTGACATCCATAATGTCAACTTTCACTAAATGGCCTTTTTTGTCGTAATCTAAAACTAGATTGCCGATTATATCGCTATCTACGCTTTTACCACGCAGAAAACGAATTTTAAGAATTTTGACTTCTGGATCGTATTCTAGTTTTTGCATTATTTCAGGTATTTAGAGATTTTAGAGGTTGAAATAACTGTAATTACATGTGCGACTCCTTGTTTATCCAAATAATATGTTATCAGTAATTGACCATTTTTTCTAGTTTTCATGGCAAAATTCTTAAAATCTTGTTTGCCAGATTTATCTGGATTCAGGATTGTTTCTTCAACTTCACTTTTTGAAATATGCCTTTCCTTCATTCGTTTTTCGGCGTGGTTGGAGAAAACTATTTTCATCTTTATTAGTTATGCTTGTTGTAAGCTAGCATTT